>DASRJA010000221.1:0-13921 GCA_035649695.1 Mycobacterium sp. | reverse complement strand
GACTTCGCCCACTCCGCGAATTCGTCGAGCTTGCTCGCGGCCTGCAGACCGCCTACGAGTGCACCCATCGACGACCCGGCGATGCCGACGATGTCGTACCCGCGATCGCGTAGTTCTTCGATGACGCCGATGTGGGCGTAGCCGCGGGCGCCCCCGCTGCCGAGGGCCAGCGCGACGCGTTTGCCGGCCATATCGCTATTGTGGCGCGCCGAATAAACTCAGCGTGATTCGAATTCGGCGATCTAGCCGCACAGTGCGTCGGCGGCCGCCTGCACGGCGACGATCACGCCCGCCTGTCGCGCTGGTGCCAGCTGCGACCACGGGGTGCCGTAGGTCCCGGGGCCGGCGGAGTCTGACGTCTGCAATGTCTTGAGGTAGGGCTCGATCAGGCTCTTGGGGTCACCACCCTGTTGGTCCATCCACACCTTCGCGGCGCGACACGCGTGGAAGTACTCCTCCTCGGTGGATTCCGCCGGAACGCCGACGGCCGTCGTGACGCCGTCGGGCGAGACACTCACCCCGCCGGACGCCGGAGCTTGGGTGGTCGTCGTGGTCGCAGACGGCGACGACGGTTCCACCTCGCGATCCGTGCCCGAAGCGCAGCCGGCGATCACCAGGCCGACGAAGACGGATGTCGCCGTGACCGTTGCGGCGCCAGAAGCGATCCTTCGCATCCCGCCAATCTATGCGGCTACCCGGTGCCGCCCGAACCACCATCGGAGGAGCCGCCGTCGCTGCCCGAGGCTCCATCCGGAGCACCGCCCTGGCCCAAGCCTCCCAGGCCGCCGAAGCCGTGGGTTGCCGTGCCGTTGGTCGCGGTTCCGGTGCCGCCGTTGCCGCCTTTGCCACCAGGGGAGAAGAAGCTGCCGACCACCGAGCTACCGCCTTTACCCATTACCGCCCTCAGCCGTACCGGTGATGATGACCGCATCGCCGCCGTCACCGCCGCGTCCGCTCGGTGCGGCCCAGCCGCCTGCGCCGCCGTCACCGCCGTCACCGCCGTGAGCTTCACCCTCGGTGGCCGTGGCATCGCCGCCGTTGCCGGCGTCCCCGCCGTGCTCGTCCCAGGCGTTGTTGCCGCCGTTGCCACCGTCCCCGGCCGTGGCTATGCCCGAGTTGGTTTGCGCGTTGCCGCCGTTACCGCCGGTTCCCGCGTTACCGTTCCAGCCGGTGTCACCGCCGTCGCCGCCCGTCGCCGAGTCTGGGGCCGTCGCCGTGCCGCCTGCGCCGCCACTACCTGCGGTACCGACAAGCCCGGTGTTGCCGCCGGCTCCGCCGGCACCGCCTTGAGCCGTGCCGGTCTCGCTGGTGGCGTCCCCGCCGGCACCGCCACTATCGGCGACACCGAAATAGATCCCGCTGTCCCCGCCGCGACCACCGGCCCCCGCAACCGCGTTGCCTTCGACGTCCGCGTCCGCGCCTTTACCGCCCTGGCCGCCGTCGCCATAGAAGAAGCCGCCGCGGCCGCCGTTGCCAGCGTCGCCGTTGTTCACTCCACTCACACCGGCACCGCCGTTGCCACCCTTACCCCAGAACAGACCGCCCTTGCCGCCGTCCTGTCCCGGGTCGCCGTCGGCGCCGTTGCCGATGAACAGGCCGCCATCTTCGCCGGGCTCGTCGCCGTCGCTGACGAAGATGCGATACATCTGGTCGGCGGTGGCCCCCCAGTCACCGTTCGGCTCGATCGCAGCCATCTTCTCCATCGCCTTTGCCCACGTGGCGTTGAATTCAGGGCCGATCAAGCTGGCGGTTTCTCGGTAGTTCTCAGCCAAAGCGTTGGCGGCAGACGCTGCTGACGCCGGCGCGTTGGCTAGGTCGCCGAACCCCTGTCCCATTCGAATCCAGAACGCCGGATCGAATGGATTGGCACCGCGAAAGGATCGGCACCGGGGGT
This sequence comes from Mycobacterium sp., assembly GCA_035649695.1. GTDB lineage: Bacteria > Actinomycetota > Actinomycetes > Mycobacteriales > Mycobacteriaceae > Mycobacterium. The sequence goes on along the minus strand of DASRJA010000221.1, from coordinate 12,027 downwards.
GAACACCGGGCCGGGGGTGGTCGGGTCGCTGGCGGAGGTGTTGACGCCGGCGGGCGCGCCCGTCGGGCTGAAGAAGCCCGCGGGGCTGAAGAAGCTTGTGCCGCCAGGCGCACCGGTATTACCCGCAACGTTCGCCGTTGGGGTCGCGCCCGTGTTGGTGGCCCCCGGCTGGCCCGCTACGGCCGCCTCATTCACGGCTGCGAGAAGGGTGTTCGGCGTTGCGTAGGCGCCCAGGGCTACCGGAGTGGCTCCCGGTGCACGTTCCGGCGAACTGTTGTCGAAAGCACCGGTCACCGCGACAGCAACCGCGCCAGCGGCCAGAGCACCGGCGGCCGCTGCGACATGGATCACGTTCGCGTGCGAACTCTGTGTCACGTGCTTCCCCCTCATATCACGGTCCATCCCCCCGGGTGTATGACTCCGCGGCTACAGACGTAAATAGGAACCTGACAGCAAATATCTTTACACCCATCGTCAGCAACATAGCAATTGATTCGAATAATTGTCGCCAGCTTCTTCTCAAGCTCACCGAACCAGCTAGCATGTGACCCGAGAAACACGTGATCGTCGAGCGCTTCGAACGGCCGGTGGCGAATCTCATTCGGATGGCCGCGCACGCTGGGTGTAATCGTGGCTAGGTGGACGCACCTTTTGCTAGATGTGTTTACCTTTGCACGATCCCGTGGCATCGATTGCATTCAATCGGTGCGAAGTGCCTACTCACAGGCCCTCGAACGAGCGGCTGCCCCGCGCAGGAAGGGTTGCGCCGCTGCATTTCCGGTTCACATGTACGAGATTCCGAACAGGAATGACCTTGTTAGGGCTCGCATACCGACGGCATTAGCGCCTCGCGGCGGCATTTGAGGCGGCCGAGATCGTTTGCGATGCGAACGGCATAAGGAAATGCTCACACCCGCGATAGTCGATTAAATAACGCGACCGCAAATTTATTTGTCCGGCATGGGCATGGCCCAGGACAATCGCATGAGAAGATCATGATTCTCTATCCGCTCGGGTGTGTTTGTGTTAAGACGTCTTCCACGGACTGCAGCGCGCAAAGTCAGTCGATTACCCACAGCAATCCAGTTCCGCATATGGCCGGGATACTTGAGCAGTCTCAAACTGACGCGAGCGGCAGGGCACGCGACGGCGTGGTCGGCCGGGCTCGCGCCGGGGGTCGGCGGCAGGGTTGCGCGATGCGACGCCCGGCGATATGTGCAACACTTGCCGTCGTGACGAACAAGTTCGGATCTCTGGAGTGTTGTCCGGCCTAACGCCGACCCCCGATCCCGTTCGTCGTCTTCCTTGGAGCCCTGCATGGTTCTCACCCACCCTGCGTTGTTGCCCGCTGCCGTCCCTGCCGTTTCCGCGCCGACTCGACTGCGTCTGCCCGATCTGTTGCACGCCACCGACCGCTACGCCGACGACGTGCTCTCCGGCTCCCGCGACCACCTGCTGCCGGCTGAGGGTCTGCCCTCAAACGATCGGTGGTTCACGCAGTTGTACGGCGACGACGAACTCGACGTATGGCTGATCAGCTGGGTGCCCGATCGCTCGACGGAACTCCACGACCACGGCGGCTCCCTGGGAGCGCTGACCGTGGTGTCGGGCGCGCTGCGTGAAACACGCTGGGACGGCGAGACGCTACGGCATCGCCGACTTGCGGCTGGTGATCAGGCCGCCTTCCCTCTGGGCTGGGTGCACGACGTCGTGTGGACACCGGAACGGGACCTGTCGGCTCCCATCACTGGAACGTTGAGTGTGCACGCGTACTCGCCACCCCTGACCGCGATGTCGTACTACGAAGTCACCGAACGAAATACGTTGCGCCGCAAGCGCACTGAGCTCACTGACGTTCCGGAGGGATGACGATGACCAGCCGCATCGACGGTGTTCTCGACGTTGCCAGAGCCCGTCTACAACGGCTCCCCGCATCGGAAGTGCCCACCGCTCTGAGCCATGGTGCGATCCTGGTCGACATCCGCCCGCAGGCCCAGCGCCAGTGTGAGGGCGACGTGCGTGCCGCACTGGTGATCGAGCGGAATGTGCTTGAGTGGCGCTGCGATCCGACCAGCGACTCGCGACTGCCGGAGGCCGTCGACGACGACGTGGAATGGGTGGTGCTGTGCTCAGAGGGCTACACCTCGAGCCTGGCGGCCGCGTCGCTGCTCGATCTCGGCCTGCACCGCGCCACCGACGTCGTCGGCGGCTATCACGCCTTGAAGGCCGAAGGCGTTCTGGTCTAAGCGTTTTCGTCGTTGCTCAGCAGCGGCCGCAGCTTCTCCGTCTTCTCCGGCGTCCAGCCCGGTGGCTGCAGGATGTCAGCCCATGCGTTGGCGACGTCCCTGACGTAGACGTGGCCGTGGCCATCGGGCACGTCTACCGCGACCGCCATATCGGCGGACACCTGTAGGAACGTCACGATCGGGATCCATTCCGTCCGCGGCGAGAGGTCGTAGCCGCGGGGCTCTTTCAGCCAATCCGGTTTGGAGAACAGCAGATCGACGTTCCACCACGCGATCGGATCGGACGCGTGCTGTAGATACACCACCCGCGGATGGCCCCACGGATCGGCGGGCCGGCCGAGATTGTCGGAGCGTGCGGCGAAGCGGACGTTCTCACCCTTGTCATAGATGGGCAGCCACATCGGGGAGCCCGGGTCGCGGTTGCGGGTGAGCTCGTCCCAGATCGTGTTGTTGAACGTCGGCCCGGAGAACAGCGCGCCGTCGGTGCGGGCCACGAGGTTGTTGAGCGCCAGGAACGGCGCCTCACCGCCGAATGAGCCCAGGCTTTCGCCGAACACGACGAGCTTGGGTCGTTGCGCTTCGGGCATCTCCCGGATCATCGCGTCGACGGCCTCGAACAGCGCCTGCCCGGCATGGCGCGCGTTCTCCTTGTCCACCAGGAAAGACAGCCAGCTGGGCAGGAACGAGTACTGCATGGACACGATCGCGGTGTCGCCGTTGTACATGTACTCCAGCGCCGACGCCTCGGCCTCGTTGATCCAGCCGGTGCCGGTGGTGGTGGCGACGGCGACGATCGCGCGGTCCAGTCCGCCTTCTCGTCGCAATTCCTCCGCGGCGAGCTTCGCGGTCGCCTCAATGCCGTCGGCGGAATGCAGTCCGGCATAAGCGCGGATCGGTTCGATCGCCGGCTTACCGTTGAACTTGGTGAGCTCGTCGACCGTCGGCCCCGCGGACACGAACACCCGGCCCTGGTGACCGAGTGACTCCCAACTGGCCAGCGACTCAGGGCCGCCGGACCGAAGCCGCGACGTCGGTGCCGGAAACTCGGGATCGGTCTCGTCGTTAACGGCGGAGAACGTGCTATTGATTGTGCTCATCGCGAACCGCACCACAACGCCGTTGAGCAGCGCGATGGTCAAGGCAAGCAACAACGCAACCACAACGACTGCCGAAACACGCGGCGGTGCAAAGCGATTGAGTTGACGCACCAGAAAGCGCACCAATTTCCCGATCAGCTGGCCGATTTCGACGAGAACAAACAGCACGACGATCGACAGGACGGCGGTCAGTGGGTAGTCCCAGAACCCCAGTCGCGGCACACCGTTGAGGTCGCGCACGTCGTCCTGCCACATATGGAACCAGACGATCATCAGGATCTGGCCGATGATTCCGGCAACCAACAGCCCAATCCACGCCAGCCGCGGCGCCGGGGGGCTGGTGTCCTTCGAGCGCATGTAGCGCACCAGCCATACTCCGAACACGCCGAGGCCGTAGCCGATGGCGCCGGCTGCGCCGCTGACGATGCCCTGGAAAAGCGGTCCGCGCGGCAACAGTGACGGCGTGAGCGAGAGCCAGATGAACACCAGACCAATCGCGGTACCGGTGTAGGTGTAGTGGCGAAGCCACCACGGCCGCTTGGCGGTTTCCTCCCGCGGCGGTGCCTCCGCGGTTCCCGCGGTGCCGCCCAGGGTATTTGTCACGAACGAAGATTAGCGGTGCGTGAAGTTCGGGGGGCGTTTCTCAGTGAACGCGTTCATGCCTTCGGTCTGGTCGTCGGTGGCAAACGCGGAGTGGAACAGACGGCGCTCGTAGAGGAGCCCTTCGGCCAGCGTGCTTTCGAACGCGCGGTTCACGGCCTCCTTGGCCATCCGCGACGCGGACAGCGACATGCCCGCGATGGTCTTGGCGACGGAGTTGGCTTCGTCGAGCAGCGTGTCGGCGGGCACCACGCGCGACACCAGCCCGGCGCGCTCGGCCTCCTCGGCGTCCATGTTGCGGCCGGTCAGGATCAGGTCCATCGCCTTCGCCTTGCCGATCGCGCGGGTGAGCCGTTGTGAGCCGCCCATGCCGGGCAGCACGCCGAGCTTGATCTCGGGCTGGCCGAATTTCGCGGTGTCGGCGGCTATCAGCAGATCGCACATCATCGCCAACTCGCAGCCGCCGCCGAGCGCATAGCCCGCGACCGCGGCGATTGTCGGGGTGCGGGTGGCGGCGAACTTACCCCACGCCGCGAAGAAGTCGGAGGAGAACACGTCGGCGAACGACAGGTCGGCCATCTCCTTGATATCCGCGCCCGCGGCGAACGCCTTCTCGCCGGATCCGGTGATGATGATCGCGCCGATGCCTGGGTCGCTGTCGAATTCCGCTGCCGCCGTGACGACTTCGTTCATCACCTGGCTGTTGAGGGCGTTCAGTGCCTTCGGCCGATTCAACGTGATGGTGCCGACGCGATCATCACGGGTGACGAGGATGGTCTCGTAGGTCATTTCTCGGCTCCTCCTCGCTCCGGTCCTCGCTCGTTGTCGCCTTCGGTGCTCATGTGAACTCCAGTTCGCGGTCGGCCGGCGCGAAGTAGGCCTCGACGTCGGCGATGGTGACGGCCGCCAGCGACGCGGGCGACCATTTCGGATTGCGGTCTTTGTCGATGACTTGGGCGCGGATGCCCTCCACTAGATCATGCGAGCGCAGCGCACCGACAGAGGTCCGATATTCCTGGCGCAGCACGTCTTCCAGCGTGTCGAGCTTGGCGGCGCGGCGGATGGCCTGCAGCGCCACGGACACCGAGATGGGGGACCGGCTGGCGATCAGGTTGGCGGCGTCGTTAGCGGGACCCGCGTCGTGGCCGCGCAGTGCCGCGACGATGTCCTCGACGGTGTTGCCGGCGTAGCAGTGGTCGATCCAATCCCGCTGTGCCAGTAGCTGACTCGACGGCGGCTCTTGCGTGTGCGCGGCCAGCGCTGCGTGGATGCCGTCGGCGACGATCGCATCCTTGAATGAAGGCAGCTTGTCGTGGGGCACGAAATGGTCGGCGAAGCCCAGCGTGATCGCGTCGGCGCCGTCGAACTGGGCGCCCGTCAGCGCGGCATGATGACCGAGCAGGCCGGGCGCGTGCGACAAGATAAAGGTGCCACCGACGTCGGGAATGAAGCCGATGCCCACTTCGGGCATCGCCATTTTTGTGGTGTCGGTGACGACGCGGACGCTGCCATGCGCGCTCACCCCGACTCCGCCGCCCATGACAAAGCCGTCCATGAGTGCGACATACGGCTTGCTGAAGCGACCGATCTGAGCGTTGAGCAGATATTCGTCGTACCAGAACTGTCGCGCCTCGGACCCGTCGGCCTGCGCGCTGTGATAGATCACCACGATGTCGCCGCCTGCGCAGAGGCCGCGCTCACCGGCGCCGGACAACACCACCGCGCGGACGTTGTCGTCGTGCTCCCAGTCGGTGAGCAACTTCGACAGCGCGGTGACCATCGGATGGGTCAGTGAGTTGATCGCCTTGGGGCGGTTGAGGGTGATCAGACCGATGCCGTTCTCGACATTTACTAGGACATCCTCGTTTTCTGCCACGGTTATGCAATGTAGATCGTGGCCCGGAGAAGAGCAGCGCCGGGTAGGGTTTTCTGTGAACTAGCTGGGAGGTTTCTCCGGGAACCAACACCAGGTAGCTGATCGTTGAGAGTGTGTTCGCAAATTTGTCGAACCACAGCACTAGGAGAGGAACCGACGGTGCGGGAGACCAGCAACCCGGTATTTCGATCCCTGCCGAAGACGCAGGGCGGTTACGCGCAATTCGGTACCGGAGCCGCCGGCTACGGTGCGCAGGCGGTACACGATGCCGACCCATACGCCGGCGCGTACCCCGAACAGCGGCAGACCGGAGTCGCCCGGCCGCTGACCATCGACGACGTCGTCACCAAGACGGGCATCACGCTCGGCGTGCTGGTGGCCGTCGCGGTCGCCGCGTACTTCTTGGTCGCGCAGAACCTCGCGCTGGCCACCCCGCTTCTGTTTGGCGGGCTGATCGCGGGAACGGTGCTCCTCCTTGTCGCGATCTTCGGTCGCAAGCAGGACAATCCGGCCATCGTGCTGAGCTACGCCGCATGTGAGGGCCTCGTCGTTGGCGCGTTCTCGTTTGTCGTCGCCAACCTGATGGTGTCCGGCATCAGCGCGGGTGCGCTGATCAGCCAGGCGATCGTGGGTACCTTCGGCGTGTTCTTCGGCATGCTGGTCGTGTACAAGACCGGCGCCATTCGCGTGACGCCGAAGTTCACCCGCTTCCTCGTTGCCGCCGGCTTCGGCGCGGTCGCGCTGATGCTCGTCAACTTGGTAGTGGGGCTGTTCACTCACAGTGCCGGACCGCTGCGCGACGGTGGCCCGATGGCGATCCTCTTCTCACTCTTGATGATCGGCCTGGCGGCGTTCTTCTTCCTGGCCGACTTCGATGAGGCCGACCGGGCGATCCGCGCCGGCGCGCCGGAGAAGGCCGCATGGGGCATCGCGCTCGGCCTGACCGTGACGCTGGTCTGGCTGTACCTGGAGATCCTGCGGCTGCTCAGCTACTTCAACAGCGACTAGCAGCCTGACGAGAAGGCCCGGCACGAAATGTACCGGGCCTTTTTCGTTGACTCTGCGCACAGGGCGGGGGTTATCCACAATTTTGCGCCGTGGACGCAGGGTCAACGATTCGTGTCTCCGATCGCTGGCAATCTGCCGGCATGGGGGTGGGACAGCAGCCATTCATAGGTGCCGAAGCACTGACTTCTGGTGACCTGACACGCTACGAATTGCGCAGGTACTACCGAGCGATCATGCCGAATGTCTACCTAGACAAGCGGGTAGAACCGTCCTTGCATCAGCGCACCGCCGCGGCCTGGCTATGGTCCGGCCGCGAGGCAGTAGTGGCGGGGCTTGCAGCGTCGGCACTCCACGGTGCGAAATGGATTGACAACGACGTGCCAGTCGAATTGATCTGGCACAACGCGCGGTCACCGAACGGCGTGGTGACGCGAGATCAGCTCTTGCTTGAGAACGAGATTCAACGACTCGACGGTCTCGCGGTGACGAGCCCTGAGCGCACAGCCTTCGACATTGGACGTCGGGGTCGGCTCGATGATGCCGTCGCTCGGTTGGACGCGTTGGCGCAGGCCACTGACTTCAAGGTGTCGGCGGTCGAAGAATTGGTCTCTCGCCATCGACACACGCGTGGTCTACGCCAGCTCGAAGCAGTGCTGGACCTAGTTGATGCCGGCGCCGAGTCGCCGAAGGAAACGTGGTTGCGGCTCTTGGCAATTCGCGCTGGCTACCCGCGACCACGGACGCAGATTCCGGTGTTAAGCCCCGACGGCCGCCGATGGTATTACCTCGACATGGGGTGGGAGGACCTATTGCTGGCCCTGGAATACGACGGCGATCACCATCGGACCAGCCGCGAGCGATTCGCATACGAAATCGAACGCGCGGAGGACCTTCACGTGTTGGGCTGGACCGTCGTCAAAGCGGCTGCGCGGCATCGGACCGCAACCGTCTTGCAGCGCTTCCAGCGTGCTTGGGATGCGTGCACTCATTGACTCTGCGCTGACGGCGTTGGCTACTCGCACTTTTGCGCCATGAGCGCAGAGTCAACGTCGGTCAGCTGAGTCGCTCCACGATCATTGCCATGCCCTGGCCGCCGCCGACGCACATCGTCTCCAGACCGAACGTCTTGTCCTGTGTCTGAAGGTTATTCAGCAGCGTGGCGGTGATCCGCGCGCCCGTCATGCCGAATGGGTGACCCAACGCGATCGCGCCGCCGGACACGTTGAGCTTGTCGTGATCCATGCCAAGCTCGCGGGCCGAACCCAGCACCTGGACCGCGAACGCCTCATTGATCTCGTACAGGTCGATGTCGTCGATCGTCATGCCCGCGTTGGCCAGCGCCTTGCGGACGGCCTCGATCGGGCCTAGGCCCATGATCTCCGGCGACAACCCGGACACGCCCGTCGCGACGATCCGCGCCAACGGCGTCAGCCCCAGCTCGCGCGCCTTGGCGTCCGACGTGATCACTACCGCGGCAGCCCCGTCGTTCAGCGGACACGCATTGCCCGCGGTGATGGTGCCGTTCGGCCGGAACACCGGCTTCAATTGCGAGACCGCCTCGTAGGTGGTGCCGGCCCGCGGCCCGTCGTCCTTGGACACCGTCGAGCCGTCGGGCAGCTTCACCGGAACGATCTCGCGATCGAAGAAGCCGCTCTTGATGGCTTCCTCGGCCCGGTTCTGCGAACGCACGCCCCAGTGGTCCTGGTCCTCGCGGCTGATGCCGGTGAGCAGCGCGACGTTCTCCGCGGTCTGGCCCATCGCGATGTAGACATCCGGCAGCACGCCGTCCTCACGAGGGTCGTGCCACTCGTCGGCGCCCGCGGCGGCCTCCGCGCTGCGCTGCTCCGCATCGGCGAACAGCAGGTTGTGCGAGTCCGGCCAGCCATCCGACGTGCCCTTCGGGAAACGCGAAACCGTTTCCACCCCAGCGGAAACGAACGCGCTGCCTTCGCCGGCCTTGATCGCGTGGAACGCCATCCGCGTGGTCTGCAGCGAGGACGAGCAGTATCGGTTCACCGTGGTGCCTGGCAAGAAGTCGTAGCCCAGCTCGACGGCCACCGCGCGACCGATGTTGAAGCCGGCCTCACCGCCGGGCTGCCCGCAGCCCATGATCAGATCGTCGATCTCGCGCGGATCCAAAGCAGGCACCTTGTCCAGCGCCGCGCGCACCATCTGGGCGGCGAGGTCGTCGGGCCGAATATCGACCAGCGAACCCTTACCGGCGCGGCCGATCGGCGAACGCGCGGTCGAAACGATGACGGCTTCAGTCATGACGGCTCCTCGTATCGAGTGGATACGAGCAACCTAGCTGGCGGGCACCACGATGGGCGCGGGCACCCCAGTCGAACGACGCCACAGCCTGCTGATGTTGCCGACCCGAGCCAGCAACGATGCGCCTTCGGCCGTTCGCGATTGCAACGCTTCTTCGACCATCGGGTGACCGACGAACTCTCCCAACGCTTTACCGAGCGCGGGCAGCAACTGCTTGGCGGCCAAGGCATATCCGGCGCCGGACGGGTGGAACATGTCGTGGCTGAACAGCACTTCCGGCATCTTGCGGAATTCGGGCGCCAACAAGTCGGAGAACGGAACGGGGACGCCACCCGCAGACCGGACTTCTGAGGCCTGCGCACGGGCCAGGCGCAACCCGCGGCCGCGCGCGTACCACCGCAGCGGCTGCGGAATGGCGGTGATCACACCGAAGTCCGGACAGGTGCCGACCACAACGACGGCTCCGCTGGCGCGCAACCGGCGCACCGCCCGGCCGAGTCGGCGTGCCGACGGTCCGATGCCATTCGGCCTGGTGATGTCGTTCGCGCCGATCATGATCACGGCGGCGTCCGGCGGCGGGCCCGCCACGAACATCGCGTCGATCTGGCCCGACAGCCCCTTGGACGTCGCGCCGACGATCGCCTTCGTGTTCAACCGCACGCGCTTGCCCGATTCTTCGGCCAGCCCTCGGGCGACGAGCACACCGGGCAGCTCCTCCGCGGACTCGCAGCCGTAGCCGGCGGCGGTGGAGTCGCCGAAGATCATCAAGTGCAGGTCGAACGGCACCCCGCGCTGCCACCGCTCAACGGGTCCACCGCCGGGTGAGTAGACGCCGTCGGCGCGGGGCGGGACGTCCCACGACTTGGGGATGACCTGTCGGGCCTGGTCAGCCTGTCCGCTCAGCAGATTGCGGGCTCCGACATAGACGGAGCCCGTCGACGCGAGTCCGGCCGCCGCCGCCAGGGCGATGGTCGACCGACGCCCCACACGAATGCGCACGGGAACAAGTTTAGGGAAGTTTTCCGGGCTTATCCGCGTGGCAAGACCCGCTCGGCGATCACAGTGCGGTATCAAGTCCGGTATCGATTTCGACTCGTTGATTGTTGAATTGGCTGTAGGGTGTCAAGCTAAGTTCGTTGGGTTTGCCCAGTAAACACGGCGCACCCCGGCACTACGATAGCGTAGGAGTGGTGGCGATGACGGCACCGAGTAAGGTATCCAGAGCGTCGCATGCTGGCGTCAGCCCAGCTAGATCCCGTAGACCGCGCAAGTTTCCGGTCAGTGACGGCGCGCCCGTAGAGGTCTTGGAAGACGGTCCCAGCATCGCGGGACGGCTCACAGCCCTGGCGGCTCTGCTAACTATTCGGCCGACGCTAGCAATCGGAAGTTATGCGCCACGCCTGCCCTGGCCATGGGGTTTGGTCGACTTCGTCGCGCGCGTGGTACGCCCTGCTCCGGGAACCGTCCGCGCGACCATTTCTTTGCCGAACTGCACCGCGCAGCTGGTCCGCGCCGGTGGCGTGCTTCCCGCCGACGGTAAGCACAGCGTGATCCTCTACATGCACGGCGGCGCATTCCTGACATGTGGTGCGCACTCGCACGGCCGGCTGGTGACGGCGTTGTCGAAGTTCGCCGACAGCCCTGTTCTGGTCGTTAACTACCGAATGATCCCGAAGCACTCCGTGGGGCAGGCGCTGGACGACTGCTATGACGCGTACAAGTGGCTGCGGCTGAAGGGCTACGAACCCGACCAGATCGTGCTGGCCGGGGACTCAGCGGGTGGCTACCTGGCGTTGGCCCTGGCCGAAAAGCTGCAGCGCGAAGGTCTTGTCGGCGAGGTGCCTGCCGCCATCGTAACCATGTCGCCGTTGTTCGAGATCGACAACGAAACGCGGGCGAATCACCCGAACGTCCGCACCGACGTGATGTTCCCGCCCAAGGCATTTCACGCGCTCGTCGATCTGATCGAGGAGGCCGCCGAGCGGCACGTCGTCGACGGAAAGCCCGAGGAGATCTACGAACCGCTCGACCACATCGAGCCAGGACTTCCGCGCACCCTGATTCATGTCTCGGGTTCCGAAGTGCTCGTCAGCGACGCCCGCAAGGCCGCACATATGCTGGCCGCCGCGGGGGTGCCCGTCGAGGTGCGGGTCTGGCCGGGCCAGATGCACGTGTTCCAGATAGCCACCCCGATGGTGGCTGAGGCCAATCGCTCGCTGAAGCAGATCGGCGACTACATCCGAGAGGCCACCTGGTAGCCGATCCTCGAGCCTGACACGATGGACGTATGCGCATCGCTCGGCACGTCAGTGAGCTCATCGGCAATACCCCTCTGGTGCAGCTGAACTCGGTTGTTCCCGACGGCGCAGCCACAGTTGCGGCCAAGATCGAATACCTCAACCCCGGCGGCAGCGCCAAGGACCGCATCGCGGTCAAGATGATCGACGCCGCCGAGGCCAGCGGGGAACTCAAGCCCGGAGGGACCATAGTCGAGCCGACGTCCGGCAACACCGGCGTCGGACTGGCCCTGGTGGCCCAGCAGCGTGGCTACAAGTGCATCTTCGTCTGCCCAGACAAGGTCAGCGAAGACAAGCAAAACGTGTTGCGGGCCTACGGGGCCGACGTGGTGGTGTGCCCGACCGCCGTCCCGCCCGACCATCCGGACAGCTACTACAGCGTCTCCAACCGGCTGGTCGAAGAGATCGACGGCGCGTGGAAACCCGACCAGTACTCGAACCCGATGGGGCCGGCCAGCCACTACGAAACCACCGGGCCGGAGGTGTGGGCCGACACCGACGGCAAGGTCACTCATTTCGTCGCGGGCGTCGGCACCGGCGGCACCATCACCGGCGCCGGCCGGTATCTCAAGGAGGTGTCCGGCGGGAAAGTACGCGTCATCGGCGCCGACCCCGAGGGATCGGTGTACTCC
>DASRJA010000220.1:0-8873 GCA_035649695.1 Mycobacterium sp. | reverse complement strand
GGAAGCGCCCGCCGTGCCCAACGACGCCGTGCCGATCACCAAGCCGGCAGCGGCGTTCATCACGAGCACCTTGGGATTGACCAGAATCAGCCCTACCGCGATAGCCCCGGCGCCGGCGGGTGTCAGCTTGCTCAGCCGACCCAGCCACGCCGGCTGCTTCGTGATCTGGTGACGGGTCAGCCACCGCCACACGCCGAACGCGATCAGCGCGAGGCCGACCGCGATCCGCACCCATGCGGCCCAGGCCGGAGCCGGTCGATTGAGCCCGTCGAGGAGGCGGGGCACCTGCACGAACACGGCCGTCGTCGCCGCCAGCCCGACGAGCCAGCCGAACATGAAGGCCAGGCCGGTTGCTCGGGCCCGATCGCTCTGCAGGACCAGCACGATTGCCGGGATGATCGTCAGTGGCGACATGGCTACCACGAGCGCCAGCGGAATGAGCTGGCCGAGCACCGCCGCCCAACTACCCGACATGGGCAGCGATCTTAATCAGCTAGAACGAGATCAGCGGGCCGTGAGCGCCAAGGGCCGCGAACGCGGCTTGTGCCGGCCGTGTACCAGGAAGGCCAGCCAACGAATGTCGAGAAGCACTGAAGATCGGTCCTGTCTCTAGGCGCTCTTGGTCAGGAGCGGGAGGAGCCGACGGCGTTCCAGTGTGACGTCGGCGAAGTGGTGGAGTGCGTCCGCGACCGACGCCATCGTCGGCAGCTCGATCCGGTCATCGAAATTGTGGACCGCGCGGTTGACCGGTTGGCTCGCGATAAGCGACCACTCGACGCCGGCGGCGACGCAGGCGTCGTCGATGTCGCTCAGTAGCGAAATGATGTGTGGAGTAGCGGAACTCACTGCGCTCAAATCCAGCACTACCGGCTTCTCCCGCAGGACGAAGCGCTTGGTGTACTGGCTGACCTTGTCGAGGTTCGCGTCGTCGAGATCGCCGGTGACCGTGACAACTGTGGCCAGCTGGCGGCTGCATGCCCGGACCTGGGCGCCGTCGCATTCGTATGCCGGATTGCCGTACATTGCACCCTCCCCTCGTTCGCCGACCTGTACACGAAGCTACGGAGCCGATCTAAGGCAACGGGGAGTAACCGCTAATACTTTATTAAGAACCGGTTTTGGACCGGTCAGCAAACTGCTCAACCACGGCGCATCCACTGCGGTCCTGAGTAGTTCTCCCAGGGGTTGTAGTCGGCGAGCAGTGTTTCCTGTGGCGGCCGCTGATCCTCCGGCACGTGCTGCAGGTTGATCCGGATCCGGTACCAGATCGAACTGGGGCCCCGCATGCCGTCGACGAGAATGTCTGCGGGCTCGAGCTTTTCGGCTACCGACGGGTAACGTGCACGCCACTCGTCGAGCGCGGCCATCGCCTCGTCCTTGGTCTTGGTCTGGGCGATCTCGATCAGCGGCATCACCGACTGACGCCTGCCGGTGCCTTTCTTGGCGCCCTTCGGAGCCTTTTCCGCGGGCCCCAGCCGGTCGGCAAGGTCGAGCAGCGCGTCCAGAGTGCCCGCGTGATCGTCCATGCCTTCCCACGGATCGCCACGGTCCTCGAAGCGCTTGGGCACCGTGGCAATCGTGAAGTTCTCGGGTTGGCAGTCGGCGACCTCGTCCCAGAACAGCGGCGTCGACACCCGGGCGTCCGGGGTGGCCCGAACGGAGTACGCCGAGGCCACCGTGCGGTCGAATGCGTTCTGGTTGAAGTCCACGAACACGCCTTCGCGCTCCTCTTTCCACCACCGCGCCGTCGCCAAGTCGGGCGCACGGCGTTCCACCTCGCGGGCTACCGTTTGCGCCGCCAGCCGGACGAACTTGAACGGCCATCGCCGCTGGATGCGGGCATAGATGTGAAAACCGCGGGATCCCGACGTCTTCGGCCAGGCGGTCAGGCCGTGCTCCTCGAGCACTTCCCGAGCGACCAGGGCCACGTCGACGATCTGGCGCCACCGCACACCTGGCATCGGGTCGAGGTCGACGCGCAATTCGTCGGGATGAGCGAGATCGTCGGCGCGTACGGGGTGGGGGTTGAGGTCGACGCAGCCCATGTTGACCGCCCACACCAGCCCGGCGGCGTCGTGGATGACGGCTTCCTTGGCCGATGTGCCCGAGGCGTACTTCAGTTCGGCGACGTCGACGAAATCCGGCCGCTTCTCGGGTGCGCGCTTCTGGAAGACAGCTTCTTCGGTGATGCCCTTGACGAACCGCTTGAGGATCATCGGCCGGTCCTGCACACCGCGCAGGGCACCGCCGGAGACAGCGAGGTAGTAGTGGATCAGGTCGAGTTTCGTGACTCCGATATCGGGGAAAACGACCTTGTCAGGGTGGGTGATGGACACCTGCCGACCGCCCACGTCCAGCGACATGGAAGCGGCCATATCGTCATGGTAATTTCCCCGCCTCGGTGAGACGGGCGTCACATAGGGTGGGTTCATGCCTAAGCTGACCGATCTTCCGTTGCAGGCAGTCGCCAAAGCTCAGCAGCTCGCTGAACGCGGGTCGGCAGAACTGCACTACGCCTACAAGATGTTGGAAGCCGGCGCGTTCAAACTGGAGCCGCCACAGAACGTCGCCGCGATGCTCGCCGACATCCGACGGTGGGGCGAATTCGGCATGATCCCCGCGCTCAACGCGCGACGCACGCCCAACCGCACCGCGATCATCGACGACTTCGGCGAGATCACCTTCAAAGAGCTCGACGAGGCTGCGCACGAGGTGGCCAATGGACTGCTGGAGAAGGGGGTCAAGGGAGGCGACGGCGTCGCAATCCTCGCTCGCAACCACCGGTGGTTCCTGATCGCCGTCTACGGCGCGGCCCGCGCCGGAGCGCGCATCATCCTGCTCAACAGCGAGTTCTCTGGGCCGCAGATCACAGAGGTTTCCGAGCGCGAGGGCGCCAAGCTGATCATCTACGACGACGAGTACTTCGATGCCGTTTCTAAAGCGGATACACCGCTGGGCAAGCTGCGCGCGCTGGGGACCAACCCCGACAAGGAGGACTCGGCCAGCACCGACGAGACACTGGAAGACCTCGTCGCCCGCAGCTCCGGGAAGCCCGCACCCAAGGTGACGAAGCACTCATCGATCATCATCTTGACCAGCGGCACGACCGGAACTCCCAAGGGCGCCAACAGAAGTACGCCGCCGACGCTTGCGCCGATCGGTGGGGTGTTGTCGCACGTGCCGTTCAAGTCCGGTGAGGTCACCTCGCTCCCGGCGCCGATGTTCCATGCACTCGGGTATCTGCACGCGACGATCGCGATGATGCTCGGGGACACGCTGGTGCTGCGGCGCCGCTTCAAGCCGCCGACGGTGTTGGAGGACATCGAGAAGCACAAGGTCACCGCGATGGTCGTGGTGCCGGTGATGTTGTCGCGCATCCTCGATGCGCTCGAGAAGATGGACAACAAGCCGGACCTGTCGTCGCTGCGGATTGTCTTCGTATCGGGCTCGCAGCTGGGCGCCGAACTCGCACAGCGTGCTTTGAAGGACCTGGGCCCGGTCGTTTACAACCTGTATGGGTCGACGGAGATCGCGTTCGCGACGATCGCACGGCCCAAGGATTTGGAGACCAATCCGGCCACCGTCGGCCCCGTGGTCAAGGGCGTGAAGGTGAAGATCCTCGACGACAACGGCAATGAGCTGCCGCAGGGCGAGGTCGGCCGGATCTTCGTCGGCAACTTCTTCCCGTTCGAGGGCTACACCGGCGGCGGCCACAAGCAGATCATCGATGGCCTGATGTCGTCGGGCGACGTCGGTTACTTCGACGAGCACGGGCTGCTGTATGTCAGCGGACGCGACGACGAGATGATCGTGTCCGGCGGCGAGAACGTGTTCCCCGCCGAGGTTGAGGATTTGATCAGCGGGCACCCCGAGGTCGTCGAGGCCACCGCGTTGGGCGTGGAGGACAAGGAGTGGGGACACCGGTTGCGCGCCTTCGTGGTCAAGACCGACGGGGCCAGCATCGGCGAGGACGACATCAAGACGTATGTGCGCGAGCACCTGGCCCGCTACAAGGTGCCGCGCGAGGTGGTCTTCCTCGAGGAGTTGCCGCGCAATCCGACGGGGAAGGTGTTGAAGCGCGAGCTCCGGGAAATGGAAGTGGACGGAGCCGACGAAAAGACAGGGGCGGAATAGTTCCTAAATTTCGGTGGTAGTACCTGGGCGTGGATTCGATCGTGCCCCTGGCGGCGTGGATATTGCACTGAGGGTCGTGAAACTTCCGGATCGACAGCCCTGACTGCAAAATTCGTGCGCGTGTGTGCGACTTAGCGCGAAGTCTCCGTTAGTGTTTCAGCTCATCGAGGCGTGTATCGCCGCCGCCGGAATGGCCAGGCATACCAGCATGAACGACAGCAAGAACCAGCCGGCCCCCTGCCACGCCGGCCATGCGCCCTCTTCCTTCCACACTCGGTAGGTCTTGACGAAAGCGCCGACGCCACCGGCGAACAGGATGGCGGGCACCAGCGATGCAACGACAACGGATTCCCTCCATGTCGTCGCGTAGATCGCGAACGCGACACCCGCCGCCGCGACAACCGCCCCGACATACTTGGCCGCCTCGTGAAATGTGCCGGGACGGTCAAAGCGCTTCTCGACGTCGTGCGTCATGTCCTTGGGGTTCCCAACTCACGAACCCGGAAACTACGGACCGCCGTTCACGTACCAGGACAGGCAACCGGGATGGTTCCGGCACGCGATGATTGCGTTCGCATCGGGCGCCGCGCCACGGACTCTGGGGCCTGTCGGACCCGGGAGCGTACAGCTCGGAATGAACGGACCCCAGGGGATGACGCCGCTGTAGCACGGCTGAGCTGAAGCCTCCGGCGCGCTGCCAGCGAATAGGACGGTTGGCGCGTTCAGCAAAGCGACCGCGGCGGCACCGGTGACAACGAGACGCATAATGCGTCGGCCGAAAGTGCTCATGTCTACTTCTAACGAAGATCGACTACCTGACTATTTCGATGGTAGACCTGTTTCTGCGCAAACGTCAGTAATCGATCGCCTCGATCAGGGGTGATGGCTCATCCATCAGTGCCCAGAACCGATCGCGGATCGCCACAGTGATCGGACCCGGTGTGCCATCGCCGATGGGTTCGCCGTCGAGCGTGTTGATTGGTGTGACGCCACCGGCCGTGGTGACTGCCATCAACTCGTCCGCCTCATAGAGCTCATGGCTGGTGACGTCGCGAAGGGTCGCCTCGATGCCCATGGCGTCGGCGAGTTCGAAGACGGTCTTGCGGGTTATGCCCGGCAAGGCGTTTCGTGACGGCGACGCGATCGTGCCGTCCTTCACGATCACCACGTTGAACCCGGGGCCCTCGGCGACGCAGTTGTCGGCGTCCATCAGGATCGCGGTGCGCGCACGCCGGTCCTTGGCCTCGAAGCTGGCTGCGGTCAGGTCGCCCCACTGGTAGTTCTTGATCGTCGGGTCGACGGTGTTGCGGCCAGCCCGCCGAACGTGGCGCGGGACGATCGCGGTGGTACCGAAGATCTGCTCGTGCGGCGGGAACGCCCATAGGTACGGGATCGCGTAGATGTAGACCTGATGGGTGAGCTTGGATAAGTCCTTCTCGCCCTTACGTTTTCCATACCCGCGGGTGACCGTCAGGTTGACGAACGATTCCCGCAGCTGTGACATGGCCACGCAGCGTTTGGTGATCTCCGCCAGCTCGCCCTTGCCGTATCCGGCGTCGAGCCGCAGCTTGCGCGCTCCGTCGAGAAGCCGATCGAGGTGGTCGCCGAGACGAAAGATGTTGCCGTGCCACACATGCGCGACCGTGTAGGTCAGATCGGAGTGCCCGAATCCGGTGTCGAAGATGGAGATCCGCGCGTCTGACGCCGGGATGTACTCGCCTTCGATCCACGCCACTCCGCCCGCGTACGGGCTCGACGTATCCACCTCGTAGTCGCTGTATTGGATCACCGATCCGGGCGGGGTGTCCTCCCGGATGGCGCCCGGCTCGACGGCGACGAGGTTGCTGGTGCCTAGTTCGAGAGTCATTGCGTGACAAGTCCTTTCAGGAATCAGGAGAGGTGAGTCTTGGCGAAGTCCGGGCCCGCCTCACCGGATTGCAGTCGACGGCGCAGTCCGGTCGCCGCCCACAGACCGGCGAGCACCACCAGTCCGAGGAAGACATAGCCGTTGTTGACGAACTGCGGAAGGAAGATCAGCGCCGCGCACACCAGGGTGAAGCAAATGATGCCGAGGATGTAGATCGGCATCCGAGCGCGACCGAGGTCGAAGGTTCCGGGTTCGGCCGCGGGAATCGTTCCCCGGCGATGGCCGATGAGCAGTGCGACGGTCTGCAGGAAGTAGGTCGCGAAGACCGCCAACGACGACAACCCGATGATCAGGAAGAACGCCTTCTCGCTGACCAGCGCGGACAGCAGCAGGATCGTCGAGAGCCCGAACAGCCCGAGCACCGCGTAGGTGGGCGTGCGGTTGCTCGGCGACACGTGCCGCCAGACGTGGGAGAACGGCAGCATGTTGTCGCGTGCCATCGAGTAGGTGAGGCGCGTGGCGACCAGTATGTTGGCCAGGATGCAGGCCATGATGTTTGTCAGTGCCACGGCCACAACGATTCTCGTGACGACCGGGCCGACCTGCTGGGTGATGATTTCCTCGATCGGAGCTGACGACGCGGCCGCGACCGCGTCTTGGTCCCTGATCGCCAGCACGTAAACGACATACATCAGGAACTCGATGACGATCGAGGTGGTAAGCGCATAGAACATCGTGCGGGGAATGACGTGCCGGGCACCGACCGTCTCCTCTGCGACGTCGGCGCTTGCCTCGACACCGATGAGCCCGAAGAACGGCCCGAGCGACGCCGCCAGCCACGCCAAGATGTAGGCGCTGTGCTGGTCCGAGGTGCCGCCGGTGAACAACACGGAGATCGGTTGGTGGTTCTCGGGTGCCGAGAACGCGACGATCGCCACGAGGATGGTCGCGCCGACTGTGATGACCAACTCGAGGCTGACTCCGATGTTGTTGACCATCGTCGCGAACCGCACACCGTAGAGGTTGACCAGCACGCAGACGGCCATCACCGCGATGGCGACGAGGATCTGCGCGGTCTGGCTCATGTTCCAACCGAACAAGCTGCCGAG
The DNA here is from genome assembly GCA_035649695.1 of Mycobacterium sp. Taxonomy (GTDB): domain Bacteria; phylum Actinomycetota; class Actinomycetes; order Mycobacteriales; family Mycobacteriaceae; genus Mycobacterium. Next base: position 1,763 of record DASRJA010000220.1, on the reverse strand, counting down.
ATAGCCCGACAGGATGAAGCCGACGCCTGTCATGCCGCAGACCCAACCGGCCAGCGCCATCACACCGGTGAACCACGCGAGCACAGAACCATGAATCCGGCTCGTCCATTGATATGCGTAGCCGGCCAGCGGGATCTTGGCGGTCAAGTCGGCCGCGATGAACGTCCAGACGACGAACACCGCGCCCGCGAGTAGCAGCGTCCAGACGAACGGGGCGCCCGCGGTGAAGTATCCGGCGCCGAAACCGGTGAATACCGCGGTGGTGGCACTGATCGTCGCGAAACCGATCGCGAACGACGCGAGGCGGCCGACCGAGCGATCGAGACGTTGGGTATAGCCGAACTCCGCGAGTTTGGCGTCCTCGGCGTTGGCCGGGGCCGCAGGCGTGACGGGTGAGGCGGTGTCAGTCATGAAGTGAGGAAACCTGACTGCGGGTTTCCAGGGAAATTGCAGTTTCTGATCTACTTATAAAGCGCCTTTATCAATAGTCGGTCGCGGGGCGTTCGACCGCCTGTCCTTCGCCGAAGCTCCACTCTTCGCGGACGTGCCGCACCAGCTGTGCTGCCTCACGGCTGAGGCCCGCCGGGTGCCAGGCGAGCGCCGTGTAGTTGCGCGGCCGGTCGACGATCGGCACGTACGCGATGCCCTGCCGGTTGTACAGCCGGGCGCTGGCCTCGCTGGTGAAACTGATGCCGAGGCCCCGAGCGATGGTCGTGGTCTCCTCTTCGTAGGTGGCGGCGACCGCGGCGATGGTGGGCGGCTTGCCGCCGCGGGCGTCCATCGCCATCCAGTAGTCGCGCCACCGACCGGCGCTGGCGGGGGCGACGACAATTGGATCGTCTAGCAGCTCGGTGATTTTCAACTCGGTGCGACCCGCAAGCGGGTGGTCCCGTGGCAGGCAGGCGACCCAGTCCTCGGCGTCGAGGATGAACATCCGGTGCTCGGGCAGATCGACCGGCGGCCGGATGATCGCCACCTCGGTAGTGCCGTCTGCCAGGCCGGCAGTTGGATCAGAGAAGTCGAATTCCCTTGGCTCCAAGGTAATTTCCGGGTAGGTGGCTTCGAAGTGCCGCACCAACCGGAACAGCAGGTCGGCGCCGGTGCCGATCAGGTATCCCAGCCGCACGCGGCGGTAGTGCGCGGACAGCGCGATCAGGTCGTCGACCGCATCGTCGATCCCGCGCAGGGCGTCAACCACCTTCGACAACCAGGCCTGGCCCAGCTCGGTCAGCGCCACCTCGCGGGTATTGCGGGTGAACAGCATGACGCCCAGCTGATGCTCGAGCTGTTTGATCGCCGTCGACAGCGCGGGCTGCGTGATGAACAACCGCTCCGCGGCACGCCGATAGTTCAGCTCCTCGCCCAGCACGGCGAAGTAGCGCAGTTGGCGCAGCGTGACGTCACCGCTCGTGGCCCGCCCTCCTGCCTGCCTACGGGTCGCGGGGCAGCCCCAGCAGCCGTTCGGCGATGATGTTGAGCTGCACCTCCGATGTGCCACCGTAAATCGTGGTGGCCCGACTGGCCAGCAGGAATTGCGCCCAACTGCCCGGCAGCTGCTGGGGATCGCCGATCGCGCCGTCGGTGCCGAAAGAGGACACCGCGAACTCCGCGTAGTGCTGGCCGGTGCGCATCGACAACAGTTTGGAGATCGCCGCCGCGGGCATCGGGTCGCCGCCGGCCAACGTCAGCAGTGTCGACCGCATGTTCAGCAGCTTGGACGCGTGCCCCTCGGCGATCAGCCTGCCGGCGTGATTCTGATCGAT
>DASRJA010000219.1:0-3631 GCA_035649695.1 Mycobacterium sp. | reverse complement strand
CGCACGGGGTGTCGATGTGGGGGTACAGCGTGCTGGTCGCCCTCGATCGATCGGCTATCCGCACGCAGGCGGCACTCGCCGAAGCGATCGGCGCGGACAAAACACGCATCATCGCGATCCTCGACGAGCTCCAGGACAAGGGGTTGATCGAGCGGGTGGCCGACCCTGAGGACCGGCGGGCGCGACTGCTGGCGATCACCAAGGAGGGCCGTCGGCTGAAGGACGCCGTTCAGACGGAGATTCAGCGCGGTGAGGAGCGTTGGCTCGGACCGCTGTCGGGCCCCGATCGCGCGACGTTCCTGCGGGTACTTCAGGAGCTGTCAGGCCTGGATTCGTCGTAGCCCGGATGGGCGACGGCCAGCCGATGGCGAACGAGGGTGCGCAGGGCCGGCAGCACCTCGTCCGCGCGGTCGTCGAGTGCTCCCGCACGGATCGTCGCCGCCAGCTGTGCTTCGTCGGTGAATCCCATTTCGGCGAGCCTGCCGGTGACCTCTGCGGCCGAGTCATCGGCGAGTTCTCGCTCGACCATGCGCAGCACGTTCGCCGCGACACGGGCGTGGAAGTTGACTTGGCCTTCGGTTGACGAGCGCACGTCGTTGTCCAGAAAGTCGGCGACCGCAGCGACCAGTTCGGCCGCGGTCGGGCGTCCGTACAGCCAGCTCACCTCGGGCCGCCTCCCTCCAACAGATCCAAGACATCCCATTCGGTTTCGCTGACGCGCCGGCCGATCGCGGCCAATTCCACTGACGGCGTCTGACCCGACAGATGCCGCTCGGCCTGAAACCGGCAGATCACACCCCACCGCAGCGTGGCCAGGGTGAGCCACCACCGAAACGCCTTGCGGTCGAGGTGTTCCCCTGCGGCGGCTTCATAGGCCGACAGGAAGCTTTCGACGCCGCCCAGCCCGCCGGCTCCGAGGCTCTCGGGCGCGCCGAAGCGCCATGCGCGGATGCAGAACCACGCGAGATCTTCGTACACCTCGCCGATGTGCACCAGTTCCCAATCGAGCACGGCAGCCAGACCGGATTCGTCGACGATCAGGTTGCCCATCCGGAAATCGCCGTGCGCCAGCCGTGGCGGCGACGGCGGTGGCCGGTGCCGGCTGAGCCAGCGAAACGCCCACTCGAAAGTGGCGGTGGTGTCGCCCATCTCGTCGAGCCGTTGCCGCCACTCGTCGAGCTGGTCGACGTGAGCCAGCCCCACGTTGTCCGGATCGGCGCGATGGATGGCGGCCAAGGCTTGCGCGCACTGGTGCAACAGCCTCTCGCGGCCATCGTCATCGAGGCTGCGGTGAATTCTCCTGACTATCGTCTCGCCCCCGATGGCGTCGCAGATGAGATACGGATTGCCCAGTGCGGCAGCGGAATTGTCCGCAGCCAGGATGTGGGGGACGGGAGCGCCCGCCGCCTTAGCGCGCTGCTGGACCGCGGCCTCCAGCTCCATCCCGGCATGGACGTCGTCGGGCGGACCGGTGCGCAGGATCAGCGCCCGGCGCTGCTGGCTGACAGCGTCGAAGGCCCACGTGGTGCGGCTCGCCCCACCGGTGAGCGGGCGCAGATTCTCGATGCTGACATCGCCGAGGACGGGCTGGAGCACCGCTGCGAGCTGTTCCTTCACTTGCGCCCGAACCCGAAGAGCCGCTGGGCGACCCGCCGGATCTGGATCTCCTCGGCGCCTTCGGTGATGCGGTAGCGGCGGTGGTGCCGGTAGATGTGTTCGAACGGCTCATGCCTGCTGTAGCCGACACCGCCGAACACCTGCATGGCGCGGTCTGCGGCCTCGCACACCAACCGGTTGGCGCGATAGTTGGCCATCGACACCTTGTCGGAAACCTCCATGTGGTGGCTGGCGTCGAGTTGGGTCGCCGCGTAGTACACCAGTAGCCGCACCATCTGGGCTTCGGTCTGCAGCTCTACCAACGGCCACTGCACCGCTTGGTTGACTGCGAGCGGTTTGCCGAACACCGTGCGCTCGTTCGCGTAGGCGACCGCGCGGTCGATGCAATACTGCGCGGCGCCCAGGCTACTGGCTGCCTGCCGAATCCTGTTCTCGTGCAGGAAGGTCTGCCCGACCTCGAGTCCGCGATCGACTTCACCGAGAACCGCGTCCTCCGGCACACGGACATCCTTGAGCTCGACCTCGCCGTGGTCGGTCGGCATGTTGAACGTCCACCAGTAGTACGGCACCGTAAACCCCGGAGTGTCGGTGGGCACTAGAAAGGCAGTGATGCCGCGGGCCTGACCCGGCTCTCCGGAGGTCCGGGCGAAGATCAGGTCGTGGGTGGCCCGGTGCACGCCGGTGTTGAACCGCTTGGCGCCGTTGATGACCCAGGCGTCGCCGTCGGACTCGGCGCGCGTCTCGAGCCAGGTCGCGTCGGAGCCGTGGCTCGGTTCGGTGAGGCCGAACGCCATCGACCGTTCACCGGTGATCAGCGCCTCGGTCCACTCGGCTTTCTGTGTCTCGGTGCCGAACCGGTCCATCATGATGACCTGCGGGAAATTGCCGACGATCGACGACTCATCCTGCAGATCGTTGTGCAGTCCGAGACCCTTGTGCGCCAGGTGTTCCCGAATCACCGCCATGTCGATGTTGGTGCCGTCGCGGCCACCGAACCGTGACGGCAGGCCGTAGCGCAACCAGCCGGCCTTGTCGGCACGCTTGCGCATCTCGCCGAGCAGGTCCTCCCACTCGCGTCTCGGAATGCCGCCGTTGTCCCAATCGGTGCGGGCGTGCTCGCGACGCTGGTCGAAGTACTGTATGTTCTCGCGTTCCAGCGGTTTGATCTCGGCCTCGATGAACGCGTCCATCTCGGCGAGCAGTCCCGGAAGATGCTCTGGGAGGGCGAAATCCACGGTGATTCTCCTCTGATGTCTAAGACCCGTACAGCGTCTTCTTCCAAATCCTCGCGAGCGTGGCGATCGCGTTCTCGTCGCTGATTTCCAGTCCCAACCCGGACGGGCCGACGAAGACGGTGGTGAAGTTCTCGAACAGCAACGCGATCGCCGCCGCGGTATGTTCGGGATCGAGCTCGTCGCCGTATCCCTGCTCCTGCGCCCGCCGTACCGACGCCGCGACGATGTCGATGCCGAAGCGGCGAAACTCGTTCTGCACGGCCGCGAATCGTGGCTGAGTTGCGGCCAGCTGCGCGACGGCGATCATGATGCCGATGTTCTGTTTGAACATGTTCCAGTACCCGGTGACGACGGCCGAGAAGAACGCATCGTCCTCTGGCGACTCGGGAAGGTGAAGGCTCATGCCAGACGGTGCCATGACGTCGTGCAAGAACGACTCGGCCAGCGCGGCGAGCAGATCCTCCTTGTCCGCGAAGTAGCGGTAGAACGCCGCAGGCGACTTACCGGCTGCCGACGTGATGTCCGCTAGCGTGGTCCCATGAAAGCCACGCTCGGCGAACAGCTTCCGGGCCGCCAGCTCGATGGCCTGCCGGGTCTGGCGACCCTTGGCGCTGAGCGTCTCGACAGCCACTGTTACTCGCCGAGGATGCGGTCGCCGGCACGCAGTAACGAGCTCGGCAGGTCGTGGCCGACGACGCTCTGCGCCACTTGTGCTGCGGCGATCGCAGCCTGCAGGTCGATGTCGACGTGGATTCCGCTGTCCCGCAACAGGTAGACGA
>DASRJA010000218.1:0-4639 GCA_035649695.1 Mycobacterium sp. | reverse complement strand
CGAGACATGACGCACAAGCTGTCGCTGCGCGCTTCGGTCACCTCCGAACTGCATCTCGACGACGTGCGGCTGCCCGCCGACGCCCAGCTGCCCGACGCAAACGGTTTGTCCGGTCCGCTGAGCTGCCTATCGGAGGCGCGGTTCGGCATCGTGTTCGGCAGCGTCGGCGCCGCGCGCGACTGCCTGCAGACCACACTGGACTACGTCGGCACCCGCGAGGTGTTCGAGAAGCCGCTCGCGGGATACCAACTGACACAAGCCAAGATCGCCGATATGGCCGTCGAACTCGGCAAGGCGCAACTCCTTGCGCTGCACCTCGGACGGCTCAAGGACGACGGTCGTATCCGTCCTGAGCAGGTCAGCGTCGGCAAGCTCAACAATGTGCGGGAAGCGATCAAGATCGCCCGGCAGTGCCGAACATTGTTGGGCGCCAACGGAATCACGCTGGAGTATCCGGTGATTCGGCATGCCAACAACCTGGAATCGGTGTTGACCTATGAGGGCACGTCCGAGGTGCACCAGTTGGTCATCGGAGAAGCGCTGACCGGCGTCAGCGCCTTCCGCTGATCACTGTTGCGGCGGCGGCCGGTCGAGCGGCACACATACGGTGCTCATCAGTTTGTCGGCGATGGTCTGTCGCTTGTCGTCCCACAGCGGGAACAGATAGCCGATGTAGCAGATGAGCTGATCGACGTAGTGCGCGATCTGACGTACCAGCGACAGCCAGAAACCGATTGGTTGCCACGTCTTTTCGCTGATGACCTTGAATTTCATCGCAGACTTGCCGATGCTTTGGCCCGTCTTGCCCTGCCGGTAGCAGAAGTTCCAGAAGAAGTACGCCACCGCAGGCAGGAAGCCGAGGCCCTGAATGTACAGCCAGAGGTCCGAAGTCGGCGTGGTGCAGTACTCGGTGCTCGAACCGTACATGGCGTCAAAGCAATCGCCGCCGTCGGTAATGAGCAAGCCGATCATCGGAACAAGGAACACCAACCACATTGGGGCCCAGTCGATCAGGAAGGCCAATAGTCGCTTGACCCACGGCGTATAGGCCTCCGTCGGCAGCACCAAGCGCTGCGGCGGCGGGTAGTACCCACCCGGAGGCGGATAGCTTCCTGGTGGCGGTGGTGGATACTCCGTCATACTCCGGTACTTGTGCTTCACCGGAGAAGCGCTGACCGGCGTCAGCGCCTTCCGATGAGCCGCGTTACTGCGGTGGGCCGAACTGTGATGGTGGCTGCGGTGGCAGCGGCTGCGGATTCAGCGGCGCGACCTGCCCGCCCGTGAGGCGACGGTAGGCGTACACCACGAATAGCGCGGCGACCGGCAGCGCGACGATGAGCCCGATGCCGCACGCGATTGCACCCACGATTGCGATCACGCCGGCCAGCAGCCACGTGAGAAGCACCTGAACGAAGTTCGCCTTGGTGATGTCGATGCTCGCCTTGATGCCGTCGATCGGTGAGAGGTTGCGGTCGACGATCGCGACGGTCGTGAACAACGTGAAGATCGAAATCACGATGCCCAAGATGAAGCAGAACGAACCGATGATCCCGGCGACGCCGATGATCACCGTCGCGAGGATGACGCTGCCGACCATTCGGGGCTTGAAGAAGGACCCGATCGACACCGGCTGCCCGTTCGCAATGTCCAGCACGCCTGCGAGATATGCGGACTGAATCGCGGCCACCACGACCAACAGCAGGATCCCGCCGAGAATCAAGACAGCGAAGCTGGCCGCGCCGAGGGAACTACTCGCCGAGTACTCGAAGCCGCCGCCGGACGAGTCGTACGTAGTGACGGTGTCCGGAGAAAGCGCGAACGCAAGGCCGTAGACGATGCCGTACAGCACCCCAACGATCAAGCCGTACACCAACGTCGGGACGATGAGCGCCGCGACGTTCTCCCTGAACTTGCCCCACGCCCAGTTGAACGCCTCACCGACACTCAACTGCGGAGCCGATGGCGGATATCCACCGGGCGGGGGGTAACCGCCTTGTGGCGGTGGTGCATAGCCACCTTGTTGAGGCGGTGGTGCGTAGCCACCTTGCGGCGGGGGTCCGTAGCCAGGCGGCGGGGGCGGTGGAGCATAGCCAGGCGGCGGGGGCGGTGGAGCATAGCCACCCGGCGGTGTCGGCGGAGGTGGATAGCCACCCGGTGGCGGTGGAGGGTAACCACCCGGAGGCGGTTGCGGTGGCGGGTAACCGCCTTGCGGCGGTGGCGGATAGTTCCCCGGCGGACGGGGTGGTTGATCGGTCATTGACCCTTCCTACTGCTGAGGTGGAAGTGGCTGCGGGTTGAGCGTCGACTGTTCCGCAGGCAGACAAATCGTCGACATGATCTTATCGGCCAGCGTCTGCCTCTTGGCGTCCCACAGCGGAAACAGCCACCCGATGTAGCAGACGAGCGAGTCGACGACGTGAGCGATCTGACGCACGATCGACAAGCCGAAACCGATTGGCTGGCCGGTCTTCTCGCTGATCACCTTGAACTTCATCACCGACTTGCCGATGCTCTGCCCGGTGGTGCCCTGCCGGTAGCCCCAGTTCCAGATCCAGTAAGCGAACACGAGGGCATACGCCAGGACGTAGACGATCATGCCGAAGGCCGTCATGCTCGAGGTGCAGTAGTAGTCGTAGCCACCGCCGCTGGTGCACTGGTTATCGGCGGTGCCGAACGCGATGCCCGCCCCGATACCGATGACCACCGCCGCGGGCACGACGTCGATGACGTAACCGAGCACACGCGTAAACCACGGCGTGTAAGCCTCTTTCGGCAATGCAGCCCCGGGCGCCGGTGGATACCCGGGCGCCCCCGCTGGGGGCGGCGGATAACCGCCCTGTCGCGGAGGCGGTGGATAACCGCTCGGCGGCGGTGGCGGAGGATATCCGCCCTGAGGCGGCGGAGGTTGATACCCGCCAGGAGGCGGCGGTGGCTGATCGGTCATCGGATCCCCCAATTCTTCTGTTTCTAAATCGGCAACGCGATCGTGCTGATGATCTTGTCGACCAACGTCTGCCGCTTTTGATCCCACAACGGGAACAGGACGGCAACAATCCAAAGGATGCCGCAGATCCCTGCAGCCACCAGGTACAGCAGCTCCCGGACTACGGACATGCCGAAACCGATTGGCTGTCCGGTCTTTTCGCTGACGATCTTGAACTTCATGATGCCTTTGCCGATGCTGGAGCCCGTCGTCCCCTGTCGATAGCCCAAATTCCACACCAGGTAGACAAAGGCAACGATCCCGGCAAGGGCGATCGACAGCTGACCAATCGTCGACGCACCGGTTCCGCAGAACTCACCGAGGTCGTACTCGGAAGTGTCTGTGATGCAGGCGGTCTCGCGCGTGCCGAGCAGCAGACCCCAGCCGATGCCCAAGATGATCGCGTATGGGATGTAGTCGATGAGGTAGGCCAGTACACGAGTGAACCACGGCGTATAGGCGTCTTGCGGTAGCGCCGGACTGGGACCGGCGGGCGCGGGCGGGAAGCCGGCGCCGGCTTGTGGTGGCGGTTGGTAACCCCCACCGGCTGGTGGAGGCGGCGGATAACCGCCACCCTGCGGCGGAGGCGGATAACCACCGGATGGAGGCGGCGGAGGCGGAGGCGGGTAGTTACCAGGGGGAGGTGGCGGTTGATCGGTCATGGACGCCTTCCGGTGTGAAGTTAGCTGGCAACGAGCGTGCTTACCCTAACCTGAGAGATGCCTAATAGCAGGGCTTTCTAACCGGAAGTTGATCACGGTTCGCGCACATTCCCGGTGACCCGGGCCGGCTATCGACGAACGTTGCCGTCGGACAGGAAGCCGAGGAGGTCGTGACGGGTAAGCACGCCCACCGGTTTGCCCTCCTCGACCACCATAACGGCGTCACATTCGCGCAGCGTCTTGGCGGCGGTGCTGACCAATTCGCCTGCGCCGATCAACGGCAGCGGCGGGCTCATGTGCACCGAGACGGCGTCGGCGAGCTTCGCGCGGCCCTCGAACACCGCCGAGAGAAGTTCACGCTCCGACACGCTGCCTGCGACTTCGCCGGCCATCACCGGCGGCTCGGCGCCGACAACCGGCATCTGCGACACGCCGTATTCGCGCAGGATGCCGATTGCGTCGCGCACGGTCTCGGACGGATGCGTGTGGACCAGGTCGGGCAGCGCCCCTGACTTGCCCCGCAGCACGTCGCCGACCGTCGACTCCTCGACGGAACCGTCCAGCCGCGTGCGCAGGAAGCCGTAGGACGACATCCACGAATCGTTGAAAACCTTTGACAGATAACCTCTTCCGCCGTCAGGCAAAAGGACGACCACCAACGCGTCGGGCCCGGCCCGCTCGGCCACCTTGACCGCGGCAACAACTGCCATGCCACACGAGCCGCCGACCAATAGCGCTTCTTCGCGCGCCAGCCGGCGCGTCATCTCGAACGAGTCGGCGTCGGACACCGCGATGATCTCGTCCGGCACCGTCGGGTCGTACGCCGACGGCCAGAAGTCCTCGCCGACGCCCTCGACCAGATACGGCCGCCCGGTGCCGCCGGAGTACACCGATCCCTCGGGGTCGACGCCGACGATGCGCACCTTTCCGCCGGACACCTCTTTGAGGTAGCGCCCGGCGCCGGTGATGGTGCCGCCGGTGCCGACGCCCGCGA
>DASRJA010000217.1:0-5946 GCA_035649695.1 Mycobacterium sp. | reverse complement strand
TACCCGGTGTCGGCGATCATGTGGGTCTGGTACAAGGCGTTCGCCTTCATCCTTGGCCCGTCGAACTTCTTCGCGTGGGGCCTGTCGGTGATGTTTCTGGTCTTCACACTGCGCGCGATCCTCTACAAGCCGTTCGTCCGGCAGATCCGCACGACCCGCCAGATGCAGGAACTCCAACCGCAAATCAAGGCGCTGCAAAAGAAGTACGGCAAGGACCGTCAGCGGATGGCGCTGGAGATGCAGAAGCTGCAGCGGGAGCACGGGTTCAACCCGCTGATGGGCTGTCTGCCGATCTTTGCGCAAGTCCCGGTGTTCCTCGGCCTGTATCACGTGTTGCGCTCGTTCAACCGGACGCAGGGCGGCTTCGGTCAGCCGCAGCTGTCACCGGAGCTGAACCGGTCGCTGGGCAACTACGTATTCAGCGCGACGGACGTCGGCCACTTCCTGGACGCGAATCTGTTCGGCGCCCCATTGGGCGCCACCATGATTCAGAACCAGGGCCTGGGCGCGTTCACCGAATTCAGCCGTCCGGCAGTGATCGCTGTTGGTGTGCCGCTGATGATCGCCGCCGGCATTGCGACGTACTTCAACAGCCGGGCGTCGGTGGCGCGGCAGAGCCCCGAAGCGGCCGCCAACCCGCAGACCGCGATGATGAACAAGCTGGCGCTCTACGTCTTCCCGTTGGGCGTCGTCGTCGGTGGCCCGTTCCTGCCGATCGCGATCATCCTGTACTGGTTCGCGAACAACATCTGGACGTTCGCACAGCAGCACTACGTGTTCGGGAATATCGCCAAGGAGGAAGAGGCGAAGAAGCTCGAGGCGCAGGAGCGACGGGCGGCCAACGCGCCGCCACCGGGCGCCAAGCCGAACCGCGCCCGCAAGGCGCAGGCCGCACCCGTCACCGACGACGTGTCAGACGCGGTGGTGGATGGCAAGGCGACCGACGGCGAGGCCGGGTCCAACAGCGCGGGCAAGTCGAGTGATGGAAAGGCGGCGGGCAACGCCGCACCGCGTCCAGGAGCGACCCCGCGCCCGGGCGCGCGGCCCAAGAAACGGAAACGTTGACCGGAGCACGATCCGGTGGATGAGGGAGAGACACACATGACGGACGCCGAAACGACGGAACGCAGCGAGGAGTTGGCGGTCGAGGAGAACGGCACCGACAGCGCACCCGCGACGGGCGATGAGGATCTGGAGGAGCGGTTGGTTGCCGAGGGTGAAATCGCCGGCGACTACCTCGAGGAGCTGTTGGACCTGTTGGACTTCGACGGCGACATCGATCTCGACGTCGAGGGCGACCGCGCCGTGGTGAGCATCGACGGTGGCGGAGACCTGAACAAGTTGGTGGGTCGCAAGGGTGAAGTGCTCGACGCGCTTCAGGAGCTGACCCGGTTGGCCGTGCATCAGAAGACCGGTGAACGCAGCCGGCTGATGCTCGACATCGCGCGGTGGCGCCGGCGGCGGCGCGAGGAGTTGGCCGCGCTGGGCGACAAGGTGGCGCGACGGGTGTTGGAGTCGGGAGAGCGGGAAGAGCTGACGCCGATGACGCCGTTCGAGCGGAAGATCGTTCACGACGCGGTTGCGGCCGTGGACGGAGTGCACAGCGAGAGCGAGGGCGTCGAGCCGTCACGGCGCGTCGTCGTTCTGCTCGACTGAAGAGTTACACGGATGTAGTTCCTGCCGCGGCCATCCGTTCCCGGCCCGCGAGATGCGGAGGATGTTTCACGTGAAACATGTGGAGGTGTCCGCGGCGCCGGCAGCCGCTGCGGCCCTCTTCGGATCACGGCTGGACCGCGCGCAGAGGTACGCCCAAATCTTGGCCGGCACGGGAGTGGAACGCGGGCTCCTCGGGCCGCGTGAAGTAGGCCGGCTGTGGGATCGCCACATATTAAATAGCGCGGCGGTCGCGGAACTGTTCGATTCCAACGACCGGATCGCCGACATAGGTAGTGGAGCCGGCCTGCCCGGGATACCGTTGGCGTTGGCCCGGCCCGACCTTCGGCTGACGCTCATCGAACCACTCCTTCGCCGCAGCGAGTTTCTGCGCGAGGTGGTCGACGATCTCGGTCTCGAGATCACGATCGTTCGGGGACGGGCCGAGGATCGGTCCGTGCGACAGCAAGTGGGGGAGATGGACGCGGTTGTCTCCAGGGCGGTGGCGTCGTTGGACAAACTGACGAAGTGGAGCCTGCCGCTGCTACGTCCGGATGGACGGATGGTGGCGATCAAGGGTGAGCGTGCGGAGGAAGAGATCCGGGAGCACCGGCGTGTGATGACGTCGCTCGGTGCAGTCGATGTAAGGGTGAAGAGATGTGGCGCGGACTACTTGGATCCACCCGTCACCGCGGTCGTGGCGCGGCGCGAAGCAACGGATCCGGTAGCGAACCGGTCCCGACGAACGGGCAGGAGGAAAGGATGAGTCCGGTCCCCGAGGGCGTTCCGACGCCGGGTGCTGCGCCTCCCCAGACGACCCAGCGCCCGGATGTTTCACGTGAAACATGGGAGTCGGCCCCGCAGCAGTCGTGGGCCGACGAAGCGGGCCTGGACACCCCGATTGGGGCCGAGGCCGAGCGCGCTGTGCGCCTGCTGCACGCCGCCGCCAAGGGCGGGCTGCCGCGCCCGACGCATCAGCGCGTGTTCACGATCGCCAACCAGAAGGGCGGCGTCGGTAAGACGACGACCGCCGTCAACGTGGCGGCCGCGCTCGCGCTGCAGGGACTGCACGTGCTCGTGATCGACCTCGATCCGCAGGGCAACGCCAGCACCGCACTCGGGATCGAGCACCGCGAGGGCACGCCGTCCTCCTACGAGGTGCTGATTGGTGAGATCCCGCTGCAGACGGCAATTCAGCGGAGCCCGCACAGCGAGCGACTCTTCTGTGTGCCGGCGACGATCGACCTGGCCGGCGCCGAGATCGAATTGGTCAGCATGGTCGCCCGCGAGGGACGGCTGCGCACGGCGCTCGCCGGGCTGCAGAACCACGACTTCGATTACGTCTTCATCGACTGCCCGCCGTCGCTTGGCTTGCTGACCATCAACGCGCTCGTCGCCGCGCCCGAGGTGTTGATCCCGATCCAGTGCGAGTACTACGCGCTCGAAGGGGTGGGCCAGCTGCTGCGCAACATCGAGATGGTCAAGGCCCACCTCAATCCGGCGCTCAATGTCACCACCGTGATCCTGACGATGTACGACGGCCGCACCAAGCTGGCCGACCAGGTGGCCGCCGATGTGCGGGCACATTTCGGCGACAAGGTACTGCGGACCGTCATCCCGCGCAGCGTCAAGGTCTCCGAGGCGCCCGGGTACGGCATGACGATCCTCGATTACGACCCCGGCTCGCGGGGCGCGATGAGCTATCTCGACGCCAGTCGTGAACTGGCCGAGCGAGGCACGCCTGAGGGACAACAGCGATGAGCGCTTGCGCGAAGAGCGGACAACAGCGATGAGCCGCATCGCCGACAGGAGAGAGCAGCGATGACCCAGCCGACACGTAAGCGAAGTGGCCTCGGCCGGGGACTCGCATCCCTCATCCCCACTGGGCCCGCGGACGGCGAGGCACCCGGCTCCTTCGGGCCGCGGATGGGTGACGCGGCCGCCGACGTGGTGCTGGGTGGGCCGCCGGCTATCGACGGCGCCGACGTTGGTGCTGTCTACCGCGAAATCGACCCGTCGTCGATCGACCCGAACCCCCGGCAGCCCCGCCAGGTTTTCGACGAGGAAGCGCTCGCCGAGCTCGTTCACTCCATCCGCGAGTTCGGTCTCATGCAGCCGATCGTCGTGCGGGCGCTGCCCGCGACGCCTTCAACACCGCCGCGGTATCAGCTCGTCATGGGGGAGCGGCGCTGGCGCGCGGCCCAACAGGCCGGGCTGGCCACCATCCCCGCGATCGTGAGGGAGACCGCCGATGACAGCATGCTGCGCGACGCCCTGTTGGAGAACATCCATCGCGTCCAGCTGAACCCGTTGGAAGAAGCGGCCGCCTATCAACAGTTGCTCGACGAGTTCGGGGTCACCCACGACGAACTCGCCGCCCGCATCGGCCGGTCGCGCCCGCTCATCACCAACATGATCCGGCTGCTTCGGCTGCCGATCGCGGTGCAGCGGCGGGTGGCCGCCGGGGTGCTGTCGGCAGGACACGCCCGCGCGCTGCTCTCCCTTGATGGCGGCCCCGAGCAGCAGGAGGAGCTGGCGGCGCGCATCGTCGCGGAAGGCCTGTCGGTACGCGCGACCGAGGAGGCGGTCACGCTGGCGAATCGCGACACCACCGCGACACCCTCGGCACCGCGCCGCAAGCCGATTCACATGCCGGGCCTACAGGATGTTGCTGAGCGGCTATCCACGGCGTTCGACACGCGCGTGACGGTCAGCCTTGGCAAACGCAAGGGCAAGATCGTGGTCGAGTTCGGATCCGTCGAGGACCTACAACGGATAGTCGACCTTATGAATTCGTCAAACACCTGACCTACGACACGGCGAAATTACGTCACTGTGACACAAACTTCCTCACCCGGCCGTCCGCGCGCCTCTCACGAAAGAAAAGCCATGTGTAGCAATAGGTTTCGAGCCGAGGGCTGCGGCCGGTGAGCGAACCGGGCGAAAATGGGTCCGCGGCGGCGCGGGCTTCTATCCTGGAGTGGCAGCCGTGCAGTTCAGCACCGCATACAACTCGGGGAGTTTAGTGGCAGCGCGAGTCATGCCTCTGCGGCTCGAATCGTTCGAGCAGCTGCCCAAGCACGCCCGCCGTTGCGTGTATTGGGAGGTGGATCCGTCGACCCTGCGCCCCGATGATCACCTCAGCGACCCCGAATTCGAGAAGGAAGCCTGGCTGTCCATGGTCATGCTCGAGTGGGGATCGTGCGGCCAGATGGCGGTGCACTGCCCGGACAGCGAGGCGATGGCCAGCCCCGACGATGACCCCTACCTGCCACTCAGTGCAGGGGACAGTCCCTGCCTGGGGTACGCGTTTTACGCGCCGCCGGGAGCGGTGCCACGTGCGCGGCAGTTTCCCACTGGACCGGTGAGCGCCGACGCCGTGCTGCTCACCTCGCTGGGTGTCGAAGCGGGCCATGACGCCGAGGGGTTGTCCCGCCACCTCATCGCGTCAGTGGTCGGTGATCTCGTCCGCCGCGGCGTGCGAGCCCTCGAAGCATTCGGGCATACCGGCGAAGTGACCGAGCTGCTGGATCCTGGACTGGTGTCACCGGAGTTGCGGCCGGTCGTCGATGTGCTGGGGGACTGCTCGGTGGACCAGTGCGTCCTGGACGCCGACCTGCTGCAGGACGCCGGTTTTGTCGTTGTGACCCACCACCGCTACTTCCCGCGGCTGCGGCTCGAACTCGAGCAGGGGTTGGGCTGGAAAGCCGATGTCGAGGCGGCGTTGGAGCGCCTGCTGGAAAGCGCGCAGCTGCAGCAGCCCGTCGGTGCGGGTGCGAGCCCCTGCGTCTAGGGGATCAGGTCGGGCTGACGCGGCCGGCCTGCTCGACCGACAGTTCGTGCGCCAGCAGCTCGGCGAAAGTGAATGTGCCCGTTGGCCGGTCGTTCTTGCCGAGCAGATACAGCCGCTTGACGGCGGCCAGGATGCCTTCGGCGATCGAGTCGCGGGCCGAGGCGTCCACCAGCATGGCGCGGTCGCGCGGGTTGCTGATGTAGCCGACGTCGACCTGCACACTGGGCATCCGGGTCAGCCGCAGCAGGTCCCACGTCCTGCCGTGTGTGCGGCAATCGCGTAATCCGGTGCGCGCCACCACTTCTCGCTGAATGAAATCGGACAACATCCGGCCGATGGTGGATACCGACCCGTGCGAATTGCCGAAGTGGAAGGAAGCCACACCGTTGGCCGCAGGGCTGGCCTGCATGGCGCAGCGCAGGCTGATCATCAGGTCCGCGCCGACGGTGTTGGCGGTCGCGGCGCGTTCAACGTCGGACGGCGCTCGATTGACCGGCCGC
>DASRJA010000216.1:0-7608 GCA_035649695.1 Mycobacterium sp. | reverse complement strand
CATCGCCGGATATCACCCGCAGACCGACGGCGAACTTCTGGTCGACGGCGAAGCCACGCACTTCAATTCGCCAAAAGACGCATTGGCCAAGGGCATTGCGACGGTGTATCAGAACCTCGCTGTCGTGCCGTTGATGCCGGTGTGGCGCAACTTCTTCCTGGGCCAGGAGATCCGTAAGAAGACTTTCCCGTTCCCGTTGGATTCCAACGCGATGCGGGCCACCACATTGACCGAGCTGTCGAAGATGGGCATCGACCTGCCCGACGTCGACGTGCCGATCGGCTCGCTATCGGGCGGTCAGCGGCAATGCGTCGCTATCGCGCGTGCGGTGTTCTTCGGTGCGCGGGTGCTGATTCTCGACGAGCCGACGGCCGCGCTCGGCGTCAAGCAGTCGGGCGTGGTGCTGAAGTACATCACCGCCGCGAAGGAAGCCGGCTTCGGTGTGGTGTTCATCACGCACAACCCGCACCACGCGCACATGGTCGGTGACCACTTCGTGCTGCTCAACCGCGGTCGTCAGAAGCTGGACTGCACGTATGACGACATCACCCTGGAACACCTGACCCAGGAGATGGCAGGCGGCGACGAGCTGGAGGCGTTGTCGCACGAATTGCGCGGCGGGAAGGGTTAGCGCGGGGTAGCCAACCGCTGTGGCCACTCAGAACTGCAGGTGTCCCCAAACCCAGCCTTGGCCAACCACCTGACACCAGTCGTCTTTATTGCAGGCTCCTTGAAGCTGAACCTGCTGGCCTTGCCGCAGCATGCCGATTACGTTTCCGTTTCCGCCGGGGGCGTCGTAAACATCCACGTCACCGGTGACTGCTGCCTTTGCCGGGGCAGGAGCGGGCGCCGGGGCGGAAGCCGGAGCCGGAGCCGGAGCAGGCGCTGGAGCGGGAGCAGGCGGCGGCGTCATACACCCGAACGGAACGGTGGAGTCCCAGGTCGCCCTGGACTCGGGATTCGCCTCGTCGACGGTGTCACCGTGCGCGAAGTCGGACTCGTCTATCTGGCCCCTGTAGTGGCCTCTGGGACCGTTGTTCCAGCGGATGGTGAAGTCGACGAAGATGCCGCGAACGTAGCCACTGACGGTCCCGTGCATCGTGCCAGCGCCTGTGCCTGTGGCGTCAGCAGGTCCGGAGGCGGCCTGCGAGTTCGAGAAGAAGGTCACCCTGGCGCCGTTGGACTGTTGGAGTGCGAAATCCCCAGTGAACTTGTAGTCGTTGCAGGCAGGGGCAAGGGGAAATGTCGGGCGCGCCTGCGCGGGCGCAGGGATTACGAGTAATCCGATCGTGCTTAACACTGTTGCAGCGGTGAGGAATTGAGACTTGCCGACGATGGTTGATTGAGACATCGGAATTTTCCGTTCGGGTGGTTAATGGAGTCAGTTACCCCATCGAGCGCACGATATTCACCGCAGGACCCCAGGGCGAAAAGGGGTGTTTCGATCGATTTCGGTACGGTGGATTAAGCGTGAACTTGATAAGGGATGGCCGTAATAAACCTCCCTAGCCTGGGATTTCAGGACCCACATGACGGATTGTAGGCCGAGTTGAAATAGTCTGTGAGTCTTCTGCAGAATTTCTCTAATTCGATTGTTGGCGGACCAAAACAATAGAAAATCGTTGCGCCCGCAGAAAATAGATCGTTGTCATTGCAATTAGATCAGCAAAATGTGAACCTTTATTGTCACTGATCGCAAAGTCGAATCCGCCTTTGTGGCCGGCGGGGGCCGCCGGGCGCCCGGCCTGCGGGTCTGCTCCGTCACAAACGTTATGCGACCGTTCACCTGGGCGGAAGCGTGCCAGCGAGGCCCGTATGCGATTGACACGGCACAATGGGCGACGTGGACACAGAACCCGAAGCGAAGGCTCACACGCCGGTCTGGCGTGACCCGCTGTCAGCGGGGTTCCGTGCGCACCGCCACTTGCTGCTGCTGCGGCTGCGGTGGCACGAACGCCGCGCGCTCGACGAAAGCGACATCCGACCTCCGCAGAGCGACGCACGCCCGCCGCGACGGCGACCGCTACAGCGAAATCACGGTTAGTCCGGCTTCGCCGGACGTCCCGACGTACACCGCGTTGCGGGCTGGGTTGACGACGACCACTCTCGGTTGGTCGGTTGGTTCCCCAAAGGTCACGGTGCTGACGACGGACCTGGAGGCGACGTCGACGATCGACGCGATTGCCTGCTCATTGACCACGACCAGACGATCGCCCGCGGGGCTGATCGCGATGAATTGCGGGTTGGCGCCCTGCGATTCGTCGATGCCTGACTGCGGCAGCTGTATGTCGTCGACAACCTTGTTGAGTCGCGTGTCGACCACCGAAACCCAGCCGACCTCGGTCGCCTCGTCTGATGACAGGCGCACGCCTTGGTTGGCCACGTATAGACATCGGCCATCGGGGCTCAGGGCTGCGGCGCTCGGGATACTACGTAGTTGGCGATCCGCCGACGCCTCAATAGTGATGCGCGACACCACCTTTAACGTCGACGTGTCGACCACTTCCAAGCGGCCGTCGAGGTCGTCGATGTCGAGGTACAACTGACCGCTACTACCGGCCAGGATCGGTTGGCGAATGAATGCGGGCGCGTCGTTAATGCCGAACGAACCGAGTTCTCGGCCGGTGTCGGCCTCGAGGATCACGACTCCTGCGGCGACATTGGTGTTGCCGAGGCGATCGTCGGCGCAGACATAGATGTGCTCACCGGCCGAAAACATCGCTACCGAATCACCGCCGGACACGGTTCCGGCTAGTACACGTGTCTCGGGGTCCACGATGAGCACCGCGTGATCCGTCATCAGCGCGTACAGTCGTGATCCTTTGGGGCTCAGTGCAATTGCCGTCGGTGTTCCATAGCAGACGGCTAACGATCTGTCGAGGCGAAGCGTATCGACGATCCGGTTTCGGGTTGGGCTGCCCTCCTGAATGTCGACGACGCGGATAGCGGCGGCACCGCGGTCGGCGACGTAGAGCCGCGACGCATCGGGACTGGCCGCAAGGCTTGTCGGGATGACCTCGGAAAGGTCGTCGATGGTCTTGATCACCACGTCGGCCGCGGTATCGACAACCTTGACCGTCCACTTTTCCGTGCCGTTGATGCGATCCGAGCGCAATGCCGCAACATATGCGTATCGCCCGTCCGGCGATAGCGCGATATCGTCCACCGGGCCGATCCCGGCGACCGTCCGCACCGGTGCGACTGGCGCCGGGGGTCGATCGTCAGGGCGCCCGGGAACCGCGGGTCGACGTCCCACCGCGACAAGCAGGGCCGAGATGACGCCGGCCCAGCCTGCCGACGCAGGCATCTGGTCCGACGCGGACATCCCCTCAGCGGCCACAGGCAGTGCCGACACCGCGATCACAACCCCCAACGCGAGCGCCACCGCGCTCGCCCGCTCGATGTGCCTTCCCAGGCCCAACCGTTCATCTCCTGTCCTCCCCCCGGAGGTTCGCGGAGTTTGCTCCGCCTCCGCAGGGTAGGAAGCCGTGGCCCCCAAAAACACGCGTAGTGCACTACCTGTTTTTAGGTGCTGCAGGGTCGACGCACGGCACCGATGCCGACCACAGTTTGCTCGTATGCAATGAGAAAACGGCACGGTCGTCATAGGATTCGCGAATGGCCATTGAATGGCGCACAGTCCCGCGCGGGCAGTCGCTGGGCCTTTTGGAGTCGACGCTGAAAAGCAAGAACCGCTTGGGCGCGGTGCTTGCCGGCTCGGCGGGCGTCGGCAAAACCGTGCTCGCTCGGCATGCCGCCGACAGATTTGCTCAGCGGCACGGCGGCTCGGCCGTCCAGTGGCTGGCGGGCACCGCGTCGGCCCGTCAGATCCCGTTCGGCGCGTTCAGTCACCTCGTCGACGTCGCTGGCGTCGGCGACTCCCCGACGTTGTTGCGGTCGGCCCGCGCATCCCTGCTGCAGCATGGCGGGCAAGGACTGCTTCTAGCCATCGATGACGCGCATCACCTGGACAATCTCTCCGCGACACTGGTGCACCAGCTCGCGTTGACCGGGTCGGCGAGATTCATCATCACTGTGCGGGCCGGCGAGCAGGCCCCGGATGCGATCGTCTCGCTGTGGAAGGATCGGCTGCTCGACCGGCTCGACATCGAGCCTTTCGACGCCGCGCAGACTAAGAGTTTGCTGGAAGCCGTCCTTGGCGGGCCGATGGAGACCTCGAGCGCCGATGCGGTATTTACCGCGAGCCAAGGAAATCCACTGTATTTGCGTCATCTAGCGGAAAATGCGATTGACTCGGGCGCATTACGCCAAGTCGATGGCATATGGCAATTGCGCGGGCATATCGGGCTGTCGGCCGAACTTTCCGCGTTGATCGGTCGGCATCTCGAGGGCCTGCCGGACACGGTGACATCGGTCCTCGAATACCTGGCCGTGGAGGAGCCGCTCGGCTTGCGGGATCTGTCCGAGCTGGCGGGCCGTGAGGCGCTTGAGGAAGCCGAGGACCTTCGCGCGATCGAGGTCGTCAAGCGCGGCGACGACCTCGTCGTGCACTCCGCACATCCGCTCTACGCCGAGCAGGTACGTGCCTCGCTCGGCCAGATCGCGACCAGGAGGTTGCGCACCCAGCTGGTCGCGCAACTGTCGTCGAAACCGATCGAGCATGTCAGCGCCAGGTTGAGGCTCGCGGCGCTGGCTATCGAGAGCGATACCCCGCCGCCAGTCGACGATGTCGTCGCCTCGTCGTGGGAGGCGATGCGGCTGGGCGATCTGATGCTCGGGGAGCGTCTGGCCCAGAGCGCCCTTGACCGCTCGGGCGGCTTGACCGCCAGACTCCCGTTGGCGCATGCGCTGTCTTGGCTGGGCCGCGGGCCCGACGCTGACCAAGTGCTGGCCCCGGTCGACCCGGACAGCCTTTCGGAGTGGGATCTCACCGCGTGGACACTGCCGAAGGCGGCCAACCAATTTTGGATGCTTGATCAGCCGGAGGCCGCCGTCGATTTCCTGTACGCGATGCGAGATCGGGTATCGGAGCCTGCGGCAGTCGCGACGATCGATGCATTGGTGGCCACCTTCGCGATGAACTCAGGCGATCCACGGCGCGCCGTGGAGATCGCCGCCGACGTTCTGGATTCGCCTGCTTCCCAAGACCTTGCGATCGCATGGGCCGCAGCTACCGCGACGTTGTCGAGCGCGCGCCTCGGCAGATTCGACGATGTCGGCCCGCTGGCCGAACGCGGCCTGGCGGCGACACATCCCGGGCTGCTGCGGTTCACCATCGGTCTCGGCGAAATCACCACGCTTTCGATGACCAAGAGCGTGATGCACGCGCAACGGCTGGCACGCCACTTCATGGAGTTTTCCGAACTGCAGCAACCGGGCCGAGCCATCGGCGAAATCCTGCTCGCCAGAACCTTGATCGCGACGGGGGAGTTCGACCTGGCGACGTCGCTGCTGCGTCAATCCGCTGCGGCGCTGTCGGAGACCGGTTATTCCTGGGGCCCACTCGCACTGATGTACCTGGCGCAGGCACTTGGTCAACAGGGCGATGCGATGGGTTCAGCAGAGATATTGGCGCGCGCCGAATCTCGGCACAGCATGAGGTCGGAGTTGTATGCACCCGAGCTGGCCCTCGGACGTGCTTGGACGCTGGCCGCCGCCCGCAACATGATCGGCGCCATCAGCGCTGCCCGCGACGCGGCCCGGATCGCCGAACGGTCGGGGCAACTGGCAATCGCGCTGCAGGCCTTGCACGACGCGGTCCGGCTGGGCGATGTCACCGCAGCCGACGCCATTGCACGCGTCTCCAGCAGCCTGGACTGCGTCGCCGGCAGAGCCGCACTGGCGCACGGCCGTGCGCTGGCCGCAGGCAACGGCAAGGCGCTGACCGCCGTCGCCGCGGAACTCGCCGATCTCGGCATGAAGTGCGCCGCCGCCGATGCCGCCGCCCAGGCGGCCAAGGTGTTCGCCGCCCGCCATGAGCGCAAGGGTGAAGTGGCGGCCATGGCTCAAGCCGCCGAGCTCGCGGGTGGCGCGTCGACACCCGCACTCGATCAGGTGCTCAACCCGCTGCCGCTGACCGGACGGGAGCTCGAGATCGCGATCATGGTGTCCGAGGGGATGACCAACAAGGCCATCGCCGAGCGGCTGTCCGTCTCGGTGCGCACGGTCGAGGGACACATCTACCGCGCATGCACGAAACTCGACGTCGCCGACCGCACCCTGCTGGCCGAAGTCGTCGCCTCTGCAAAAGCGAGTAGCAGACTACGCAAGACGTCCCCGCGATCGCCGAGCACGCTGTAGCCCGGTAACCCGCGACGCGCAGGAGTTCAGATGGCTATCGCAGCACCCCCGTCGACCAATGGGCAGACCCCGTCGGCCAGCGACCCGTGCGAGCCGATTGCCCCAGATCGCTTCGAAACCATCGAGTTCGCGGCGCGAGACGGCTTCACCCTGAACTTCAAGCACCTGCCGCCGGCATCGGGGAAGACAACCAAGCCGCTGTTGATGGTCGCCGGGACAGGCACCCGCGCCAACCTCTGGAACCCGCCGACCGACAACCTGCTAAAGCAGTTGACCGCGAGCGGGTTTGACCTGTGGATGCTCAACTGGCGCTCCAGCATCGACCTGCCCGCGAACAACTACACGCTCGACGATGCGGCGGTGCTCGACATGCCGCGAGCGGTCCAAGAGGTGCGCGAGCGGACCGGTGAAGACACGATCAAGGCGCTGATTCACTGCCAGGGTTCGTGTGCGTTCATGATGGCTATCACCGCCGGACTGCTGCCCGACGTGTCGATGGTGATCTCGAACTCCTCGGCGCTGCACCCGGTCATGCCGTGGCAGGCGCGGATGAAACTGCCGCTCGCCGTTGCGTTCTTGAACCGCGAGAAGGTCAACGCCATCAACCCTCAGTGGGGTCTGCATGCGCCGCGCCTGCTGCCCAAGATTCTCGACTGGTACGTCAAGGCCACCCATGACGAATGCGATAACGCGGTGTGCAATCACACCAGCTTCATGTACGGGTACGGACACCCCACCCTGTGGCGCCACGAGAATCTCAACGACGCCACCCACGAATGGATCAAGGGTGAATTCGGCCAGGTACCGATGACGTACTACGGGCACATCGCGGACTCATCGGCAGCGGGCGAGATGGTATCGACAGGGAAATACGCCGAGCTGCCGCCGCTGTTCACCGCCGAGGCGCCACTGACGGATGCCCGCTTCGTATTCATGACCGGGGACCGGAACCAGACCTTCCTGCCGATCGGGATGGGACGCACCTTCGAGTACTTCGAGCGGTACGCGCCCGGTAGGCACACCTTCCAGAAGTTCGCCGGCTACGGGCATCTCGACGTGTTCTTGGGGGAGTCCTCGCACCGCGACGTCTTCCCGTTCATCCTCGATGAATTGAGCAAGCCATGGTGATGGAAGCGAATCGCACAGAGGGCGCCGAGCCGCCCGCCATGCCGGCCGTCGAGCAGCTCCGCGCGAAGTTGCGGGTGGCCCGCCCGGGTTTGCGCTTCAGCGAAGTGATGACCGGGATGATCACCATGGGCATCGCCGATCCCGCGCAGGGGTACAAGAATGACGCCGCGATCGCGATGCGGCTACATGCTACCGTCACCATCCCGAACCTGCCTGCGT
>DASRJA010000215.1:0-9894 GCA_035649695.1 Mycobacterium sp. | reverse complement strand
CGGCCAGTGGGACACCCAGTGTCTGGAAGTAGGGCAGCCGGGTGAACGAGAGGCAGAACGTTGCACCGGCGATCGTCATGCCCGAGCCCAGCACGACGTGGGCAGTGCCGCGGAACATGGTGTAGAAGGCCGACTCTCGGTCTTCCCCGATCGTGCGGGCCTCCTGGTAGCGCCCGATCAGGAAGATCGCATAGTCGGTCGTGGCGGCGATCGCGAGGGTCACCAAGAGCTGAGTCGCGAACGTCGACAACCCGATCAGGTTGTAGTAGCCCAGGAATGCCACCACACCACGGGTCACCGACAGCGATAGCACCAGCATTACCAAGACGAGCACGACTGTGACGATCGACCGATAGAAGAACAGCAGCATCAGGACGATGACGGCGACCGTGACGAACTCGATGATTCGGACGCTCTTATTGCCGGCGGCCTCTTGGTCGGCCTGTAGTGCCGGTCCTCCGGTCACGAAGACCTTGACGCCCGGCGGGGGTGACAATCCCTCGACGAGCTTTTGCATCTGGCTGACTGACTCGTTGCCGAGAGCTTCACCCATATTGCCGGCGAGGTACACCTGAACGTACGCGGCCTTGCCGTCCTCGCTCTGCGCTCCGGCCCGTGTCAGGGGGTCGCCCCAGAAGTCCTGAATATGCTGGACGTGCTTGGTGTCGGCCCGCAGCTTGCCGATCATGTCGTCGTAGAACCGGTGGGCGTCCTCACCGAGGGGCGCCTCGCCCTCCAGGACGATCATGGCCGAGCTGTCGGAATCGAACTCCTCGAAGACCTGGCCGATGCGCATCATCGCGGCCACCGATGGTGCCTCTTTCGGCGACATCGACACCGACCGCATCTCGCCGACGACTTCGAGCTGTGGCACGGCCACGTTCAGGAACGCGATGAGCGCTATCCAGCCGACGATGATCGGGACCGCCAGTCGGCGGATCCACCTGGCCACGCCGGATCTCCGGGGTTGCTCGGCGGCGATGGCGGTGTCGATCGTCGGCGCGCTCACAAGTCCCTCATCCGCTGACCGCACCAGTTGGGCACCTCGGTGCGGACTCCTCACTACGGGGTTGTGTCTGGCTCAGTCATACCAGAGTCGGACGTCGCGCGGTGGGGTCCGTAAATCCGTCGGCTAACGCTACAAAGCCGCTTCGACGCGAAATCGCCTCGTTAAGCGGGACCGATGATGTGACAGACGGTGTCGCACCTCAACAGTGTCCCGGGGGGAAGCGGTCGAAGTGCGTTAAACGGCGGCGGGGCGGGAGGAGTTGCGTCCGGCGGTGCGGCGGGAGGAGTTGCTTGCGGCGGTGCGGTGGGAGTCGGTGCTTGCGGTGGCGCGGCGGGAGCAGGTGCTTGCGGTGGCGCGGCGGGAGCAGGCAATTGTCGCGGTGCGGGAGCAGGTGCTTGCGGCGGCGCAGCAGGGCCCAACGCTGCCAGGACGTGATTCGCGGTGTACGTCGCCGCCTCGTCAACCATTCCGGTGTCCGCGTATTGGGTGTGCGCGTTGAAATCCCGTCCGGTTGAGCACACGAAGTCATCAGGTACGCACAAGTCGATGGTCTTCGCCACATACTGCGGGCCGACGTCGATCTGTGGCTGATTGATCGCTCGCATGAACCGGGCGTTCGGCTTTCCGAACAGGGCCACCGCGGCGACGTGGTTGGCCACGTCGGGCGGCATCGGGTTCGGCACACCGTCGGGTGCGCCATCGGGTATCACATTCGCGGTCACGAAGCCCATCACCGCTGCGCCTTGGGAGAATCCGCCGAGCACCATCTTGGTGTTGGGACAGTTCGCCGCGGTGGATTCGATGTGGGCGCTCGCGTCCCTGATGCCGTCGAGGGCGGTGGGGAAGTCAACGGTGGCGGGGTAGTCGACCGGATATATCCCCATCGATCTAGCCCCGACTCGCGCGCGTAACGAGTCGACGAACGCCTGCCCCGTTGGGCCAAGGCCGGGGTCTTCGGTTGTGCCGCGCGCGAATACCACCTCGACGTCGGGGCACGGCTGCGCGGACGCGGACGGAACGACTGCGCTCAGTGGCGCCCAACTTGCTGCTGTTGCAGCACCGACGAGAAGTGCGATACGGCGTGCCCTCACCGCGCAATGCTGACATACCGGGACGTAGGCGGCGATCCGCAAAACCAACAGTGGATGAACGCCGTCTGAATCAACGCGATCGATGCCAACGCGGATGCGCTGCGTGCTGCCTCGGGCTTATCCGGCCGACCCCGCGGATCCCCTTCGAACGGTCTGGTCAGCGGCTACGCTGGCCGTTGCTCACAGTGGGTTCACAGGAGCACGGGGGAACCGACATGGCCAAGGAATTTCCGAAGCAGAAGGCAGGCCTCAACTACCTGACCGAGGGTGGCCAGGAAACCGAGATCTTGTACAAGTACGGCTTCGAGCTGCCGCACTTCGCGATGTTCCCGCTGCTCGACAACCCGCGCGCGATGACCGAGCTGTCCGGAATGTACGGCCGGTATCTCGACACCGCCGCGCGGCATGGCTTCGGCGTGGTCATCGGCGGCCTCGACTACCGCGCGAGCCCGGACTGGGCGTCGCTGCTTGGCTACCGCGGCGAGGCGCTGGCCCAGATGCAGATGCGAGCGATCGACTTTCTGCGCGACGTCGCGGAGCCGTACCGCGGGCAGGTGCCGGCGGTGCTGTACGCCGGGATCGTCGGCCCGCGCGGCGACGCGTACGAGTTGAACCGGACGATCACTGCGCAGGAGGCCGAGGAGTACCACAGCGAGCAGCTCGCCACGCTGGCTCGTGCGAGCGTCGACTTGGTCGAGGCGATGACGTTCAACAGCGTCGACGAAGTCATCGGATTATCGCGCGCCGCTTCACAAGTCGGTCTTCCTCTGTCCGTCTCGTTCACGCTCGACAACAGCACCAGCCGGCTCTTGTCTGGGCCGACGCTGAAGGACGCGATCGAGACCGTCGACGCGCAGACGGGTGATGACCGGCCGGCGTTCTACGGCATCAACTGCTCGCATCCGCTCGAATTCATGCCCGCAATCGAGCGGGGCAGCTGGTTCGAGCGCGTGCGGGTCCTGCGACCCAACGCCGCGATGATGGACAAGATTTCGCTCTGCACGCTCGGGCACCTCGAGGCGGGCGACCCCGCACACCTCGGCGAGCTCATGGGTGGCCTCGCGCGGCAGTACCCGCACCTCGACATGTGGGGTGGGTGCTGCGGCACATGGGATACGCACCTCGACGAAATCGCGCGCAACGTGCACACCGCGCGGGACGCAGTGCCGCTGTAGACGTGTCATCGACCCACTACTCCCGCCGCGATGCAGAACCGTACGGTGGTTCGGTGGCACTCTTGCTCGGCCCTGCCCTACGTCACGTTCCAGACACCACGGCGTTGGTCTGGGTGCAAACCGAAAGCGCGGCAACGGTGGAGGTGCTCGGCTGCTCAGCGCGGACGTTCGCCGTACAGGGTCATCACTACGCCCTCGTCACGGTGACCGGGCTGACGCCAGACACCGTTACCGAATATGACGTCAAGGTCGACGGGGAATTGGTTTGGCCGCTCGCAGACTCGCCGTTCCCGCCCAGCGTCATCCGTACCCGCGGGCCCGCGTCGACTCACCGGCTACAGGCGATCTTCGGTTCATGCCGATACCCCAAGACCGACGATGGGAAGCTCGACTCCAAACTTGGGCTCGATGCGCTAGACGTGTATGCCACCCGAATGGCCACGCGGCCGGTCGACGACTGGCCAGAGGCGCTGATCCTGCTTGGCGACCAGCTGTACGCCGACGAACTCACTCCGGAGTCGAGACAACGCCTGGCCGGCCGCCGCACCCTGATGATTCGGCGCGGCCAGCGGCCGCCGGACGAGGTGGTGAGCTTCGCCGAATACGAACGGCTGTACCGCCATTCGTGGGGCGATCCCGAGATCAGATGGCTGATATCCACCATTCCCACCGCGATGATCTTCGATGATCACGACATCAGGGACGACTGGAACACATCGGCGTCCTGGCGCGCCGACATGAAGGAGAAGCCGTGGTGGCGCGACCGGATCCGCGCCGGGCTGGCGTCCTACTGGGTGTATCAGCACCTGGGCAACATGAGCCCGGTTGAGTTGGCCGACGACGAGGACTATCAGCGTCTCGTGGCGGCGGACGGCGACACCTGGCCTCATCTCGTCGATCTGGCCGACCGTGCGGATCAAGAGGTGGATTCCAGCAAGGGCATCAGATTCAGCTATCGATGGGACCTCGGTCGCAGTCGGCTCATCATGATCGACTCGCGGAACGGTCGAATCCTCGATTCCGGCGAACGCATGATGATCGGCGAACGCGAGTTCGCATGGCTGGAAAGCCAGGCCACCGACGGCCTCGACGAGTTGGACCATCTGATGCTGGCCTCATCGGTGCCGTGGCTGATGCCGCCCGCCATCGGAGACCTGGAGGCGGTCAATGAGCGAAACGCCGACCGGAGCGGCCTGCGCGGGAGACTTGCCGAAAAGATCCGCAGGGGAGTCGATTTCGAGCATTGGCCGGCGTTCTACAAGTCATTCGTGCGGTTGGCCGAGATGATCGCCCGCGTCGCAAGCCATCCCAATGGCCCGGCGACCGTCAGCGTGCTCTCCGGGGACGTGCACCACAGCTATGCCGCGCGTGCCGAGTGGGCGGTTGAATCTGCCCCGCCGCCGGGCGCGACGGTGCATCAACTGGTGTGCTCGCCGGTGAACAACTATGTGCCGCTGTTCCTCGAGCCGGTGTTCAAACTGAGTTGGTCGCGACCCGCGGCTGCGCTCGCTCGATGGTGGGCAAGCTTGCACGGCGTACCCGCGCTTCCGCTTTCCTGGGCGAACACCCGGGGTCCGCTGTTTGGAAACACCATCGCCACGATTCAGGTGGACGGCCGCAGCGCCGAAGTGCTTTTCGAGCAGCCGCGTTGCTCGGACGCGCTCGACGAAGTCGGCCGCGTGGCGCTCAATCCATCGTCCTGACGGGTGTACTGAACAGCCGGCCGGGGAACACGAAATGGATGTCGAAGCGCCTGCGGCAGGCTGTCCACCGCCATCTGTCCGCCGCCGACGAACGCTTCGGGCTGCGGCTCGGCGGGGGTCTGGCCGGCATGCTGGTCGCCGCAGTCACGTTCGCGCTGCTTCTAGTGCTCGTTCGCGCGGGCTGGGGGCCATTGCGCAGCCTCGACACCGCCGCCGCGGAGGCTTTCAATCGGATCGACGTCGATCAGCCGGGAGTGGTGAAGGCCGCTGAGGTGGTCAGCGACGTCTTCGACCCCAATGTGTTCCGCGTCGGGCTCACGGTGATCGCGGTGGTGTATGTGATCCACGGCGAACGGCATCACGCGACGTGGCTCGTCGTCACTGTTTTCGGCGGTGCCGCACTCGGTTTCGCGCTGAAGGAGATCGTTGGCCGGGCCCGCCCGGTGTTGCCCGATCCCGTCTCGGCGGCGCCCGGGTTGTCGTTCCCTTCCGGCCATGCGCTTGGAGCGTCGATCGGGTGCTGCCTGCTGCTGCTGATCACTCTTCGCTTCCTGCCGCGGCGCGGGCGCATCGCCGCCGTCATTGCGGCCGTGCTGATCGTCGGGATCGTCGCGCTCGCGCGGGTGGTGCTCGGTGTCCATTTCGTCAGCGATGTCCTGGCCGGCATCGCACTCGGCATTGGCTGGGTGGCCGTGACGACGTGGGCATACGTCGCGTGGCGGCGCGAGACCGGGCAGCCGGTTGAGCGGCCGGCCGAAGTGGGCACCACCGAGCACCCCGCTGCGCATCGCTGAGCTGCCAGTTCACCCCTCGGATCACGTCAAGGGAGTTAATTAACGGCGGCGCGGGTATGTCCAGTACGTGCGCCCACGAGGTTTTGCCAGCATCGCACGGGATGTCGTGTGGCTTCTCATTCCGGCCGTCTGCCTCGTTGCGGTGACAGTGGGGCTGGGATATCTCGTCACCGAGGTGCTGCCGTCCACGACGATCGGAAAGTGGGATGCCGAGGTGCCGCGACGGCTCGTGGAGTATCGCCAGCAGGAGGGCGTCTCGGAAAGCAGGCTCATCACGTCGCTGTCGGAGACGCCGACGATCGTGGCTCTGACGGCAATCGCCGCGGCGGTGTTCCGATGGAAGTTCGGCCGGTGGCGCGAGTCGCTGGTCGTCATCTACGCGGTGGTCGGGGAGACGAGCATCTTCTTGGCGACGACGCTTCTCATCGACCGCCCGCGGCCAGACGTGCCGAAACTTGATGTGGCACCGCCGACTTCGTCGTTCCCGTCAGGCCACACCGCCGCCGCCGTCTGCTTCTACGGCTCGGTTGCCGCGATCATCCTCTGGCACACCCGGCATCGGTGGATCAAGGTCGTCGCGGTTGTCGTCTGTGCCGCGGTGCCGCTGACCATCGCCGGCAGCCGCGTGTATCGCGGGATGCACTACCCGACCGATGTGGTCGTCGGCATGCTGCTCGGCGCGATCTGGCTGACCGTCGTCATATTCTATGTGCGCACCCACGACGCCGGCGGGCGACGCGACGCGGCCGTCGACGCCGACACGCGTCTGGTGACCCGATGACGCGCGCCGCAATCATCCTCAATCCGGCGACGGCGGACGTATCGGCCCTGCGGGAGGCCGTTGAGAAGACCATGGCCACTGCAGGCTGGTCAACGCCCATGTGGCTGGAGACCACGCCCGAGGATCCGGGCGCCGCAATGGCCGAGGCCGCGGTGGCGGCAGGTGTCCAACTGGTCGTGATCTGCGGCGGCGATGGCACGATAATGGCCTGCCTCGGCGCCCTGGCCGGCACTGACCTGCCGGTCGCACTTCTCCCGCTCGGCACCGGCAACCTGCTCGCCCGCAACCTCGGTGTGCCTATCGAGCTCGCAGACGCTCTCGCTGTCGCCGTCAACGGCGAAGACCGGCGCATCGACCTCGGCCGGGTCGGCGAGCAGCCGTTCTCGGTCATGGCTGGCATCGGATTCGATGCGGCGATGATGGCCGACGCCTCGGAGGGTCTGAAACAACTTGCCGGCTGGCCTGCCTATGTGGTCAGCGGCCTTCGGCACCTGCGTGACCCGGTGATGCAGGTGCAACTGCGGATCGACGACAACCCGCCGCTGCGCCGGCCTGCGCGCACGGTCCTGGTCGGCAACGTCGGACGGCTGCAGGGCGGCCTCGAGCTGCTGCCGGACGCGGCGCCCGACGACGGCCTGCTCGACGTGGTCGTCGTGGCACCGCGGACGCTGCGCGACTGGATCCGGTTGGTATGGCGGGTCTTTCGCCGCGATCGCACGCAGCACCCGCACCTGGAGCGCTTCCGTGGCCGCACGATCCTGATCGAGGCGGACCGGATCGTGCCTCGCCAGATGGATGGTGAGGTCATCGACGACGGGCGGAGCCTTTATGCGCGGATCCAGCCCGGCGCTCTCGTCATCCGCGCCCCGCAGCCGGTCGCGACGGCCGCCTAAATGAGGAGCCCGATATGAGTACCGCGATGCGCGTGCCGGAAACGACCACCATCTCCGGCGACGAGCTCTCCGCCGACGACGCTGTCACGACGCTTCGACGCTACGGCCGCTGGAACCTGGTCAAAAACTCATTCATCCGGTTCAGGTACGCCGACGGTTTCACCAATGCACGCGCCCTCGCGCTGCAGCTCTGCTTGTCGTTCATCCCCCTGATCATCGCGGTTGTCGGCCTGGCGAGCGCGGTGCATCAGGAGAAGGTCGGACAGGTCATCATCCAGACCCTGGGCGGTGTGCTGCCAGGCAAGGGCCCCGGCGACATGGTGGAGCAGGCCGCGCAGCGCACCCATGACCAGGGGGTGACCGGAGGCCAGCTCGCGTTGTGGCTCGGCCTGCTCGCCGCGATCATCGCGCTGACTACGGCGATGGGGCAGATCGAGCGGGGCGCCAACCGCATTTACGGCATAGAACGCGATCGGCCCGCACTACGGAAATACGGTCGGGCTCTAGTGATGGCGTTGACCGCCGGCCTGTTGTTACAGCTCGGATTCCTGGTCATCGTCGCCGGCGACGCGCTGGGCGAGGCGTTGGCGGCGGCCTACGGCTGGGGCGAGACGTTCGAGAGGGCGTGGACGATCGGCAGTTGGCCGGCCGGAGTCGCACTGGCCTGGGCGTCCTTCACCGTCGTCCTCGAGCGCGCGCCGCGCCGGCGTCAACCGGGATACTCGTGGCTGGCGGTAGGGTCCGGCGTTTCGCTTGCGCTGTGGCTGCTGTTGACCGGCCTGCTCGCGCTTTACGTCGTCAAGAGCGGGTCCTTCGGCACCACCTACGGCCCGTTGACCGGAATCTTCGCCCTGCTGCTGTGGGCCAACCTGTCCTCAGTGGCGCTGTTCCTCGGTGTCGCGTTCGCCGCGCAACTCGAGGCCGTCCGCGCGGGCACGCCGGCCCCAGCATCTGACGACCCGCTCACGACTGAACGGCCAACGACCCCGATGGAGCCCGTGGTGATGTCAGCGACCCCTTCCCACTACTCATAGCCCGATACGCCACCGCTCGCACTGCGGCTGGAAAACGGATGAGGATGCTGAACCGCCAATTCTCGTCGTCGGTTGTGTTTGGCTGTCATTGTTGGTGACCGTCCGGTTGCCGGCCCAAGACCAGCAAAAAGGAGCAACGCATGTTGCTGTCTGGCATTTTCACGCGCCGTGCGGCCGCTGGATTGATCGGTACTGGGGCGGTGACCGGCGCGATGCTGATTGGGGGCTCCGCACTGGCGTTTGCCGAACCCGCGCCCGAGCCTCCTCCATCCCCCGCCCCCGGCTGCACGGCCGCTGACCTGGCCGAGGCCTCGGGCATAGTCGGAACGGCGATGGGGGTGTACCTATTCAGCCACCCCGATGTAAACAACTTCTTCACCAGCCTCCGTGGTCTGCCGAACGAGGAACTTCGGGGCAGGGTCCAGACTTATATGGATGCCAACCCTGCGGTCGAGGCCGAGATCAACGGGATCCGCCAGCCTGTAACCGATTTGAGGAATCGCTGCGATGCGCCCGCCCCTATGGGTGAGTAGTCACCTAAGCGTTGCTACCCCCCACAACCGTCTTCGGCTGGATACGCCGATCACGCCATTGAGGAGACAAACGAGATGACTCATTGGACACGGTCAGTGGCCGTCGCGGCGGCGAGCGTCTTCGCCCTCGCGGCCGTCCCCGCGGGGCTCGTCACGATTCACGCCCCGGGCATCGCAAACGCCGATGTGTGCGTGAGCGGCGGCCGACGGGTATCTGTGAGTGGGTGCGCGAACATCGCCGACGCGGTTGCGCCCTACGTTCCGCCGCCTGCCTACTACGCGCCCATGCCGTATGACCCGCCGCCGCCCCCGAACGTCACCGGGTGTGTCAGCTACAACGGCCGGTGGGTCAATGCCGCGGGGTGCAATTAGGGCACCTGCAAAACTGTCGCTTGACTCGCAGCCGAAGCGCACCGATCGGGCCTGTGAGAGAATGTCGGGCAGTCGCACCGGCGTGATGGCGCGATGCGGGGGAGTGAAATCTGCTTGGCCGAAATGAGTAGGCCCGCGCCCCTGTCACGCCGGACAAGTCCTGGAGATGTTTGGAGTTTCCATGTCTGCCAACAGAATCGCTCACTCTTTGACGTGGCTCGGGGGCGGTGAATGGCGCGAGCTTGGTGAGCGCGACGAGCGGTCGGCGCACGTCACCGCCGGCGTAGTCGTGCTGCTCGCCGCCGCACTGGCTTGGCTCGTTTCGACGCTTGCCATCGCTGCCGCGACGCAGGTGTCGATGGCGGCCATCGTGCCGCTGACTCTCGTCTTCGGCCTCGTGGTTGGCGCGGTGAGCCGTGCCGTCGCCAGTGGCGCTACACGTAGCTGGTCCGGCGTCATCGGACGCGCCGCCGTCGCAGTGGCGGTCGGTGCCGTCGTCGGCGAACTCG
>DASRJA010000214.1:0-15646 GCA_035649695.1 Mycobacterium sp. | reverse complement strand
ATGCTGCGCGAGTCGTCGTACGCCGACCTGACCGTGCGCGCAGTGGCCGCGCGCGCCAAGGTCGCCCCGGCGACCGCCTACACCTACTTCTCGTCGAAAAACCACCTGATCGCCGAGGTCTATCTGGACCTTGTCCGCCAGGTGCCGTACTTCACCGACGTCAACGACAGCCGGGCGCACCGCGTCGGTCAGGCGCTACGCGCGCTGACCCTGATGATCGCCGACGAACCCGAAGTCGCGGCCGCCTGTACGACGGCGCTGCTGAGCAACAACGACCAAGCCGTGCGCGCGGTCCGCGATCGCATCGGCGCCGAGATACACCGCCGCATCAAGTCGGCCGTGGGGCCGGACGCCGACCCCCGCACGGTGTCGGCTCTGGAGATGACGTACTTCGGCGCCCTGGTCCACGCAGGCAGCGGCGTAGTCACGTACCACCAGATCGCCGACCGGCTGTCCTACGTGGTCGGCCTCATCCTGGGAGACGACGAATGACAGTCCCGACCAGTGACCTGGTTCTCGACCCGTACGACTACGAATTCCACGAAGACCCGTACCCGTACTACAAGCGGCTGCGCGACGAGGCCCCGCTCTACCGCAACGACGAGCTGAAATTCTGGGCGCTGTCGCGTCATGCCGACGTGTTGCAGGGATTCCGCAACAGCACCGCGTTGTCGAACAAATACGGCGTATCGCTCGATCCGATCTCGCGCACGCTCGACGCGCACAAGGTCATGTCGTTCCTCGCCCTCGACGATCCGGCCCATCTGCGGCTGCGCACCCTGGTCTCGAAAGGCTTTACCCCGCGCCGCATTCGAGAGCTGGAGCCGCGCGTCACCGAAATCGCCGTGCAGCACCTCGACTCCGCGCTGCAGTCCGACACTTTCGACTACGTCGACGAGTTCGCAGGCAAGCTGCCGATGGATGTCATCTCCGAACTCATGGGGGTGCCCGAGCCGGACCGGGCGCGCATCCGCGCCTTGGCCGACGGTGTCATGCACCGCGATGAGGGCCTGGCCGACGTGCCGGCGTCGGCCATGCAGGCCTCGGCCGACCTGATGGTCTACTACGCCGAAATGGTCGCCGAGCGCCGCAAGAAGCCGAGCGACGACCTGACGTCGGCGCTGCTCGAAGCCGAGGCCGACGGCGACCGCCTGACCGACGACGAGATCATGGCGTTCCTGTTCCTCATGGTGGTCGCAGGCAACGAGACGACCACGAAACTGCTTGCCAACGCGGCGTATTGGGGTTGGAAGAACCCCGACCAGTTGGCCCCGGTATACGCAGACCACTCCAGGATCCCGCTGTGGGTCGAGGAGACGCTGCGCTACGACAACTCCAGCCAGATACTGGCCCGTACCGTGGCGGGCGAGCTGACGCTCTACGACACCACGCTTGGAGACGGCGACGTGCTGTTGCTGCTGCCCGGCTCCGCCAACCGCGACGACCGGGTGTTCGAGGACGCGGACGAATACCGCATCGGTCGCGACATCGGTTCGAAACTCGTGAGTTTCGGCAGCGGCGCCCACTTCTGCCTCGGTGCGCACCTGGCCCGGATGGAGGCCCGGGTGGCGCTCACCGAGTTGTTCAAGCGAATCCGCGGATACGAGGTCGACGAGGCCAACGCCGTCCGAGTCCATTCGAGCAATGTCCGCGGATTCGCTCACCTGCCCATGACCGTGGAGGTCCGCTAAATGCCCCGGTTCGACCCACTTCCCGACCGCAGGCCCGCGATCGTCGCGGGCGCGTCGTCCGGGATCGGCGCCGCGACGGCCGTCGAGCTCGCCGGCCGCGGCTTTCCCGTCGCGCTGGGCGCCCGACGTGTCGACAAGTGCCAGGAGCTGGTCGACGAGATCCGGTCCAACGGCGGCGAGGCTATCGCGCTCCCCCTCGACGTCACCGACGCCGAGTCGGTGAAGGGGTTTGTGCACCGCGCCACCGAAGAGCTCGGCGACATCGAGCTGCTCGTCGCCGGTGCAGGCGACACGTACTTCGGCCGGCTGCACGAAATCAGCACGGACACTTTCGAATCGCAGGTGCAGATACATCTCATCGGCGCCAACCGGTTGGCCACCGCGGTGCTGCCGGGAATGGTGGAACGCCAGCGCGGTGACCTGATTTTCGTCGGGTCCGACGTGGCGCTCCGCCAGCGTCCGCATATGGGCGCCTACGGCGCGGCCAAGGCTGCGCTTGTCGCGATGGTGACCAACCTGCAGATGGAGCTCGAGGGGACCGGCGTGCGCGCGTCGATCGTCCATCCCGGGCCGACGAAAACGGCGATGGGCTGGAGCCTGCCCGCGGAGGCGATCGGACCGGCCCTGGAGGACTGGGCCAAGTGGGGCCAGGCCCGCCACGACTATTTCCTGCGCCCGCAGGATCTCGCGAGGGCCATCGCGTTCGTCGCCGAGACGCCGCGTGGCGGCTTCATCGCCAACATGGAACTTCAGCCGGAAGCGCCGCTGACCACAGCCAAGGAACGTCAGCAACTCAAACTAGGACCAGAGGGGATGCCGTCATGACCACCCTGACCGTGCCGCGGGTATCCGGCGGGGAGGAAGAACACGGCCACCTCGAAGAGTTCCGCACCGATCCGATCGGGCTGATGAAACGCGTCCGTGAGGAGTGTGGCGACGTCGGCATTTTCCAGTTGGCCGGTAAGCAGGTGGTGTTCCTGTCCGGTGCGGAGGCCAACGAATTCTTCTTCCGGTCCAGCGACGACGATCTCGATCAGGCCGCGGCGTATCCGTTCATGACGCCGATCTTCGGCGAAGGCGTGGTGTTCGACACCGATCCCGAGCGCCGAAAAGAGATGCTGCACAACGCCGCCCTGCGCGGTGAGCAGATGAAGGGCCACGCCACCACGATCGAGGGCGAGGTCCGCCGGATGATCGAGAATTGGGGCGAGAGCGGGGAAATCGACCTGCTGGACTTCTTCGCCGAGCTGACCATCTACACGTCGTCGGCGTGCCTGATCGGTAAGAAATTCCGCGAACAGCTCGACGGCCGCTTCGCGCGGCTCTACCACCAGCTGGAGCAGGGCACCGATCCGCTGTGCTACGTCGACCCGTACTTGCCGATCGAGAGTTTCCGGCTACGCGACGAGGCCCGGCTCGGGCTGGTGGCGCTGGTCCAGGAGATCATGACCGAGCGGATCGCCAACCCGCCGAAGGACAAGGGCGACCGCGACATGCTCGACGTCCTGGTCACCATCAAGGACGAGGACGGTAACCCGCGGTTCTCCGCCAACGAGATCACCGGCATGTTCATCTCGATGATGTTCGCCGGGCACCACACCAGCTCCGGCACGGCGTCGTGGACGTTGATCGAGATGCTGCGCCATCCCGACGTGTATGCCGACGTGGTCGCCGAACTCGAAGAGCTCTACGCCGACGGCCAGGAAGTCAGTTTCCATGCGCTGCGCCAGATTCCGAAGCTCGAGAACGTGCTGAAGGAGACGCTGCGGTTGCACCCGCCGCTGATCATCCTGATGCGGGTGGCCAGAGGGGAGTTCGAGGTAGCGGGCTACCCGATCCACGAGGGCGAGATGGTGGCGGCGTCGCCCGCGATCTCCAACCGCATCGCCGAGGACTTCCCCGAACCCGATTCGTTCAACCCCGGCCGATACGAGAAGCCCCGCCAGGAAGACCTGATCAATCGGTGGACGTGGATTCCGTTCGGCGCCGGGCGCCATCGCTGCGTCGGCGCGGCGTTCGCCACCATGCAGATCAAGGCGATCTTCTCGGTTCTGTTGCGCGAGTATGACTTCGAGATGGCGCAGCCGTCGGAGTCTTACCAGAACGACCACTCGA
This sequence comes from Mycobacterium sp., assembly GCA_035649695.1. Taxonomy (GTDB): domain Bacteria; phylum Actinomycetota; class Actinomycetes; order Mycobacteriales; family Mycobacteriaceae; genus Mycobacterium. The sequence continues at coordinate 11,840 of DASRJA010000214.1, read as the reverse complement.
AGATGGTGGTGCAGCTGGCCCAGCCCGCCAAGGTGCGCTACCGGAAGCGCTGAGGAGGCCAACCGTGGGCTATCGAGTAGAAGTCGACCTGGACCTGTGCCAGGGCCACGCGATGTGCGAGCTCGAAGCGCCCGATTACTTCAAGGTGCCCAAACGCGGCCAGGTCGAAATCCTCAATGACGAACCGCCCGAAGAGGATCGGGCACAGATCGAGCAAGCCGTGTGGGCCTGTCCTACTCAGGCCCTGTCCATCAGAGAAAAGGAAGACTGACAATGCCGTCACTACCCCGCGAACAATTGGAGGATTTCGTCGAGCGGTGGCTGGAGGTCAACCGCGAAGCCGAACGCAAGGGCGACTGGCGGGGCCTGGCCGATTTCTACACCGACGACGCCACCTACGGCTGGAACATCGGCCCGAAGGAGGACGTGATGTGCGTCGGCATCGACGAGATCCGCGACATCGCGCTCGGCCAGGAGATGGAGGGCCTCGAGGGCTGGCGCTACCCATACCAGAGGGTGCTCATCGACGACAAGATCGGTGAGGTCGTCGGGTTCTGGAAGCAGGTCGCCACGGATGGTGATGGCACCGAGCAGGAGGTGTACGGCATCGGCGGGAGCTGGTTCCGTCTCAACGCCGAGGGCAAGATCGAGTGGCAGCGTGACTTCTTCGACTTCGGTCACGTCTCGGCGCTGTACATGGACATGATCAAGGCCGGCAAGCTGTCCGAGGGCATGCAGAAACGCATCGAACGCGGCATGGCGGGCGAGAAAGTTCCCGGCTACTACCCGCTCGGAAAGTCCCCCTCACCGATCTGGTAGCTATGTGACGTAGATAACTTAGTCTGTCGCGGGGGCATTCGAGAGGAAGCGAGTTTGCGATGAAGACAAAAGGCGCTCTCATCTGGGAGTTCAATCAGCCGTGGTCGATCGAGGAGATCGAGATCGGCGACCCCGTCAAGGACGAGGTGAAGATCCAGATGGAGGCGTCGGGGATGTGCCACTCCGACCACCACCTGGTCACCGGCGGCATCCCGATGGGCGGCTTCCCCGTGCTGGGCGGACACGAGGGCGCCGGAATCGTCACCGAAGTCGGGCCCGGAGTCGAGGACATCGCGCCCGGCGACCACGTCGTGCTGTCCTTCATCCCCTCGTGCGGCAAGTGTCCGTCGTGTCAGGCCGGGCTGCGCAATCTGTGCGACCTGGGCGCGGGCCTGCTCAACGGCGCTGCGGTTTCCGACGGCACCTTCCGGATTCAGGCCAGGGGGCAAAACGTATTCCCGATGACACTGTTGGGCACCTTCTCGCCGTACATGGTGGTGCACCGCAGCTCGGTGGTGAAGATCGACCCGTCGATCCCGTTCGAGGTGGCCTGCCTCGTCGGCTGCGGCGTGACCACCGGCTACGGCTCGGCGGTGCGCACCGCCGACATCCGGCCCGGCCAGGACGTCGCGATCGTCGGCGTCGGCGGCGTCGGCATGTCGGCGCTGCAGGGTGCCGTCACCGCCGGCGCGCGGCACATCTTCGTCATCGAGCCGGTCGAGTGGAAACGCGACGCTGCGCTGAAATTCGGTGCTACGCATGTGTATCCGGACATCAACACCGCTCTGATGGGCATCGCCGAGGTGACCGCGGGCTTCATGGCTCACAAGGTCATCATCACGGTTGGTGAGCTCAAGGGCGAGGACATCGACAACTACCTGATGATCACCGCCAAGGGCGGCACCTGCGTCGCGACTGCGATCGGCAGCCTGCTCGACACCCAGGTCACGCTGAACCTCGCGATGCTCACGCTGATGCAGAAGAACCTGCAGGGCACCATCTTCGGCGGCGGCAACCCGCATTACGACATCCCGCAACTGCTGTCGATGTACAAGGCGGGCAAGCTCAACATCGACGACATGATCACTCGGCAGTACAAGCTGGAGCAGATCAACGAGGGCTACCAGGACATGTTGGACGGCAAGAACATTCGCGGCGTCATTCGCTACACCGACGACGATAGGTAGAACGATATGAGCAGCCCCGTAAGGGTGTTCCAGGTGGCGTCGGGAAACGTCGGCACCGAGATGATCAGGCGCATCCAGAATCATCCGGACCTGGAACTGGCAGGGCTGCACTGCTATTCGCCGGACAAGGTTGGGCGCGATGTCGGCGAGATCGCCGGCATCGGCCCGGTCGGTGTCACCGCGACCGGCACCGTCAAGGAGATTCTGGCCGCCCGCCCGGATTGCGTCACGTTCCACGGTGTTTGGCCCGACATCGAGCTCTACACGCAGGTGTTGGAAGCCGGCATCAACATCGTCACCACCGCGGACTGGATCACCGGCCACCACCGCAACACCAACCACCGGCGCAACGGATCTACCGAGTCCGAGATTCTGCAAGCTGCCTGCGAACGCGGAAACTCCACGCTCTACGGAACAGGGATGAACCCGGGCCTCGCGCAGATCCTGACGATCGTGCATTCCGCCGACGTCGCTGACATCGAGAGCGTAACCTGCATCGAGTCGGTCGACGTGTCGTGTCATCACTCTGCGGAGACATGGCAGAACTGCGGCTTCGGCCGACCCGTCGACGACCCCGAGGTGCCGCAGCTCCTCGAATTAGGTACCAGGGTGTTCGAAGACGGCGTCCGGCTGATGGCCGACTGCCTCGACATCGAACTTGACCCCGGACCAAACGGAGTGAAGTTCTCCTACCAATTAGGCGCCTGCACAAAGGATGTCGACCTCGGCTGGTATCAATTGCCCGCGGGATCACTCGGTGGCTGCGTGCTGGGATACGTGGGAATGGTGGACGACGTCAAGCGGGTCGAACTGCGGATGGATTGGCAGATGACCCCGCACACCGATCCACATTGGGACATCCAGGGGTGCTACATCACCAAGATCGACGGCGATCCCTGCATCTACAGCAAGCACATGATTCTGCCCAAGCCCGGCACGGATTTCTCATCGGTCGAGTCGTTCGCGAAGATCGGAATGACCGTGACGGGTATGCCCGCACTGAACGCCATACGCGCGGTTGTCGATGCGGCGCCGGGCATCGTCACAAGCGCCGACCTGCCGCTGCGCGCGTTCGCCGGCCGATTCGCACGGTGAAGCACTTCTCACACTTGTTGCAGCCGGGCCAGATCGGCTCGATGACGCTGCGCAACCGGCTGGTGATGTCTCCGATGGAGACCATGTACGGCACATCGGACGGGCTACCGTCGGAGCGCACCCGCGACTACTTTGCCGCCCGTGCCAAGGGCGGTGTCGGGCTGATCACCGTGGGCGCCACCGGGATCGACCACCGCCAGCCCGAGACGCCGGGCGGATTGCACCTGGGCACTGACGCGGCCGTCGACGCCCACCGCGCGTTGGTTGAGGTGGTGCACGAGCACGGCGCCAAGATCCAGCCGCAGATCGTGCACGCCGGGCCCGACGGACTCGGACCCGAAATGTACGGCGTGACTTCGATTGGGCCGTCGGTCATTCCGTCGTATTTGACCGGCAGGCCCTCAGCCGAGGTCACCCCCGAACAACTCATTGAGGTGTTCGACTTGTTCAAGGGGGCGGTGCGGCGAGCTGCCGAAGCCGGCTACGACGGCATCGAACTGCACGCCGCGCACGGCTACATGTTCCTGGGCTCGTTCCTCGCGCCGCAGCGCAACCGCCGCACCGACGATTACCGGGGCGACTCGGCAAAGGGCCGCATCCGGGTCGTGCTGGAGGCGCTCGCTGCAATCCGAAGCGAGATCGGTGACGCGCTGCCGATCACATTGCGCATCTCCGGCTACGAGCGGGTGGCGGGTGGCCGGCCGATCTTCGAAACCGCCCAGGTGGCACCGCAACTGGTAGCCGCCGGGGTGGACGCGTTTCACGTCAGCGGCGGTGTGATCGACCGGCTGGTCACCGGCATGGTCAACTCAGCTGACGACGGCGACGCACTCAACGTCGGCGCCGCAGCCGCGGTCAAGCAGGTGGTCGACGTGCCGGTGATCGCCGTCGGCCGCATCCACGATCCGGAGCGCGCCGAGCAGATCCTCGCCGACGGTCGCGCGGACTTCATCGCAATGGGCCGCCCGATGCTCGCCGACGCCGAGCTGTTGACCAAGGTTGCCACCGGCCATGCCGACCGCGTGCGCAAATGCATCTCCTGCGAGAACTGTATCGACGCCATGGAACAGCGGTTCTCGGTCGACTGCGCGGTCAACCCCCGCACCGGCAAGGAGCGCGAACTTGCCGCGCCCAGGGCGCCGCGCCCGAAGAAGGTGGTCGTGATCGGCAGCGGGCCCGCAGGCATGGAGGCCGCCCGAGTGGCCGCCGAACGGGGACATCAGGTCACGCTGTTCGAACGCACCAGCCAGACAGGCGGCGCGCTGCTGTGGGCGTCGATCCTGCACCCCGAGAACGAGCCGTTCCTGCGGTGGCTGCGCGACGAGGTCGGCCGCAGCTCGGTGAAGGTTGAACTGGGAACGGAGGTTTCGGCCGACGACGTGGTCGACCTGCGGCCGGACGCGGCGGTGGTAGCCAACGGCGGCCAGGTGGTGCTACCGACTATTCCCGGTTCGAACCTGCCGCATGTGCAGACCGGCCAGGCGCTGCGGGAACGGTTCGGCGGCTGGCGACAACGACTGGTTCGCCCTACGGCTGTCCGCCTGGCCTCTAAAGCGTGGATGCCGCTCGGCCATCGCGTTGTGATCGTCGGCGCCGATCTTGTCGCGCTGGAGCTCGCCGAATTCCTTGCCGCGCGTGGCCGTCTGGTGACGGTGCTCCAAGCCGACAAGACGATCGCGCCGGAACTCGGAAACAAGCGCAAGACCGAACATATGGACCGGCTCGACCGGCTCGGCGTCGCGGTACATGTGCGGGCACCGGTTGAGCAGATCCTGCCCGACAGTGTCGTCTTCACGCCTTACGGCGGTACCAGCCGCCAGGTCGCCGCCGACAGCGTCGTCGTCGCGGGAACGCTGCAGCCGAACACCGAACTTTACGAGAAGCTCGTCGCCGCCCTGCCCAATGCGGCCGTACACGCCGCGGGTGACTGCACCGGGCTTGGGCTGATCCGGAAGGCCACCGAGGACGGCGCCCGCGCCGCCTGCGCCATCTAACAAAGGAGTGAAATGTCCCAGGAGACGGTCGAGAAGACACCGGTCGTGATTGCCTCAGAGTCATCGTGGCGCTGCGTGCAGGCAGGCGACAAAGAAGGCTGGCTCGCGCTCATGGCGGACGACATCGTCATCGAAGACCCGATCGGCGACGCGGTCACCAATCCGGGCGGCGGCGGCGTGCGCGGCAAAGATGCCGTCGCCGCGTTCTTCGACACCAACATCGGCCCCAACCAACTCACGGTCACGCGGGAAGAGACGTTCCCGTCCAGCTCGCCGACCGAAATCGCCTACATTCTGGTGCTGCGCACCAGGTTTCCGAACGGGTTCACGGCGACCGTGCGCGGCGTGTTCACGTACAAGGTCAACGACGCCGGCCTGATCACGAACCTGCGTGGGTACTGGAACATGGATGCCATGCAGTTCGCGCAGGAGGGCGAGGGCAATTAGCCTGGCGGGTCGCGGCGCGGTTGTGGTCGGCGGCTCTCGCGGCGTCGGTCTAGCTGTGGCCGAACTGCTGGCCGCGCAGGGCGCGGGTGTGGTGATCAACGGTCGCGACGCCGACGCGGCAACCGAAGCGGCGCAACATATTACGGGTGCCGTCGCATTTTCGGGTTCGCCCGCCGACCCAGCGGTTGCCGACGCGTTGATCGACACCTGCATCAAGGAGTTCGGCCAGATCGACGTCCTGGTCAACTGTGCGGGCACCGCGGGGCTTGCCAGCGAGTCGATCCTGAAAGTCACCAGCGCGCAATTCCGTGAACTGGTCGACGCGCACCTGGGCACGACGTTCGAGACGTGCCGCGCGGCGGCGCCGAAGATGGTGGGCCAGGGCGGCGGTTCGATCATCAACACCAGTTCGTTCGCGTTCCTCGGCGATTACGGCGGGACCGGGTATCCGGCTGGCAAGGGCGGCGTCAACGGGTTGACGATGGCCCTCGCGGCCGAATTGAAGGAGCACGGCGTGCGCGCGAACGTCGTCTGCCCTGGCGCCAAGACGCGGCTGTCGACGGGTTCGGAGTTCGAGGCTCACATGGTCGAATTGCACCGACGCGGCATGTTGGACGAAGCCAGCATGCAGGCAGCGCTGGATGCGCCCCCGCCCGAGTCTGTGGCACCGACGTATGCGTACCTCGCCAGCGATCTCGCGAAGGACGTCACGGGCCAGATCTTCATCGCGGCGGGCGGGTTCGTGGGCCGCTTCGACCGTCAGACGCCGTCGATCCTCGGGTATCGCGATCACCAGGACTCGCCGCCGTGGTCCGTCGACGAGATCCACGCGATGATTAGCTAGGGCGACACAGCGCGCAGGCGGCGCGACATTGCGCTACGCGCTGAAAACCCTTCGCAGCGCGACGAACCGGATCAGCGTCGCGACGAGATTCGCCGCCACGAGTACCGACAACTCCACGACCTTGCCGACCGCCGGGTCAAACCGGTGCAGCACGAACAACGACCCACTGGTGATCGCCAGACAGAACGCGAACACCAGCAGTCCGTTCAACTGGTGGCGCGCCACGCCGTTTCGCCCCCGGATGCCAAACGTGAAGGCCCGGTTGGCAGCCGTATTGGCAACGGCGGTAAGCAACAGCGCGGTCAGGTTCGCCGCCTGGGCACCCATCGCCGGGTGCAGCAGCAGATACAACAACGCAAACGCGACGGTGCTCGCGATCCCGACGATGCCGAACCGGACCATCTGACCGACCATGCCGCGCGGCACGCCCGGCACCAACGGCTCTCGGCCGAGGCTGCGCTGCAGCTCGCGGACAGGCAGCGCACCACTCGCCAGTGCACGGCCCACACGCCAGCAGCCCTTGAGGTCGTTGATTGCCGTGCGGACGATGTCGACGCGCGAGTCGGGGTCGTCGACCCAGTCGACGGGCACCTCGTGGATGCGCAGACCGGCACGCTCGGCGATCACCAGCAGCTCGGTGTCGAAGAACCAGCCGGTGTCCGCGACGTGCGGCAGCAGTTGGCGGGCCACGTCAGCACGCACGGCTTTGAAGCCGCATTGCGCATCGGAGAACTTCGCGCCGAGCACCCCTCGCAAGATCAAATTGTAACTGCGAGAGACGAATTCGCGCTTCGGCCCGCGCACCACCCGCGATGAGGCCGCCAACCGCGAACCGATGGCGACATCGGAGTGGCCTGAAATCAACGGCGCGACAAGCGGCATCAACGCCGACAGATCGGTGGACAGGTCCACGTCCATGTAGGCGACCACTTCGGCGTCCGAAGCCATCCACGCGGTGTAGAGCGCGCCGCCGCGGCCCTTCCTGTCGAGGTGGATGACGTCGACGTCCGGCAGCTCCGACGCCAGCTCCTTCGCCACCGCCAACGTGCGATCGATGCTTGCGTTGTCGGCGATCGTGATTCGCGACGGATACGGCACCTCGGCGGTCAGATAGCGGTGCAGCCGGCGGACACTTCCCGGAAGGTCGTCCTCCTCGTTGTAGACCGGGATCACGATGTCGAGGACGCAGCTGCGCGTTGGCCGCTCGGATACCTCGGCCGTGCGCGGCGCCGCCAGGTCGGTCATGGTGTCGAGCGTCTCTAAATAAGCTGCTACCCCACTGCGCCAAGGCTGGGAGCTTGCTGGAATGCTCAACCCCATGGCGACCGTGTTCACCAAGATCATCAACGGCGAGATTCCGGGCAGGTTCGTCTACGAGGACGATGACGTCGTCGCCTTCCTGACGATCGCGCCGATCACCCACGGTCACACGCTCGTTGTGCCGCGCGCCGAAATCGATCAGTGGCAGGACGTCGATGCCCCCGCGTTCAACAAGGTGATGGCCGTCTCGCAGCTGATCGGCAAGGCGGTCACCAAGGCATTCGACGTCGAGCGCGCCGGCGTGATCATCGCAGGACTGGAAGTGCCGCATCTGCACGTGCACGTCTTCCCCGCGCACGACCTCAGTGACTTCGGATTCGCCAACGCTGACCACAACCCGTCACAGGAATCCCTGGACGAGGCTCAGGCGAAAATCAAAGAGGCTCTCGCTCAGCTGACGTGAGCCGGCACGTCCGCGATGCGCGGCAGGTTGACCTTGAAGCGGCAACCCTGCCCAGGCGCGGTGGTGATGCTGACCGTGCCGTCGTGCGCGTGTACCAGCGAGTCGACGATCGACAGCCCCAAGCCGGTGCCGCCGCTGGCCCTGGTTCGTGACGAGTCGGCACGGTAGAACCTCTCGAACACCCGGTGCGCGTCCTCCTTGGTCATGCCGGGACCCTCGTCGCACACCTCGAGCACTGCGTGGTCGTTGTCGGTGCCGACGCGCACGGTGATGCCCGCACTGTCTGGTGTGTGTTGCAACGCGTTCGCGACCAGGTTGCCCAGCACCTGGCGCAGGCGGGCCTCGTCGCCAAGCACCTCCGGGGTGCCCGGCCCGTCGAACACCTCCATGGCGATCTTGCGTTCGGAGGGCGCGATGGATTGCGCGTCGTGCACGGCGTCGGTGGCGATGGCGAGCAGGTCGACGCGATGGCGTTCCAGCGGCCGCTGCTGGTCGAGCCGGGCCAGCAGCAGCAGGTCCTCGACGAGCAGACCCATGCGACGAGACTCGCTCTCGATGCGGCTCATCAGCATCTCGACGTCATTGGCGGCGCCCTGCCGGTACAGCTCGGCGAAGCCGCGGATCGTGGTCAGCGGCGTACGGAGCTCGTGGCTGGCGTCGGTGATGAATCGGCGCATCCTGTCCTCGGAGGTGCGCGCGGCCGCGGCCGACGAATCCGACGACGCCACCGCCCGCTGGATCTGCGCCAGCATTCCGTTGAGCGCCAACGACAATCGGCCGACCTCGGTGCGCGCGTCGCGTTCGGGAACACGACGGTCGAGTTGCCCGGCGGCGATCGCCGCTGCCGTCTGCTCCACCTCGGTCAGCGGACGCAGGCTGCGATGCACCACCCAATACCCGGCGACGCCGAGCACCAGCAGCACTGCCGCGCCGATGCCGACCTGCGCATAGATCAGCGCGCGCACCGTCGTCTGAACATCCGACAGGTCGATCGCGACGGTGGTGAGCTCACCGCGCAACCCGCGCACACTCATCGCCCGCCATTGCACGTTCGAGTTGTCGATGGACCCGACGGTGACCGGCACCGGTCCCACGTCGTTGTCGGCGGGCAGCGCGGGCTCGGCGGCGCGGTCGTTGACCGCCATCCAGATGCGGCCGTCGGGGTCGATACCGCGCACATAGAAGTTCGACGGCGGCCGGGCGGGGTTGGGCCCCTCGATCGGCGGCGCCGGCATGCGACGCGGGGCCTGCGCCCAGCTGCGGGACGCGTCGAGAAGCGTCTCGTCGACGCGGTTGGTGAGGTCGTGGCGCAGGATCGTGGTGACTGCGATCCCCGACGCCAGCAGGCCGCAGGCCACCAGCACCAGGGTGGCAGCGACCAGCCCGACCCTTAGGGGTATGCCTCGCCCGCGCAGTGCCGCCACACCCCTATTGTCGCGAACAGATCAGCGGGGTTCACGCAGGACGTACCCAACGCCCCGCAACGTGTGCAGCAGACGCTTCTCGCCGGTGTCGACTTTGCGGCGCAGATACGAGACGTAGGACTCGACGACGTTCACGTCGCCGCCGAAGTCGTAGCGCCACACATGGTCGAGAATCTTGGGCTTCGAGAGGACAGTGCCCGCGTTGATGATGAAGTAGCGCAGCAGCGTGAACTCGGTCGGTGACAGCGAAACCGGCTCGCCGGCCTTCCACACTTCGTGGGTGTCCTCGTCGAGTTCGATGTCGGCGAAGGTGAGCCGGGAGGGGCGCTGCTCTTCGACACCACGGCCTGCCCGGCGCAGGATCACCCGCAGCCGCGCGACCACTTCTTCCAGGGAAAACGGCTTGGTGACGTAGTCGTCGCCGCCGAGCGTGAGGCCGGCGATCTTGTCCTGCAGGGTGTCGCGGGCGGTGAGGAAGAGGGCGGGCGCGTCGATGCCGTCGGCGCGCAGCCGGCGCAACAGCCCAAAGCCGTCCATGCCGGGCATCATCACGTCGAGGATGACCGCGTCGGGGCGTATTTCACGGGCCTTGTCCAAGGCGGCGGGCCCGTTGGACGCGGTATGGACTTCGAAGCCCTGGAATTTCAGGCTCACCGAGAGGAGCTCGACGATATTGGCCTCGTCGTCGACTACGAGGATGCGCGCCTCGGGCAGATTCTCGGGTAGTGCAGCCATCGCCATCCCGCTAATGTCCACGATCTCGCTTGGAATTATCCTGCATGATGCCTGTCAACTTCCTGTGAGTTTGTTTTCAGGCAAGACGCCCAAGCTTCGGGTGCGCCGAGCGTACGCCCATAGACTGAGCGACATGAACCTCGGCAAAACGCTGACGGATCTCGCGACCGCTCCGGTGCGGGTCGGGCTGGCGGTCGCCGACGCCGGCCTCGACATCGCCAATAGCGCCGTCGGTCGGGCCCGATCAGGGTCGGGATCGGTAGCTCACATGTTGGGCATCGACGACGCCGTCGAACGGGCGAACCGGCTGGCCAGGCTGATGGACGAGGACCAGCCGCTGGGCCGGGCGCTCGCGCCTGGCGGACCGGTGGATCGCCTTTTGCAGCCTGATGGCTTGGTGGACCGGTTGACCGCGCCGGGAGGTGTGCTGGACCGGCTCACGGAGGAGAACAGTGGGCTGATGCGCGCCATCGCGCCGGGTGGTCTGGTCGACCAGGTACTCGCCGAGGACGGGTTGCTCGACCGGCTGCTGGCCGAGGACGGTGTGGCTGATCGGCTGCTGGCTGAGGGCGGAGTGATCGACAAGCTCACCGCTCGCAATGGTCCGCTCGAGCAGCTCGCGACGGTGGCGGACACCTTGAATCGACTGGCGCCCGGGTTGGAAGCGCTGGAGCCGACGATCGAAGCGCTGCGGGAAGCGGTGATCACGCTCAGCCAGGTAGTCAATCCGTTGAGCAATATCGCCGACCGCATCCCGTTCCCAGGCCGTCGGCCACGCGGGCGGCCGACAACAAGGCCGGTGACGTCGCAGCGGGTCATCGACGCCGACGAATGACGTCAGCCCTCGATGCTGTTTGAGATGGTTTCGGGAGCCGGCGGTCGGCCGTTCGGTACCCACTTCTGGAGGAGCAGGACGGTCGCGCCGCGCAACATGCGCACGTACTCATCGACGTCACCCGATTGCTTGTAGGACTCGATGCGACGTGCGACGTCGGGCACCAGCGGGTTGAGGGCGGTCGCGATGCTGAGGCTCAACCGGCCCTCGGTGCTCGCGCTCTCGTCAAGGAGAGTCAGTAGCCGCTCGATGTCAGGCCGCGCCAACCCCGGATACACATTCGGGAAATCGCTCACCAAATCGTCTTTGACACTCAACAGCCCGCAGCCTTTCGTCTACGGGCACCGGGATGCCCACCCGAGCCACCCGATAAACTCGGCCTGCAGGCCCCCTTAGCTCAGTGGTAGAGCAACGCTCTTGTAAAGCGTAGGCCGTCAGTTCAATCCTGACAGGGGGCTCCACTAGACGCGGCTCAAATCCGGCGACTTGTTGTCGGTAGCCGGTCGTAGCTTCGGAGCATGAGACAGTGTCGCGGTTGCGGGGCAGCAATGTCGAAACGCAGCCAGAAGGTCTACTGCAGCAATGCATGTCAGGGTTCGGTCCGGCGTGACAACAGTATTAAACGTTGGCTCGAATCCGGCGAGGCGCGAATCGCGACCTACCAAGATCACTACATTCGGCAGTATCTCGCCGACGCTCAGTCGAGCTGCTGCGCGATCTGCGGTGGAGCGAGCACA
>DASRJA010000213.1:0-6484 GCA_035649695.1 Mycobacterium sp. | reverse complement strand
AGGAAGATTTTGGCCGCGAGCTGTTCATCGACAAGGTGTGGGACTGGAAGCACGATTCCGGTGGCAGCATCGCCGCGCAGATGCGCCGGTTGGGCGACGGGGTCGACTGGAGCCGCGACCGATTCACCATGGACGACGGCCTGTCGCGGGCCGTTCGCACCATCTTCAAGCGGCTCTTCGATTCCGGGCTGATCTACCGTGCCGAGCGGCTGGTGAACTGGTCGCCGGTGCTGGAGACCGCTGTCTCCGATCTCGAAGTCAAGTACGAGGACGTCGAAGGCGAGCTCGTGTCGTTCCGCTACGGCTCGCTGGACGACAGCGAACCGCACATCGTGGTCGCTACCACCCGGGTCGAGACGATGCTCGGCGATACCGCGATCGCGGTGCACCCCGACGATGAGCGCTACCGGAAGCTGGTCGGCACGACGCTGCCGCATCCGTTCCTCGACCGTGAGCTGATCATCGTCGCCGACGACCACGTCGACCCCGAATTCGGAACGGGTGCGGTCAAAGTCACGCCCGCCCACGACCCGAACGACTTCGAGATCGGCTTGCGCCATCAACTGCCGATGCCCTCGATCTTGGACACCAAGGCCCGGATCATCGACACCGGAACAGAATTCGACGGCCTCGACCGCTTCGAGGCCCGCGTCAAGGTCCGCGAAGCGCTGGCAGAGCAGGGCCGCATCGTCGCGGAAAAGCGTCCGTACCTGCACAGCGTTGGACACTCCGAGCGCAGCGGTGAAGTCATCGAGCCACGGCTTTCGATGCAGTGGTGGGTCAAGGTCGAATCGCTGGCGAAGGCCGCGGGTGACGCAGTTCGCAACGGCGACACGGTGATTCACCCACCGAGCCTTGAGCCGCGGTGGTTCGGTTGGGTCGACAACATGCACGACTGGTGCATCTCGCGTCAGCTGTGGTGGGGCCACCGCATCCCGATCTGGCACGGCCCCGACGGCGAAACCGTATGCGTCGGGCCGGATGAAACGCCGCCCGAGGGCTGGGAGCAGGACCCCGATGTGCTGGACACCTGGTTCTCGTCGGCCCTGTGGCCGTTTTCCACGCTGGGTTGGCCCGACCACACCGATGACCTGGCGAAGTTTTATCCGACCACGGTGTTGGTCACCGGATACGACATCCTGTTCTTCTGGGTCGCGCGAATGATGATGTTCGGCACATACGTCGCCGATGATTCCGCGATCACCCTCGACGGCAAGCGTGGTCCGCAGGTGCCGTTCGAGAATGTGTTCCTGCATGGGCTGATTCGCGACGAGTTCGGCCGCAAGATGAGTAAGTCGCGCGGCAACGGCATCGATCCGCTGGATTGGGTCGAGCAGTTCGGCGCCGACGCGCTGCGCTTCACCCTGGCCCGTGGCGCAAGCCCTGGCGGCGACCTCTCCATCGGCGAGGACCACGCCCGTGCGTCGCGCAACTTCGCCACCAAGCTGTTCAACGCAACCAGGTTCGCGCTGATGAACGGGGCAGCGCCAGCACCGCTGCCTGGGATTTCCGAGCTGACCGACGCCGACCGGTGGATCCTGGGCCGGCTGGAAGAGGTTCGCGCCGAGGTGGATTCGGCGTTCGACAGCTACGAGTTCAGCCGGGCGTGTGAGGCGCTGTATCACTTCGCGTGGGATGAGTTCTGCGACTGGTATGTCGAGCTCGCCAAGGTGCAGTTGGCAGAAGCGGTGCAGCACACGACGGCGGTGCTGGCCGCCGTGCTCGACACGCTGCTCAAGCTGTTGCACCCGGTGATGCCGTTCGTCACCGAGGTGTTGTGGAAGAACTTGACGGGCGGAGAGTCCCTGGTCATCGCCGACTGGCCGCAGCCGTCCGGCTTCACGCTGGATCCTGTTGCCGCGCAACGCGTTGCGGATATGCAAAAGCTGATCACCGAGGTCCGTCGCTTCCGCAGCGACCAAGGTCTCAACGACAGGCAGCGCGTGCCTGCCCGGTTGTCGGACATCGAGCACGCCGACCTCGACGCGCAGATCCCGGCTGTGCGGTCACTGGCGTGGCTCACCGAGGGCGACGACTCCTTCAGCCCGTCGGCCCACGTCGAGGTGCGGCTGTCGCGGGGCCCGGTCGTCGTCGAGGTCGACACGTCGGGCACCGTCGACGTCGCCGCCGAACGGCGCCGCCTCGAGAAGGACCTAGCCGCGGCCGAAAAGGAGTTGGCCGGCACGGCAGGCAAGCTCGGCAACGACGCGTTCTTGGCCAAGGCGCCCGCGGATGTCGTCGAGAAGATCCGCGCGCGCCAGCAGGTGGCCCGCGAAGAGGTCGACCGCATCACGGCGAGGCTGGCCAGCCTCAAATGACCGAACCCGTCCCCACCCCGGACGAGATCGCCTCACTGCTACAGGTCGAGCACCTGCTTGACCAGCGTTGGCCCGAAACGAAACTGGAGCCGAGTACGGCCCGCATCTCGGCGCTGATGGAGATGCTCGGCTCCCCGCAGCGGGGCTATCCGTCGATTCACATCGCAGGCACCAACGGCAAGACGTCGGTCGCCCGCATGGTCGATGCCCTGTTAACTGCGTTCAATCGTCGCGCCGGCCGCACCACCAGCCCGCACCTGCAGTCCGCCGTGGAGCGAATCTCAATCGACGGCAGGCCGATCAGCCCGGCGCAGTATGTCGCGACCTACCGCGAGATCGAGCCGTTCGTCCAACTCGTCGACCAGCAGTCGGAAGCGACAGGCGGGCCGGCGATGAGCAAGTTCGAAGTGGTCACTGGAATGGCTTTCGCTGCGTTCGCCGATGCCCCGGTGGATGTGGCGGTCATTGAGGTCGGTCTCGGTGGGCGTTGGGACGCCACCAATGTCGTCAACGCGCCTGTCGCCGTGATCACGCCGATCGGCGTCGATCATGCGGACTACCTCGGCGACACCATAGCGGAAATCGCGGGCGAGAAGGCCGGCATCATCACCAAGCAGGATGACGACCTGGTGCCGACCGACACCGTCGCGGTCATCGGCCGTCAGGTACCCGAGGCGATGGAAGTGCTTCTGGCGCAGGCGGTTCGCGCCGACGCCGCGGTGGCACGCGAGGATTCCGAGTTCGCGGTCCTGGGCCGGCAGATCGCCGTCGGTGGCCAGCTGTTGGAACTGCAAGGGCTCGGTGGCGTGTATTCCGACATCTTCCTGCCGCTGCACGGCGAGCATCAGGCGCACAACGCGGTAGTCGCGCTGGCGGCGGTCGAAGCGTTCTTTGGCGCGGGCGCGGAGCGACAGCTCGACATCGACACCGTCCGGGCAGGGTTCGCCGCCGCCACCAGCCCGGGCCGGCTGGAGCGAATGCGCACCGCGCCAACGGTGTTCATCGACGCGGCCCACAATCCGGCCGGCGCCACGGCACTCGCGCAGGCCCTGCAGGAGGAGTTCGACTTCCGATTCCTGGTCGGCGTGGTCTCGGTGATGGCTGACAAGGACGTCGACGGCATTCTGGCCGCGCTCGAGCCGGCCTTCGACCAGATTGTGGTGACCCACAACGGATCACCGCGTGCGCTCGAGGTCGAAGCACTGGCGCTGCGCGCCGAGGAGCGGTTCGGGCCGGAGCGGGTGGTCACGGCGGCGACGCTGCCCGACGCGATTGAGACCGCGACGGCGCTCGTCGAGGAGTCTGGTAGCGAGGGCGAGGGATTCAGCGGCGCGGGTGTGGTGATCACCGGTTCGGTCGTCACCGCGGGGGCGGCCCGGACGCTGTTCGGAAGGGACCCGGAATGATCCGAAGACGACCGCGAGTGAGGATCGCAGCGAGGAACGAGTCCCCGAAGACGACCGCGAGTGGGGATCGCAGCGAGGAACGAGCGAGGACCGGAGCGAGCGGGAGTCGAGGCATGAGCCCAGAGCAGCCGCAGCCCGCCGATCAACCGGATCCGTGGAAGAGCTTCCGCGGTGTCATGGCAGGAACGCTGATCCTGGAAGCCATCGTGGTGCTGTTGGCGCTGCCGGTCGTCGCCGTTGCGGACCACGGGTTGACGCCGCTGACGGCGGGTTACTTGATCGGTTTCGCACTCGTGCTCGTGCTGCTGGCAGGGGTGCAGGGCCGGCCGTGGGCGATCTGGGTGAATCTCGGGATCCAGGTGGTGCTGATCGCGGGGTGGGTGGTGCACGGCGCCGTCGGTTTCGTCGGCGTGATCTTCACCGCGGTGTGGCTGCTGATCGCGTACCTGCGCGCCGAGGTGCTGCGCCGGCAGAAGCACGGGCTTCTGCCGGGACAACAGCAACCTCCGGGCTAGGCCGCGCTGCGGCGGCGGCCCAGCACAAAGCCCAGTGCGAGCATGCCGACGGCCAGCACGAGGTGCAGCCAGTTGTCGGCGGAGTCGATCGGGACGAAGTTGGCGGCGCTCTCGTGATCGATGAGCAATCCGTAGATCGACAACAGCAGATAGATCACGCCGGAGCCGATCAGGTACCGCCGGGCGCCGGTGAATGTTCGCGCGAACACCAGGCCAGCGATGCCGAATGCCAGGTGCACGATGTTGTGCAGGACCGAAATGCCGAAAATGCCAAGCAGTTTCGCTCCGGAGTGATGGCCGGCGAAGTCGAGCATCTCGTAGTTCGTCGTGATGCCGGGAATGAAACCCAGCACGCCGGGAAGCAGGAACGCCACGCCAACGACGTACGCCGCGATCTGCACGGGCGCCAAGCGCTGACGGGTTTGTGGTGATGCCATCGGTATGCCTTTCTTCAGCGGTCGCCGGCATCGGACTGAGCGGCCGGTCACCTGAAATTCGTTCCCGCGCCGCTCTTGGATGGGTGACGTGCCGCTAGGCTGTCCGCCGTGACAGAGCAGACCCTGGTATTGATCAAGCCCGACGGCGTCGAACGGCGCCTGATCGGGGAGATCCTCAGCCGTATCGAAGGCAAGGGCCTGACCATCGCGGCCCTCGAACTCAAGACCGTCGACGACGACCTCGCACGTCGGCACTATGCCGAACACGAAGGCAAGCCGTTCTTCGGATCGTTGCTGGAGTTCATCACCTCGGGCCCAGTCGTGGCGGCCATCGTGGAGGGCGCGCGGGCCGTTGCCGCGTTCCGCCAGATCGCCGGCGCCACGGACCCCGTGGAGAAGGCCGCCCCCGGCACAATCCGCGGTGACCTGGCACTTATCACTCAGGACAACCTCGTGCACGGGTCCGATTCGCCGGAGTCGGCGGTCCGCGAGATCGAGCTGTGGTTTCCCGGCCGATAGCTGGCGTTTCCAGGCTGGTCGGTCTGGGACGAGTGATGTGGGATACTGGCCTCGGGTAGACGACCTGTTACGCGGGCCGGATGCCCGAATGAAGACTTAGACGAGCGCGACCATCGCCCCAGCGGTGCGGCGCCGACCGTCCAGCCATCATTCAGACCGGCACCGAGACGGTTCCGAACTGGGACCCCTCGGGGCGAGACCATAACAAGCTCGGGAGAAGTAACCCGGGCCCATAGCGATAGCCCTCGCGTGGCCGCGTCAAAACATGACGCGCCCGGGGGCTTGAGGAGAATACGTGGCCGACGATGCCCCTACCCAAGACCTATCAGAAGAGACTCAGCCCAGTGAGGACCAGTCAGAGACCCTGACGGTCGACTCGCTGGCCGGTGCACTTGGCACCACCAGCGAGCGTGTGCTTGAAGCGCTGGCCGAGTTTGATGGCAAGCCCCGCGACCCGCAGTCCGCGGTCGAGGCCGACGAGGCAGACCGCGTCCGCCAAGCGCTGACGGAGAGCACCGAGCCGGGTGGCGACGAACCGTCCGCCGACGACGGCGACGAGCCGGAGTCGCGGCTGATCCTCGAGACGGCCCCCGAACTGGAGCGCGCCGACTACCTGCCCCTGTTCATGGCGCCGCAGCCGGTCCAGCTGGACTACGACAGCGGCGCTGACGACGAGGACGAGGACGAGGACGGCGGAACTGATTCCGACGAGGACCAAGGGGAGCGACCCGCAGGCAGGCGCCGCCGCAGGGGGCGGCGTGGTCGCGGCCGTGGTCGCGGCGAGCAGGGCGGCGACGACTCCGACGACGGTGACTCCGGCGACGCGCAGACCGATGGCAAGGGTGGCGACGAGGATTCCGGCGACGAGTCCGACGAGGACAGCGGCGACGAGGAGAGCGGCAGCGAGGGGGCGAACCGTCGTCGCCGTCGACGTCGGCGCCGCAAGTCCGGCTCGGGTGACGACAACGACGACAGCGGCTCACCGGACGATCCACCGAACACCGTCGTGCATGAGCGCGCGCCGCGCAGCAAGGACAAAGACAAGGACAACGGCGAGATCCAGGGCATCAGCGGATCGACCCGGCTGGAGGCCAAGCGGCAACGCCGCCGGGACGGCCGCGACGCGGGCCGCCGCCGTCCACCGATCCTGAGCGAGGCCGAGTTCCTGGCCCGGCGCGAGGCCGTCGAGCGGACGATGGTCGTGCGCGACAAGGTCCGCACCGAGCCGCCGCACGAGGGGGCGCGCTACACGCAGATCGCGGTGATGGAAGACGGCGTGGTCGTCGAAC
>DASRJA010000212.1:0-3785 GCA_035649695.1 Mycobacterium sp. | reverse complement strand
GCCCAATCGCCGGGTCGACTTCAAGTTGACTTGGATCGGCATAATCGGCCCATGGATGTCACCCAACCGACCAACGACGAGCAGAACAAGCACTGGAACACAACAGCTGGATGCGCCTGGGTCGACGCGCAGGACCTGCTGGACCAGATGATGAAGGGATTGGAAGACCTGCTCGTCGACGGCGTGGCTGCCGGATCGGGGCGGCGTGTGCTTGACGTCGGCTGCGGTACCGGCGGCACCACACTCGCCGTCGCGCGCAGGCTCGGCACCGAGGGCCAGTGCATCGGCGCCGACGTGTCCGAGCCGATGATCGCCGCCGCCCGCGCCAGGGCCGAACGGGACGGCATACCAGCAAGTTTCATCCTCGCCGACGTGCAGACCCATCCGTTTGAGCGCGCAAGCGTCGACACGATCATCTCGCGATTCGGCGTCATGTTCTTCAACGACCCGGTCCAGGCCTTCGCGAACTTGCGGCGCGCCGCAACCGACGACGGCGCGCTTCACGTCATCGCCTGGCGCAGCGCCGCGGAGAATCCGTTCATGACGACCGGCCTGCGTGAGGCTGTCCCGCTGCTGCCGAACCTTCCCGACCGCCCGGCAGACGGCCCGGGACAGTTCTCCTTCGCCGACCCGCAACGGGTCGCTGCGATCCTCGACGCGGGTGGCTGGGCCGACGTCGACCTCCAGCCGATCGACGTCGAGTGCACCCTGCCCGAGCCGGAGTTGATCGGCTTCATCACGCGGCTGGGTCCTGTCGGTCTGGCACTTCAAGGCGAGGACGAGCGGACCCGCGCCCAAGTCATCGAGGCCGTCCGTCCCGCCTTTGATCCCTTTGTGCACGGAACCGAGGTTCGGTTCACCGCCGCGTGCTGGATGGTCAGCGCCCAAGCGTCGGGATAACCGCCGACGCCACGTTGGCCTCGGTGAGCACGTCGGCCGAGGCGCCCGACGACACCACTCGGCCGCCGCTCAGCAGCACGCAATGGTCGACCCGGCGGGCGACGTCGAAGTAAGGCTCCTACGTAATCGTTAGCCGTGGCGGCGGCCCAGCGGCTTCTGGCTCCGCAGAGCCGCTGCTGCTGACTTCACCGCGGCGGTGATGCGGCCGACGATCGGGCTGTCGAGTTTCCAGCACTGCCAGTACAACGGCACGTCGAGGTGTTCGTCGGACACACGCACGAATGACCTGTCCTTTAGCCGCGGCGCCGCGAGGCTAGTCGGGAACATGCCCCACCCCAGTCCGTTGTGCACCGCCGCCCCGAATCCCTCCACTGTCGGGATGAAGTGCTGCGGTCGGGCGATGTCTCGGCGAAATACTCTGCGTACCAACATGTCCTGCAGCCCATCATCACGATTCCACGCCAGAGACGGTGCCGCTTCCACCGCTCGCGCTGTGAACCCATCGGCCAAGTACCGCTTGACGTAACTCGGACTGGCCACGGGCACATAGCGCATCACGCCCAGCGGCCCCACCCGACAACCGGCCACCGCGTGGCGCTCGGTGGTGACCGCGCCCATCACCACCCCCTCACGCAACAACCGCGTCGAGTGATCCTGATCCTCGATCCGGATATCGAACAGAACATCATCGAGCGCCTCCAACACCCCGATGAACCACGTCGCCATCGAATCGGCATTGACAGCCAACGCAATTCGCGGCAACGACCCATCCCCGCCGCCCATCTCGGCCAGTGCCTCGATCTCCAGCAGCGCAGTTTGAGCTGCCAGCCGTATCAACGGAGCACCCGCTGCCGTTGCTCTACAAGGCTTTTCCCGCACCACCAGCACCTGCCCCACCCGCTGTTCGAGAGCCTTGATCCGCTGGCTCACCGCCGACGGCGTGACATGCAGTCGCGCCGCCGCCGCATCGAACGAGCCGTCTTCGATCACAGCGGCGAATTTGCCGATAACGTCGCCTTACGTCAGGTCTCCGCATTAGCACTACTAATGCGTGGGAAGAATCATCAGCTCTACATATTCACCAACTCGGCGTAGCTCCGCGGCGGCATGCGCCACTGTGTCCGTGACGCAGCCGACGAGGGCTGGGCTCTGCGAACCGCTTGAGACCAGATCGCGCACTACCGGGCCATTCCATCGCCGAAGCGATCGCGGATTATCAGGCACAGCGCCAACGCTGGATCGGGACGATCGCTACGCGCCGATCGGCTTAAGGCCGCGGCGCTGACTCAACCTCCGGTGCGACGCGCGTACGCGCGCAGCGCGAACGGCGCGAAGACGGCCGTCAGCGCCAGCGACCACAGGATGGTCGCCAGGATCGGGTGATGCAGCGGCAGTTGGGCGCTTGCCGGCGCAGGCCCACCGTTGCCCCACAGCTCCCGCATCGCCTGCGCCAGCGATGACACAGGATTCCATTCGGCGATAACCCGCAGCCAGTGCTGCATCGGCTCAGTCGGTGCGAACGTGTTGGCCAGGAACGTGATTGGGAACAGCACCGTGAACATCACACCGTTGACCGCCTCGACCGATCGCATCACCGACCCGATGAGAATGCCGAACCAGATCATCGCGAAGCCGAACACCAGGATCAGCGCGAACGCCAGCGCAGCCTCGGCGACGCTGCCCCGGATCCGCCATCCGATCGCCAGCCCGGTCACCGCCATCACCACCACTCCGATCGACGAATGCAGCAGGCTGGCCACGCTGCGGCCGATCAGCACCGACGATCGGGAAATCGGCAGTGACCGGAAGCGATCGATGATGCCCTTCTCGACGTCGGCGGTAATCCCCGACGCTACGACGAACGCCGTGAAGACGATCGTCTGCGCCTGGATGCCCGGCAGTAGGAACTCCCGGTAGGAGGCGCCGCCGCCCGTCGCGATCGACGCACCGAAGACGAATGCGAACAGCAGCACGAACATGATCGGCTGCACCGTCACGTCGCTCAGCATCTCGGGCATGCGCTTGGTGTGAATCATGTTGCGCTTCACCATGATCCACGACTGCTGCACTAGATTGGTCGGGTGGGTGCGCACGGACTGCAGCTGAATGCGCGGAGGTGATTCGACGGCCGTCATGCCCCTACCTCCTCCTCTGCGGTGCGATGTCCGGTCAGCGACAGGAAGACGTCGTCGAGGCTTGGCCTTGACAGGCCGATGTCGTCGACATCGATATCGCTGTCGCGTAGCCAACCCGCCACCCGGACCATGTCGGGCAGCCCCTCGGCGGCCGCGGTGAGCTGACGAGCACCGGCGTCGACGAACACCTCAGCCCCCGTCTTGTTCATCAGGGCCTTCGCGGCGGACAGGTCCTCGGCCTTGCTGACGGTGACGATCAGGCTGGCATTGCCCGCCTGCTGTTTGAGCTGCAGCGGCGAGCCCTCGGCGATGATTCGGCCTCTGTCGATCACCACGATGTTGTCGGCGAGCTGATCGGCTTCCTCCAAATACTGCGTGGTAAGCAGCAGCGTGGTGCCGCCCTGGACGAGGCCGCGCAGCACGTCCCACAAGTCGCTGCGACTGCGCGGGTCCAGCCCGGTGGTGGGCTCGTCGAGAAACAGCACCGGCGGCGCCGCCAACAGGCTGACGGCGAGGTCGAGCCGACGGCGCATGCCGCCGGAGTACGACTTGACCACCCGGTCGGCGGCGTCGGCGATCGAAAACTGTTCCAGCAGTTGATCTCCCAGCTGCGCGAGGTCTTTGCGCCGGATGCCGTACAGGCCGCCGATCATCCGGATGTTCTCTCGGCCGGTGAGCAATTCGTCGACGGTGGCGACCTGGCCGGTGAGACCCATGCTGCGGCGCACCTTGTCGGGTTCGCGGTAGACG
>DASRJA010000211.1:0-4006 GCA_035649695.1 Mycobacterium sp. | reverse complement strand
ACCAGCTGGGACGGCGTTTCCGGCCGGAACCGCCACTCGAAGCTGCCATCCGCGGCGATGTCGAGCTTTCGATCGTCGAACGCTGTCTCGCTGTCGGGCACCACCTTGTCCGAGTACTCACCGCCGAGCAGCTGGAAGCTCACGTCGGTGGTGGTGCCACGCTTCCCGGTCACCACGTAGTCGTGCTCGGGCAGCACACGGGTACCGAAGTAGAGGGTGTCGGGATTGTCGAGGCCCATCTTGGTGAACGGGCCCGTCCCGCTGTGCAGGAACGGATGGTCACGCTCGTAGTCGAACGCCACGTGCGTACACGCCGCGATGCAGCCTGCGAGGTATTGCAGGCCTTCCAACAGATCGGCTTCGGATTCGATGTGGGGCGCCTCGCCGACCAGCTTCTCGGCCTCGGCGATCGCCTCCATCAGTGGCTGCGAGTACACGCCCTCGAAACTAGAACGCGTTCTACCAAGAGTCAATATATCGACCGCAGCGGTACATATATGGAACAGCAGGGTACCCTGCTCTCGTGTCCACCCCAGAGTCCGCCGGCCGCGCGTCGCCGCCCACCGAACGAGTGGTCCGCATCCTGGATTTTCTCGCCGCCCGTCCAGAGGAACGCTTCGGGCTGTCCGACCTCGCCCGCAAGCTGGGGCTGAGCAAGCCGACCTGCCTTGGCATCGTCACGTCGCTCACCGACGCCGGATACCTGGTGCGCGACGCCGGGGACAAGACGTACCGACTGGGCCCGTCGTTGATCACGCTCGGGCACAAGGCGCAGGAATCGATGCGAGTCAGCCCGGCAGCCCGGGAGGAGCTGCGCCGGTTGTCGGCGCGGTTCGGCGTGACGGCGGCGCTGTCGGGGGTGATCGATGACCGGATCACGCTGCTGGACCTGGTCGCGCCCGCAGGGGCTGGGCCGGGCGTGGAGGTCGGTCAGAGTTACCCGTTCGCGCCGCCGGTCGGGCTGATGTTCGTGCTGTGGGACGACGAGGCCGCGCGCGACTGGCTCGCGAAGGAGCCGACGATCCCGCTGCGGACGAACACCGACCGGCTCAACCGGGTGATCGCGGCATGCCGCGCCGACGGCTATCTCGTCGAGCGCCTGACGCCGGGCGGCCGACGGCTGTATTCGTTGATGGCGGGGATGTCGAGCAAGCTGCCCGACGAACTGCGGGCGCTGCTGGGCGAGCTGGTGTCGGACATCGGCGAGCGGGTGTACCTGCGTGGCGAGAATGGCGGGCGCAGGCGCCATGACATCAGCGTGATTTCCGCGCCGGTCTACGACCACTACCAACGCCAGGTGATGGTCGCGTCCATGCATATCGGAAAGGCATTGACCGACAACGAGATCACCGAGCGGGCGCGGGCATTGGTGGCGACGGCCGACGCGGTCACCAAACAGCTGGGTGGCGTGAAACCGGCGCGCTAATACGCGTAGGTGTTCGCCGGCTTGTCGATGCGCGTCACCCGTGACACCGCCAGCGTCGGGATGAAGTTCGTCGCCGCCACGGATGTTCCGGGAACGACGGTGCCCTCAATCTGCAGCCAGGTGTCCTCCGGGTAGTCGGCCGCCTCCGCCGCGGCCGGACCGGACAGATGGATACGAGCCAGTTGCGCGTCGGCCGCGCAGCAGACGATGACGACGCGGCCCAGATCGGTGCCCTCGGGATAGCGCAGCGTGAACCCGGTGACCGTAATCAGCCGTCCGCCAAGGCTGTTGGTGGAGTCGGCGGCCGCGCGCATCACTAGGTCGGGAATCGACACCGTCGGCGCCCGCCCCGTAGGCAGCGGCGGAAACGCCCGCTTTTGCGGTTCTGTCGCTGCTACGGCTTCCGGCGCCGCACCCTGCGCGCCCAGCGGCGGCGGCACGACGAACGTCGTCAGCGCTATCGGCATCAGCAGCAGCCACATCAGCAAGGGCCGATGCCGGTGCCCGTCGTCATCAACGGGCTCGCGGCGCAGGTCGCGAACGATCGCGGCAAGCGCGAGGGCGATCAACACGACGGCGGCGGCGATCAGCCACGGCAGCAGCGACGGCTTCACGAAGTGCAAGTAGGTGCCCTTGATCACCATCATGAGGGCGCTCAACCCGACGAGGAGCACGAGGGTGTTCTGGGTGCCCCGGCTCACCGTGCACCGCCGAGGATCACCAGGCCGACGATGGTCGCGACGACGGTGGCGACGACGAACGTCATTGGGCCGAAACGGATTGCGAACGGGCGGCCGAACAGCCCCGCCTGCATCGCCGACAGCTTGACGTCGACCGCCGGCCCAACGACCAGAAACACCAGTCGCGGCAACAGCGGCAGCATCGTCAGGCTGGCGGCGACAAACGCGTCCGCCTCCGAACACAACGCGAGCACGACCGCGAACAGGGCCATGGTGAGGACGCCGAGGACAAGGTGTCCCGCGAGGTGCTGAAAAACCCACGGCGGCAAGGCAACTCGCAATACGGCGGCGGCCGCGGCGCCGAGCACCAGATAGGAGGCGGCCTGCAGGAAGTCGTGACGGGCGGCTTCGGTGAACATCGTCCAGCGCGGCGCGTCGGTGTCGTGCGTCGCCGGCAGGCGTCGAGTCACCCACTCGGCGCGGCCCCAACGCAACCAGATCAGTCCCATCGTGACCGCGGTGATCAACGAGGCCACGCAGCGGGCCGCCACCATCGCCGGCTGACCCGGGAAGGCGACTGCCGTGGCCACCAGCACGACCGGGTTGATGGCGGGCGCGGACAGCATGAACGTCAGTGCGGCGGCGCCGGAGACTCCCTCGCCGAACAGTCGCCGCGCGACGGGCACCGAGCCGCATTCGCAGCCTGGCAACGCCGCACCGCCCACCCCGGCGACCGCGACGGCCATCGCAGGGCGACGCGGCAGCCAGCGCGCGAGCCGGTCGGCCGAAACGAAGGCCGCGATCAACCCGCTGATGACGACGCCGAGCACCAGAAAGGGCAACGCCTGAACGAAGACGCCGCAGAACACCGTCGCGGCCACGCTCACCTCGGCGTTACCGGCCACAAAAGCACTCACCGCGCCGGCCGATAAGGCCAGCGCGATGAGCGAAGCGAGCAAGACCTCCATCGACCCGATACGCCGTCGGCGTTCGGTCGGGGCGGCGGTCACCGCCCCATCTTGCCTGCGCTACCTGATTAGAGCGTCTGCAGAATCTCCGAGATCGGCGTCGGTGTCACGTTGACGCCGCACTGAGTCAACAGATCACTGGCAGGCTGGTTGATCGCCTGCAGCTCGTTGGCGATCTGCGGGTTTCTGTCGAAGTACACCTGGTAGGCCTGCTCAGCCTGGTCCGCAGGCTGCCTTGCGATGTCCGTCAGCTCCTCGTTGGTCTGCGGGTGCGCCGCCAGGTACGCCGCTGTGCTCGCGGAAACCGAGCTTGCGGTGGTGGCGATGCCGCTTTGGCTACAAGAGTCCGGGACTGCGTTGGCGACCGGCATGACGATGGCCGCCGATCCAAAAGCCAGCAGACCCCCGGCGAACATTCCGTAAAGGCCGCGTCGCACGGTCGTTGCGGACATATGCATCGAATCACTCCTTCGGTCTGCGATTGACTCGCGACCAACAGGCGTATCCGGTACGCGGGGGGGCCTAAACAACCCGCAGCGCAGGCGGCGTGTCAGACCTCGGCAAGCACGGTCAGAGCGTCGGTCGGCGACACCTCCATGCCGCAGTGGTTCTTGTAGTCGACCAGGGGCTGCTGGATCGCGCGCAGTTCGTCGGCCTCCTGCGGGTGGTCGTTGAAGTAGCCGTCGAACTGTCCGACCGTGCCACGCGCCTCACTGTCCACTCTGGTATTCGCCGACTGCCCTGAAGCGTTACTTCGCGGCCGCCGTGTCCTGCTCCCGCTTGATCTCCAATGCGATGTCGATGAGCTGGTCTTCCTGGCCGCCGATCAGCTTGCGCTGGCCCGCCCGGTGCAGCAGCTGGTGGGCGGGCACGCCGTATCGCTCGGATTGGCGGATGGCGTGTTTGAGGAAGCTGGAGTACACCCCGGAGTA
>DASRJA010000210.1:0-5812 GCA_035649695.1 Mycobacterium sp. | reverse complement strand
TCCCAGGTGTCACACACCAACAGGGCGTCCTTGTGACGGGCACGGTCGTGGAGGTAGGCGTTCAGCGCGTCGGCGGCCATGGCGATCGGATCTCCGGTGTGCAGGCGGCCCTGGGTGCGGTACCACTTGACCGCGGTGCGCAGACGATGCCCGTGTGCAGAGCGTAGTGCGAGGGAGGCGTCGCGCTCGTGGGGGTCGGTCATGCGCCAGACTTCGGTGAGGCGTTGGCTCCACGGCAGGTCGGTGCAGAGTTGTTGAACATGCCGCCGCGGGCCATGACCGATACGCACGACGCTTACGCGACCGCAGCGCATGAAACCCGTCGGCTCTCCCCGTTCGGTTGACTTCAGTCCGATCGCCCACCGCGCTAACGCGAGGTCGTTGTCACCCACCGCCACGCACCGGTAGCATAAGCGGTAGTGAAACCGGAAGTGCTGGAGGTTTTGGGATGGCCGCTGCATTGGATCGGGCCGTCGAGGCCAGCGAGATCGTGGACGCACTGAAACCCTTCGGCGTCACACAGCTCGACGTTGCCGCGGTTACGCAAGTCTCCGACCGCGCGGTCCGCGGCTGGCGCACCGGCGACATCCGCCCAGACCGCTATGACCGACTCGCCCAGCTTCGCGACCTCGTCCTTCTGTTGTCTGACTCGCTCACCCCCCGCGGCGTCGGCCAATGGCTGCACGCCAAAAACCGGATCCTTGACGGCGCGCGACCGGTCGAGCTGCTCGCCGAGGACCACTACGAGCGAGTCCGGCATGCGGCGGAATCCTTTATCGACGGTTCCTACGTTTGAGCCCCGCTGACGCGGTCGCCACCGCACCGCGACGCAAGCTGACCGGCAGCTACTGGCACCAGGGCCCGACCCGCCATCCACTGACGTCGTGCGCAGATCCCGCTCGCGGCCCCGGTCGCTATCACCGAACTAGCGAACCGGGCGTCTGGTACGCCTCCAACCGCGAGCAAGGCGCCTGGGCAGAGTTTTTTCGCCACTTCCTCGACGACGGTGTCGACCCGTTCGAAGTGCGCCGCCGTGTGGGCCGGGTATCGGTCAGCCTGGACGTCCTCGACCTCACCGACCCCACCACGCGAGCACATCTCGGCGTCGATGCCGATGACCTCACCGCCGACGACTGCACGGTTACCCGAACCATGCCACCGCGGCCCGAGACGCCGGATTCGACGCTGTCCTGGCTCCGGCAGCAGCACTCCCCGGCTGCACAACACTCGCGGTATTCGCTCACGCGCTCCCCAAATCAGCGCCGAGCGCTCGCACATACGTCAACCGCCTCCGCGGCTGGCTGACCTTCTGCCGTTGATCCGCCCCCACGAAGACGTCCCAGATGCCATTCGCCGACTACTCAAGACGCTGGGAAGCCTTGGCGCCGAAGAAATCCGGCGCAGACGCTCCACCTAGCCGAGGAATACAGCAACTGCAGAACGCAGCCGTTCCGGTCAGCTCAACGCCGAGCCGATAGCGTCAGCGGCCACTTGGGCGCTGCGTCGGTCGAGGTGCCCGTAGACCCCGATGGTGGTCTGAATGGACTCGTGGCCCAGATGCTGCTGGATGACGGGCAGCGGGACGCCAGCCTGGATCATCCACGACGCGCATGTGTGCCGCAGGTCATGTACGCGCGGCGACTTAGTCAGTCCCGCCTTCATCGCGTTTTCGCGGCCGGGTTTCCAGCCGCCGTGGAAGAACTCTTGTGCGCGAACCGGATTGCCGGCGCCGTTGGTGAATAGAAAGCCGGCCGCAGAAAGGTCCAGAACGTCCAGGGCGGCTGACGGCAGGCTGATGGTGCGGATCGATTTCTTGGTCTTCGGCGGACCGATCTGCGGCCGATAATCGCCGGAGTACTTCCACGCCTTATTGATTCGACATGTCTTCGCGTCGGTATCGATGTCGGCCGCAGTCAGAGCGGTCGCCTCGGAGAAGCGCATACCGGTAGTGACGAGCCAGGTGGCCAGGTTCTTCCACCGTTCCCGCTCGATGTGATCGCGCAGCAGCCGGAACTCGTCAGGCGTGAGGAACACCGTCTCCTCAACACGCGTATGGGGCAGGCGCCGACCTTGGCACGGATTGGTTGCGATCACGCCAGCACGTACCGCCGAGTTGAGCGCGCCCGATAGGAAGCCGTGCTTGTTCGCGATCGTTTTGCCGCTTCCGCCGAGCTGCTTGACCCACTTCGCGATTGTCGTCTCGGTGACCGCCGACACCGGCATGGAGCCGAACACTGGGTCGATATCCCGGGCGACATAGGTGCGGTAACGAGCGATCGTAGCCGGTTGGACACCGGTCAGGTTGTCGATGTGGGTGTGCAGCCACTGGGTGACCGTCGGGACGTGCCGCCCGATCTCGTCGAGCTCGATGATCCGCAGCGCTTCATCGGGCCCGTGGTCTTCGAGCAGAGTCTTGAAACGTTCTGCGGCGGGGAGGTTTTCGAAGGTCAGCGAGCGCTGGCGGCCGTCCTGGCGCCACAGCACGCGGTAGGTGTTTGCGGCGCGGTTTTTCTGGGCGTGAATGCTTGCCACGACCCTCGGTGTTACGTGAAGTGTTACGTCAAACCCGGCGTAACTTCAAAAACCACGTTTGAGCTGCGAATATATGGTGGAGCTAATAGGAAGAAACTCGAACCTCAGTCACCTCTGTAAAAGATGGTCTAAACTGCGTAAACGCATCAACGAAGCACCCCAGCGACCAGCGTCCAGTGGCACTCCCCGGCGATCGAAGCGCTTTCTGCTCCCCACCGACATCGATGACATCGTCCATCGGTACCACGCCGGCGAAACCACCCAACAGATCGGCGCCCACTTCAGGATCTCCAAGTCCAGGGTGGCCACCGTGCTTCGTGAGGAGGGCATCACCATCGGCCGTCAAGGCCTGACCAGCGAGCAATCGGCAGAAGCAGAAATGCTCTACTCCGACGGCAAGTCACTCGCCTGGCTTGGCGCCCGCTACGACGTCTCCCATACGACCGTCGCAGCAGCGCTTCGGCGCCAAGGCATGCAACTGCGGCCCCGCCCAGGTTGGAGTTAAGCCTCGCTCTCCTTGGAGACACACAAAGGGTGTTGACGGCGTCAACACACACGTTGTCTTCGGCACGTTACGGGACCAAGCGGCTCGTCTCTCGCACGATCCGAATGCGAAGAACGGTGTCGCCGTCGCCTATCCGTCGGTCGTTTGGTCTCCGACGCCTCGCGAAGGAGCCGGAGGATGAGCGGCTAGCTGGTTTTGCGTGCGCTTCGCCATGCGAATGATTCCGGAGGCCAGGAGCGGTTACACCGGTGCCAGGGGACAGTGTTCAAGTGTTGCTCCGGTTGGTCGTAGGCGCGTGTACTAACCGCGAACTGCGGAGGTCCGCGAATTGCATTCGCCGTCAACTGGCTTCACACTCAACGTGTTGTCTGTGCCAGGGGGCTTCCCCATCGCTGGGAAATCATGTGCCATGGGTCGGCGAATGCGCCAGGCTGACCGCGGTATGGCGCACGGCTACGTAACACCTGTCGGGCAACTGGCGAAGCGGTCCTCCCCAACGGCTGTAACCATCGGGCGCGGTCGGCCCTTTCGGCGAGTAGGTCAGGCCAGGTTGTGTGCTGAAACTGGAGTGTTCGTTGTGCCTCGTCGGGATCGGCCCAGTCGGTGGTGAACCATGCGGTGGTGCTGTTGGGGTCGCCCTTTCGGCCTTGGGGCATGACCCCGACAAGGCCGAGGGCAGCCATGATGGACGGTGCGATCTGTTCCTGGAGTAGCTGGTAGCTGCTGTCGCCGACGATGACCAGTGTCTTACCGCGGACGTGTGCGATGGGTTTGGTTACCGCGTTGACAAACGCACGCGCAGCGTCGCGGACGTCGACCATGTGAATTCGTCCGTCGCTGGGAAGCATGCCCTCCATGGCTGCGAGGTCAGGCTTGGCATGGCGTAGTAGCGGTCCCATCACTCCGCCGAGGCGCAGTATCACCCAATCCAGATTTGATTGTTGGACAACGCCTTCGGCCGCAACTTTTTGCGCTCCGTACACGTCGAACGGCGCGGGCCGGGTGTTAGAGGTCAGCGCCTCGCTCTCTATGTGTGGATTGCGCGGTCCGTACACGCTCACGCTTGACGCTTGCACGAACCGCGGTGGCGCAGTCAACGCTGATGCTTCCTGGACCAGAAGTGCGGTTGCCTCGACGTTGACTCTGTATGCGGTGGCCGGCTGTATGTAGCAGAAAGGGGGTATCACCGCCGCCAGGTGGATGATCGCCGCCGGACGAACGGCTGCGAGCAGCCTCTGGACGTGGGATCGCTGGGTGAGGTCACACCATTGCGTGATGGCATCGCCAAACCGTTTGGCGGCTCTTCGATTTGCCGCCGTGTCTAGATCGGTGGCGACGACCGGTATGCCGTCTTTGCACAATCGTGCAACGGTGGCCGACCCGACCAAGCCGCATGCACCGGTCACGAGTACTCGCTCTGGCATCCGGCCCTCCTGTTCTTCTCCGCCAGCCCGCACGGCAGCCATCCCGGCATGCGGGCCGGTTCCGTTACTGGTGTCGTGTTCACCAGCGCGAGCAGCACGCAAGCCGGAATGAGCCGTCTCTACCGGTCAGTTGCTATGTGCACCAACGGCAACGGGGGGCTGAGCGGTCTGTCTGTTCGATCCAACGGAAGCTGCTTGTTGTGCCCGCTTTCCGTAGAGATAACCCAGTTGCTTGGCGACGAACGGGAGGCTGACGACCGGGGCGATCATCCACGGGAGGTTCTCGTAGATCAGGATGATTGAGACGTCCCAGAATCCATGGCGCGGAAAGTTGGGGAACCCGTGGCGTGCTTCGGCGACGAAGTAGATGAAGAACACCGTCAACATCGCCGACATGGTCGCGAAGCTCCACCACAGCGGCCGGATGCGCTTGTCGGGGTCGTTGCCTGCATTTCTCAGCTTCCACCAAGAGAACAGCAAAACGGCAGCACCGATCACGACGACCAGTTCCATGGCCCACAACGGCCCGTCGCTATTGAGGTAGCGCACGTCGTTGATGCCGTAATACCAAAAGACCCATCCCCAGCGCTGCTGATCGGTGATGTGCATCCACCCCGCAAGGTCGCCGACCAGCCAGGCCACTTCCCACCACAACTCGCTTGCCGCGCCAGCGATGCAAAACCACAGCATCTGAAACTCGTTGGCTTTCTCCAACGTGGTTCGCGTCTCGCCCGGAGCGTTAATCCAAGATGCCCCGAACATGACGAAAACTGGCGTCATGAACAGGAAGCAGGCAATGACTCCTGTCAGGGGCACCATGGGAATCCAGCCCACCCCGACACCGATGATGCTTCCGACGGCGACTGTGGCGGTGAACGCCGAGCACCAGGCGTAGGTCTTGACGCGCCGCTTGGCCCATGGCTTGGCGAAGTCGTGTTCTTCTTCGAGCGTCGTCACGTTAGTCCCTTTCGATTTGCTCGTCTGAGCCGCTCAGAACAGTGGTACTGTTAAACAGAATTGCGATTCTGCTAAATTAGCAGTGTGTTCGATGAAGCGCAATGGGCTGTTCCGCCGTAAATCGCATCCAGCCTGGCGACAAGCTGTCATGCGCGCCGGGTGGGCAGCGGTCAGTCCACGCCTGCCGCTGACCTGCCTATGATTCGAACGTCAGACCCTCAGCCGAGAGGTGGTCCCACGTGGTAGCCCAGGATTCGTGACAGTTCCGAATATTCGCGATGCACGCCGCGATATGTACCGCCAGCAGATCATCTCTGCCGCAGAGTTCGAGTTCGCGAGAGCGGGCTTCGACAAGACGAAGGTCACCGACATCGCCCGGACCGCCGATGTGTCG
>DASRJA010000209.1:0-7028 GCA_035649695.1 Mycobacterium sp. | reverse complement strand
TCTCGTCGGCGATGACGCTGGCCGAGCCGCTCGGCTTCAAGGATCCGTTCTCGGGATCCGAGGGCTGGGTGGCGCGCTACGGCCCCGCCGAGGTGTCGCAGTTCCGCGGTGCCGAGATGATCGCGGAGAAGTGGAACATCTCGCGCGAGGAGATGGAGCAGTACGCGCTGACCAGCCACCAGCGGGCCCAGGCCGCGATTCGCGCCGGCCACTTCGAGAACGAGATCATCGAGGTCGACGGATTCAGTACCGACGAGGGCCCGCGCGACACGTCGTTGGAGAAGATGGCGACCTTGCCCACCCTGGTTGAGGGTGGCCGATTGACCGCGGCGATGGCGAGCCAGATCTCCGATGGCGCGAGTGCCGTACTCCTGGCGTCTGAGCAGGCGGTCAAGGAACACAACCTGAGGCCGCGGGCGCGGATCCACCACATCAGCGCTCGCGGTGCCGACCCGGTGTTCATGCTGACCGGCCCGATTCCTGCGACGCGTTATGCCCTTGAGAAGACCGGGCTTTCGATTGACGACATCGATACCGTCGAGATCAACGAGGCTTTCGCGCCGGTGGTTCAGGCGTGGCTCAAGGAGATCAAGGCGGATCCCGAGAAGGTCAACCCGAACGGCGGGGCGATCGCGTTGGGCCATCCGCTCGGCGCAACAGGGGCCAAGCTGTTCGCCACCATGCTCAACACGCTTGAGCGTACGGGCGGCCGCTACGGTCTGCAGACGATGTGCGAGGGCGGCGGCACCGCCAACGTCACCATCATCGAGCGCCTGTAGTCCCGCGAAACTGTATTCCAGCAGGCCTCTACGCGAACTTTCGCTGCTGGAATACAGTTTCGGCGGTTATTCGACGAACGCGGCCGCCGCCTGCAGATGCTTTACGGCGTCGGCCACGATCGCGTCGATCAGCTCAGCGCACGATGGCAGATCGTCGAGAATGCCCGCGACCTGACCCGACGCGAGCACGCCGGCGTCCGTGTTGCCTTCGACCAGCCCGGCTTTCAGCAGCATCGGGGTATTGGCCGCCATCACGACCTGCGACCACGTCAGCTCCTTGCCGTGTCGCATCTCGAGCCCGTCGCTGATCATCGACCGCCAGGTCATGCGCGACATCTTCTTGAACTTCTGTGCGTTGCGGACCGCCGCCGAGAAACCTCGCAGCCGCGAACCGCTTTCGAGCTTCTCGACCAAGCCGGTGCGCAGCACCCGGTGCGGCATGCCGTCGACGCGGGTGGACACCACAGTACCGTCGAGCCCCGCCTCGAGATAGCGCTGTTTGACGGCATCCGGCACGGTGGAATCGGAGGTCAACAAGAATCGCGTGCCCATCGCGACGCCCGCCGCGCCATACGACAACGCCGCTGCTAAGCCCCGGCCATCGAAGAAACCGCCCGCCGCGACGACGGGGATGTCTACCGCGTCGAGCACCGACGGCAGCAGCAGTGTGGTCGCAATCGGACCCGTGTGCCCGCCGCCCTCGCCGCCCTGGACGATCACCGCATCGGCACCCCAGTCGGCCACTTTCTTCGCATGCTTTGCGAGGCCTACCGAGGGAATCACCACCACGCCAGCGTCTTTGAGCTTCGCGATCAGATCCGGCTTCGGCGCC
The DNA here is from genome assembly GCA_035649695.1 of Mycobacterium sp. Taxonomy (GTDB): domain Bacteria; phylum Actinomycetota; class Actinomycetes; order Mycobacteriales; family Mycobacteriaceae; genus Mycobacterium. The sequence goes on along the minus strand of DASRJA010000209.1, from coordinate 5,417 downwards.
AACGCGAACGACGCAACCTTCACGCCCTCGCGGATCAGCAGGTCGATGCGATCGTTGGCATCGCCCGCGTCGGCACGGATGTTGATGCCGAACGGCTTGTCCGTCGCCGCCTTGACCTTGGTAACCGCCGCCTGCAGTTCGTCGAGCGTCATGGTCGCCGATGCCAGGATTCCCAGGCCGCCGGCGTTGGCGGTCGCCGACACCAGCCGCGCACCCGCCACCCAGCCCATCCCGGTCTGCACCACCGGATGCTCGATACCGACCAGCTCGGTCAGCGGCGTGCGCAGCTTGCTCATGCTCGTACTTCCTTGTCCCGCAGCGACTTCGGATCGATCACCTCGCGCAGCAGCTTCAGCTCGTCAGCGGTGGGAAGCCGCGTCTGCTCGACCTTGTCCAGATCGTGCACCTCGAACGAGGTATTCTCTGCTACCTCTTCCGGTGTGATGCCCGGATGCAGCGACACCGCCCGCATCTGGTGATCCGGCCCGTTGAAGTCGAAGACCCCGAGATTGGACACCACCCGGTACACATTGACAAAGCGGTACGCCGGGTTGTCACGATCGACCTTGTCCCAGCCGATGCCCGACACGACGTCGACCGAATCGCCGAACACCCGCTTGGAGTGGTTGCCGACCCAGTAGCTCGTCGCGTGATTGATCGTGTTGCCTGGCGCGCCACGGACACCGAACATCTGCCGGGTCGGGTGCTGCAGCGGCCCGAATGCCGACAGGTTCTGATTGCCGAAACGGTCAATCTGATTGGCGCCCATGACCACATGACGACGCCCCCAGGCCAACGTCTCGAAGACCCTGCCGAACGGCATCCAACCTTCAATCGCCCCGACCGCCCCGATCGCAGGCGTGTCGGCCAGCAATTGCGCCTCGCCGTCGGTCAGTAGGATGTCGGGGGAGAACGTCAGCCGCGCCAGTCGCGCACCGATCGACACCATCGTCGCCATCGGGCTCACCATGATCTCGCCCGCGTCGCGGAACAATTCCGCACAGGCGACCGCACACACCTCCGGACGGCTCACGGAAATCACTGCGCTCCTGCCTTTCCGCTCCTCGCGTCCGCGGTCCAAAACTTTCGCACCGCGGCCTGATAGTCGGCCTCGCTGTCGGACAGATAGGTCTGAACAAAGCCGGCCCATGATTCGTCGGACGCGGCGGCCTCGGCGTAGTGCCGCTGGAATTTCTCGTCGCGACCGTAATCGGGTGCAGCGGTGGTGAAATGCGCGCCATTGGGCGCTTCGACGACGGAGTCCACCATCATCCGGTTGATCAGCAGCGCCTGCGGTGGAACGGCCTTGACGAGTTCCTCGGTGGGCACAACCCGCTCCACTGACAGATAACGCCTGTCAGCGGCCATTAGGTACAGGTCGTCGAAGTACGGGTCGATGCCGGTGTAGGCGGCGTTGCCTTGTGCATCACCGAGATTCATGTGCACGAACGCGGCGTCAAGTCGCAGCGCGGGCATCGCGATGAGTTCCTCGAAGTCTCCGTCCGTCGGATAGGGCGACGTCACAGTCTTCAGTTCCTCACCCCAGAAGGCGCGCACGTCGCTGCCAAGGCCGGCGCGGATCGGCAGGAACGGCAGCCGCTGCGCCGCCGCCTGAAGTCCGCAGCGCAGCATGCCCTCGTCCATCTCGCGGGCCTCGATCGCACCGCTGGTGCGCGCCTTGGCGAACCACGGATCGTAGAACGGTGCCGAATCCAACGACACGAAGCCGTAATACACGCGCCGCACCTTGCCCGCCGAACACAGCAGACCGAGATCCGGCCCGCCGTACGTCACCACCGTCAAGTCCTTCACCGGAGTGCGCAGTAACGCGCGCACGAACGCCATCGGCTTGCGCCGCGATCCCCAGCCGCCGATGCCGATCGTCATCCCGCTCTCGATCGACGACACAGCATCGTCGAGCGTGGTCCGCTTGTCGCTCATGCCTGCTTGCCCTTCGCAGTGCCGGCGAACGCGTCGCGGTGTTCGTCCGCCACACCGGCGAGGTTCAGCTCGAACGTAAAGCCCTGTTCCATGCGGTAACTGGAGTTCACCTTCTGGACATCGATCAGATTGAGGGCTTCCTTGGCGGCGCGGATCACCCGGGTGTCCTTGGCGGCGATGTCGCGCGCGACCCGCAGCGCGGCCTCGTCCAACTCAGAGCGCGGCACGACTTCGTGCACGGACCCGAAATGGTGAAGGGTCGCGGCGTCGACGGTGGCCGCGGTGAAGAACAGCCTGCGCATCAGGTGCTGGGGCACCAGCCGCGACAGATGCGTCGCCGCCCCCAAAGCGCCGCGTTCCACCTCCGGCAGCCCGAACGTCGCGTCGTCAGAGGCGACGATCACGTCGGCGTTGCCGACGAGGCCGATGCCACCGCCGACACAGAAGCCGTTGACCGCCGCTACTACCGGCACCGCGCATTCGTAGACCGCGCGGAACGCCGCGAAGCAGCCGCGGTTGGCGTCGATGAGCGCGGTGAAGCCCTCGGTCTTCTGCATCTCCTTGATGTCGACGCCGGCGTTGAAACCCCGCCCCTCCGCGCGGAGGATCACGACGTGCGTCTGTTGGTCTTCGCCCGCCTTGGTAATGGCGTCGGCGAGTTCGAACCAGCCGCGCGACGGAATCGCGTTGACCGGCGGGTAGTCGACGGTGACCGAGACGATGCCCGGTTCCGTGGTCGTGGACGTGATTGGCATTGCACTTCCTGGGTCGGTACCTAAGCAAGCACTTGCTTGGTACGCTAGCACAGTGACCGACGCCGCTGACATAAACCTCGGACTCAAGGACAGGGTGGTCCTCGTGACCGGTGGAGTCCGCGGCGTCGGCGCCGGCATCAGCGCCGTCTTCGCCGACCAGGGCGCCACGGTGGTGACGTGTGCCCGCCGCCCCGTCGACGGGCTGCCCTACGAGTTCCACTCCTGCGACGTGCGCGATGAGGACGCTGTCGCCGCGCTCATCAAAACGATCGTCGAGCGGCACGGGCGGCTCGATGTCGTGGTGAACAACGCAGGCGGCTCCCCGTATGTCCTCACCGCTGACGCCAGCGCGAAGTTCAACCGGAAGATCATCGAGCTCAATTTGATTGGGCCGTTGTCGGTGTCGCAGCATGCAAACGCGTACATGCAGAAGCAGCCCGGCGGCGGCTCGATCGTCAACATCTCCAGCGTCAGCGGCCGCAGACCCACCCCGGGAACGGCGGCGTACGGCGCCGCCAAGGCCGGCATCGACAGCCTCACCAGCACCCTTGCGGTCGAGTGGGCGCCCAAGGTGCGGGTGAATTCGGTCGTGGTCGGAATGGTGGAAACCGAACAATCCGAACTGTTCTACGGTGACGCGGAGTCCGTCGCCGCTGTCGCGGCCACCGTCCCGCTGGGCCGACTGGCCAAGCCCACCGATATCGGTTGGGCCGCAGCTTTTTTGGCATCCGAAGCGGCGTCTTATATCAGCGGCGCCACGCTCGAGGTCCATGGTGGCGGCGAACCGCCGTCGTATCTGGAAGCGTCGAGCGCCAACAAATAAAGGAGACACGCGATATGGGTTTGCTCGACGGCCGTGTGGTCATCGTGACGGGTGCGGGCGGCGGTATCGGGCGTGCGCACGCGCTGGCGTTCGCCGCCGAGGGCGCGCGTGTGGTGGTCAACGACATCGGCGTGGGACTCGACGGGTCGCCCGCGGGAGGCGGCAGCGCCGCGCAGGGTGTTGTCGACGAGATCACCGCCGCCGGTGGTGAGGCAGTCACCAGTGGGGCGAATGTCGCCGACTGGCAGCAAGCCGAAGGCCTGATCCAGACGGCGATCGACAGCTTCGGCGGCCTGGACGTGCTGGTCAACAACGCGGGCATCGTTCGCGACCGCATGTTCGCCAACACCAGCGAGGAAGAGTTCGACGCGGTCATCGCCGTCCATCTCAAGGGCCACTTCGCCACCATGCGGCACGCGGCGGCCTACTGGCGCGCCCAGTCCAAGGCGGGTAACAGCGTTGACGCGCGCATCATCAACACCAGTTCCGGCGCGGGTCTGCAGGGCAGCGTGGGACAGGCCAATTACAGCGCCGCGAAGGCGGGCATCGCAGCGATGACGCTGGTGGCCTCTGCGGAGATGGGCCGCTACGGCGTCACTGTCAACGCGATCGCCCCGTCTGCCCGCACCCGAATGACCGAGACGGTCTTCGCCGAGATGATGGCGACCCAGGACAAAGACTTCGACGCAATGGCGCCGGAAAACATTTCACCGCTGGTGGTTTGGCTCGGCAGCGTCGAGTCGAAGGAGATCACCGGCAGGATGTTCGAAGTCGAGGGCGGCGTCGTCCGGGTGGCCGAGGGCTGGGCTCACGGGCCTGCGGTGGACAAGGGTGCCCGGTGGGATCCGGCCGAGCTGGGTCCGGTGGTCAAGGATCTGCTCGCCAAGGCTCGGCCGCCGGTTCCGGTCTACGGTGCCTAATGCCTGACTAATTCCGGCTGAACCGCCGCTGAACCATCCCGCCTCGGACCATGATGGACCGATGAGACAGCGACGATTTTCTGTTCTTGTCGGCGCAATCTTGTTGCTACTGGCCGGTTGTGGCGGTCAGCGCGGCGGCGACAACGGGGGGTCCGCGGCCGAGCCGACCTCGTGCGAAGTGACCGCCGATGCGCGGGTGAGCATCGCGACCGGGAACACGACGGGGGTTTACTACACGCTCGGCGGCGCGTACGCCGAGGCGATCAGCCAACAGACCGGCGGCAAGCTCAAGGCGACCGCCGCGGAGACATCCGCGTCAGTGCAGAACATCCAGCAGCTGGTAGCGGGCACCCATCAGATCGCTTTCTCGCTTGCGGACACCGCCGTCGACGCCGTCAACGGCAGCGCGTCGTTCAAGGAGAAACAGCCGATCACCGCACTCACCCGCCTGTACTCCAATTACACGCAGGTGATCGCCCGCACCAACGCCGGCATCAACACGATCGCCGATATGCGCGACAAGCGGGTGTCCACCGGGGCGCCGAACTCCGGCACGGAGGTCATCGCCAACCGGATGCTCGAAGCGGCCGGACTCGACCCCGGGAAAGACATTCAGGCTCAGCGCACCGAACTCGGCAAGACCGTCGAAGGCATGAAGGACGGCTCGATCGACGCGATGTTCTGGTCCGGCGGCCTGCCCACCGGCGGCATCACCGACCTGTTCGTCAGCAGACGCGACCAAGTCAAATTCATCGACGTGACCGACACCCTGGCGAAGCTGAAGGAGATCAACCCCATCTACGAGCAGGGTGTCATCCTGGCCAGCACCTACCAGACGCCCGCGGACGTGCCGACCGTGGTGGTGCCCAATGTGCTTCTGGTCAAAGACGATATGGACGGCAACACCGCCTGCGTGCTGACCAAAGCGCTGTTCGACCACAAGGCCGACCTGGTCAAGGCGAACAAGGCCGCTGACGG
>DASRJA010000208.1:0-7046 GCA_035649695.1 Mycobacterium sp. | reverse complement strand
GCGTGCTTGATGATCGCCACGCAGATATCTTCGTGGTCGAACGCGGCCCGCCACGCAGCGTCGGCATCCGTGTAGTTGTTGTAGGACATCTCTTTTCCGTGCATCTGCTCGGCCTGAGCCAATCCCGGCCACACGGCGTCGTTGCGGTACAGCGCGGCCTGCTGATGCGGGTTCTCGCCGTAGCGCAGTACCGCCTCGCGGCGCCATGTCGCACCAAGCCATGCCGGCATCGGCACCCGAGGCTCCTCAGGCGCGAGCACCGACCCCATCCACGACGCCACCGCCACGTCGTAGTCGGCGGTGTGCCGGAAAGCCAACGACGCCAGCCTCTTCCGCTCATCGATCGTGAATCCGCCTGCCCGCACCGCGGCGAGCACACCGTCGTATCCGAACGGATCGACGACCACGGCCACGCTGGGATGGTTCTTGGCGGCGGCGCGCACCATCGACGGGCCTCCGATGTCGATCTGTTCGACGCACTCGTCGATGCTGGCGCCGGAGTCGACGGTCTCGGTGAACGGATACAGGTTGACGACCACGAGTTCGAACGCGGCGATGCCGAGGTCGGCGAGCGCCGAAACATGTTCGGGTTTGCGCTGATCGGCGAGCAGACCGGCGTGCACGCGCGGGTGCAGGGTCTTGACCCGGCCGTCGAGCACCTCAGGAAAGCCGGTGACCTCCTCGACGGGCGTGACCGGAACCCCGGTGCCCGCAATGGTTTTGGCGGTCGAACCCGTCGACACGATGTCGACGCCCGCTTCGTGCAGGCCACGGGCCAACTCGGCCAGCCCGGTCTTGTCGTAGACGCTGATCAGTGCACGGCGGATTTTCCTGCGCCCCTCATCTGCGGTCATCCTATTGTCGCCTTTCCTCCGGTCCAGGTCACGCCGCGGGTGGCCAGCGCTTCCAAAACGTCCACCAGCAGCCGTCGTTCGACGACCTTGATCCGCTCGTGCAGGGTGGCTTCGTCGTCGTCGTCGAAGACCGGAACCGGTTGCTGGGCCAGGATGGGCCCGGTGTCGGTTCCTGCGTCGACGAGATGCACGGTGCAGCCGGTCACTTTGACGCCATACGCGAGCGCCGCGGGCACGGCGTGCGCGCCGGGAAATGCGGGCAGCAACGCCGGATGGGTGTTCACGATGCGACCGGGAAACCGGGAAAGAAACTGCGGCCCAAGGATTTTCATGAACCCGGCCGATACCACGAGATCGGGCTCCTGCGCCGCGGTCGCCTCGGTCAGCGATTTGTCCCACGCGTCGCGGTCGCTGTAATCGCCCAGCCGCACCATGTATGTCGGCACGCCCGCGTCCGCAGCGATCTGCAGGGCCTTGCAGTCACGGTCCGCGCCGACGGCCACCACCCGCGCCGGGTAGTCGCCGACGGCCGCTTCCAGCAGAGAGGCGAGCAATGAACCGGTTCCGGACGCCAGAACGACGAGCCGCGCCGGTGCACTCGGGGGCACGCGGAGCGATTGCTGCACGCCTCGAACAATAGTGGGTGCTCAGTCGGCGGCTTCACTCTTACCGTCAGGCGTGCCGTCCTCGTCAGCAACGAAGTGGTCCTCCGGGTCGTCCGGATACTCTCCCTCTCCCGGCGGCTCCGGCGCCATCGGTGTTGCGGCCTCATCGTCGGGCAATTCGGGCTCGTCCTCGACCATCACGGGCTCGGGCACCGGCTTGACCCGCTTGGGGCGTCGCGCAATACCGCCCGACATCGCGACCGTCAGCGCACCGATGCCGACGAACCACAGGAACACCGCGGGTGCGAACGTGACCTGGTCGACGCCGACGTCACCGAAGTTGCCCAGCCGACCACCGCCGGCGAATCCGAGCAGCGCCATGGCCAACGCGGCACACGCGGACGCGACGACCAGCTTGCCCAGCGCAGGCAGCAGCGGCAGCGGACGCCGGGCGCACTGCTGCCCCACCGCGACGCCGGAAGCCGCGGCAACGATCAGCAGGGCCACCCACACGGGGCCGAGCGGTGGCGACGGCACCGCTGCCAACACCGGCAGCGCCGGGATGTCGCCACCGAACACCGTGAACGCGCTGAACGTGGCCAAGCCGACATGCGTGCTCGACCCGACCGCGACCGCGGCCGTGCCGACCATCACGTTCGGCGCGTACAGCACCGACAGCACAGTCAGGCTGAACTGCCCGAACACTGAATCGGTGATCGCGTACAGGTCGTGCATCGTCGACCAATGCACGACCAGCGAACCGACCATCACCACGCCCGAGAGGCCGAACAGTGCCAGCACCCCCGCAGTCGCCGCGCGGAACGCGTCGGGCAACCACTTCGGCAGCGGTGACGCCGTCAATGTCCGGCGGCCGACGCGCGACCCGACCCCGATCACCGCGCCGACAGCGTGCACGCCCAGCACGCCGGCGAAGGCCCGCAGCGCGTTAGGTGTCTGCAGTTCGGTCAGCACGGACGCCGCGTCGTGGATGACCGCCAGCGAGATCGCGGCGATCAGCAGCGGGCCACCGAGCGCCGAGGCGACCACCCAGCGGGTGACGAACCACGAGGCCTGCGGTGACGTCGCCGACGCCGTCGTGCGTGCGGTGCCCCACACCATCGCCAGCACTGGCAGCAGCGGCATCACGCCGAGCTCGCGACCGCCGATCGACACCGGCACCTGGTGCACACCCAGCCACATGCTCGCGGTCGCGCCAAGGGCGCCGGTCATGTCGCTGTTCGCGATGAGCAACTGCAGCAACACCACCGCAGCGATGACGACCAGCGCTACGACGGACGGCCCAAATGCGACCCGAAGCAGCTCACGCGCGTTGCGTGTGCCGACTGGCCGGTTCTCCACGGGTGGGGCCGCTCCTCGCGCTAGGTCACGCGCGCGAAGTCGACGCACGCGCGGCCCAGACTACGACGGCGGCGGGGAGGACTGTGCGGAAGACGACGGCTGCACGGGCACCTGTGTCGTCGGCGCACTGCTCGAGTTGCCCGCGTTGCCCGCGTTGCCCGCGTTGCTCGATGACGGCGGCTGCCCGTAGGTGGGGAAACCGGTCGGCGGCGTCGGCGGGCCGCTCTGCTGGCCGCCGGAATAACCGCCGCTGGGCGGCCCACCGGGGTAGCCGCCGGGGTACGGCGACGGATAGCCGGGGCGCAGCTGCTGCTGCTGCGGCGGCGGGCCTGGCTGATGAGGCTGTCCGTAATACGGTCCTTGGCCGCCGTACTGGCCGTACTGCTGCGGCTCGTAGCGCGGCTTCGGGACGGACGGCGCGATGACACCCGCGTCGAACAGCAGCACCGCGACGGCGACAATCGCCTGCACCACGCTGAACGCGATGATCAGGTACAGGCCCCATTCGATGGTCACGCCCTGCGGCGCAGTGAGCACGATCGAGACCACCAGCAGGAAGCCCAGCACCGATAGCACCGCCACCAGCGCGGGCGACGTCTTCTGCTTGGGGATCAGGCCCACGCCGGCGATCAGCGCGGCAAGCAGCGACGCCACCACGCCCAGATCGAGCAGTGTGGGCGTGAAGAACTCGCCACCGGCCGCTTCGAACAGTGGACCGTAGTTCGACAGGTACACCGCGAGCCCAAGCGCCGCCACTGCGGCGGTCAGGTACACGGGCAACTTGCTCGGGCCTTCCGCGGCGGCGGGGGCTGCCGGCTCGGGCAGCTTGCCGAACTGCTGGGTGGGTGCTGAGAACTGAGTGGTCGGCTGCTGCGCGGGTGGGTATCCGGGGCTGCCGGGCGGGTAAGACATGACTCTCCTGTGCTGGCCTGAGCGATTCAGTCATCCACGCTAGCGCAACCTGATGAGAAGGCGGTGGCCATCGGCGCCTCAGGCGGACACCAGCACCGGCGAATCGACCGAATCCTCTTCGGAATCTTCGATTTCCCGCACCAACGGCAGCACCTTGGCGCCAAAGTATTCGATTTCCTCCTGGAAGTGCAGGAAGCCACCGAGGATCAGGTCGACACCGCGTTTGCGGTACGCCGCAACGCGTTCCGCGATCTGCTCGGGCGTTCCGATCAACTGCGTACGGAAGCCGTCGTTGTACTGCACCAAGTCTTCGAACGTCGAGTCGGCCCACATACCGCGCTTGTCTAACGTCGAGTTGCCAGCCTGTTGCACCGCAGAGCGGAATCCCTCGACCGCGGGACGGTTGGCCTTGTCGATGATCTCCCTGAGGACTTCCCTGGCTTCCTTTTCGGTGTCGCGGGCGATGATGAAGCCGTTGAGCCCGAAGCGGACCTCACGACCGACCTCGCGGGCATGGTCGCGTACCTCGACGACCTGTTCGGTGAGTCCGTCGAAATCCTTGCCGTTGGAGAAGTACCAGTCGGCGTAGTAACCGCCGTTGCGGCGTGCGGCGGTGGAGTTGCCGCCCTGGAAGATCTCCGGGTTGGGCCGCTCGGGCGTGTTGAGCGGTTTGGGCTTGAGGGTGAAGTCGTGGATCCGGTAGAAGTCGCCGCGAAAGTCGACGTTGTCCTCGGTCCAGATCTTGCGCAGCACCTGCAGGAACTCGGCGCTGCGGCGGTAGCGCTCGTCGTGTTCGAGCCAGGGCTCACCCAGGTGCGTGAACTCGTCCTTGAACCAGCCGGAAACCACGTTGACGGCGAACCGGCCGCCGGACAGGTGGTCGGCGGTGGCGCCGAGCTTGGCCAGCACGCCCGGCTGCCACAGTCCGGGGTGGACGGCGGCGATCACTTTGAGCTTCTGCGTGGCCATCAGCAGCGCCAGCGAGAAGCTGGTCGATTCGTGCTGATACTCCGCGCCGTAGCTGGCCTCGTAACGCACCTGCGACAGCGCGTACTCAAACCCGTTGTTCTCCGCGGTTTGGGCGAGCTTGGCGTTGTAGTCGTAGTTCCAATCGGTGCGCTGCTCGATGTCGCTGGTGACGAGGCCGCCACTGACGTTCGGCACCCAGTAAGCGAACTTGACGTGGTCTGCGATGCGTTCAGTCGTCATGGTGTGCCATGACAGCAGCAGCGCGGCCCGGCCGTCGTGGGTAAAGCTCGCGCTGAACCTAAGACATCACGATGGGCGTGGCCGCGATGCCGTTGAACCGCGATGACGTCACGCTGGTGTAGGCGCCCATCATCGGGCTGATCACAACGTCGCCGACCTCAAGAGCGGGCATCGGGTAGTCGCGGGCGATCACGTCTGCGCTGTCACACGTCGGCCCGGCGAGGGTCACCGGCTCGAATTCGCCCGCGCCATTGGCGAGGTCACGCAGCGCGAGGATCGGCGGGTGCACGTCTTCGGTCATCACGTTGGAGTAGCTGCCGTAGATCCCGTCGTCGAGGTAGTGCCACGTCTGACCGTCGCGCTGCGCGGTGCCGACGACGCTGGTCAGCAGTGTCATGCTGTCCGCGACCAGATACCGCCCCGGCTCTGCGAGGAGCGTGAAGTCGTCACGCGCAGGGCCCAGCGCGCCGTCGATCACGCCGGCGATCTCGTCGAGGGTGGGCATCGACTCGCGGTAGGCAACGGGGAACCCGCCGCCGATGTCGATCACGCGAGTGTGCACGCCCAGGCTCGCGGCGATGTCCGTGACGAGGTCAAGGGTGCCGCGAAGGGCCGTGTCAAAGGGCTGCGCCGACGAGCCCTGGCTGCCGACGTGGAAGCTGAACCCTGCGAACTGCACACCGGCGGCAATCACGTGTTTGACGAGTAGTTCGGCCTCGGCCGGCTCGACTCCGAATTTCGACGACAGGTCGGACTTCGCGGCCGGATTGCGGAACGCGAGCCGCACCAGCAGCTCAATATCGTCCGGTCGGCCGGCGAATTTCTGTGCTTCGCAAGGATTCTCGACGACGAACGTGCGGATGCCCGCCGCGTATGCGTGGTCGATGTCAGCAGGCTTCTTGATCGGGTGGGTGTGGATGCAGCGGTCCATCGGCAAGCCGAGCTGCTGCAGCAGGTCGACCTCGGCGCTGGAGGCGACGTCGAACCCGCCGCCGCAGATCGCGATGGTCGACAGCACGAGCGGATGCGGTGACGCCTTGACGGCGTAGTGCATGCCGAATCCGGGCAGTTTTGCCGTCAGCTCTCGATAGCGGCGGGCGACCAGGTGCGGCTGCAGCACCAGCAGCGGTGTGCCGTGGCGCTCGGCGAGCGCGGTAAGGCGCTGCGTATCTGCCCGCAGGTCCTCACGCAGCTTCGATCGTCGGGACGGATGCATCGGTCACCTCCTCGGCGCGCGGCCGGGCCCCCACGAGCAGGCCGGTGAAGCGTTCGTAGCTGGCGATGGCGCAGACGTAAAACGCCAGGTCGGAGATGAGCTTGCCGAAGATCCAGCCGACGATCGTGTTGTCGAAGATCAGCGGGCCGACGTAGAACGCGACGGGCCTGACCGCAATGCTGTCGATCAGCTCGGCCGGGCCGAACTCAACGGCCACGCTGCGCAGCGCGAGCAAGTTGGACATCAGTAGCCGTGACGGCCAACGCCGGTAAGCGTGGTCGCGGTAGCTCCAGCGCAGAGCGTTGACGTAGGCCGCAGCGTAGTAGCCGGCGGACGCGCCGATGGTCGCGGTGATCGCCGCCGCGGCCAGCGATCCGGTCGCCAGATATGCGACCGCGGCGCCGCCCAATTCCCCTACTGTTCCGGCGATTTCGCACGGCAGGTAGCGGCGTACCCACTCGCGCAGTTTGGTTGGCGTTGTCGCCCCGCTGTTCACACCTGAACTGTCGCCCGCCAGGAATGTCCGCACATACGTAGTCGAGTACGCGTTTCTGCCACGAACGGACCTAGCGAACTACTTGTGCGTTCCCGAAAGCCCTGCTGAGCTGCAAACGGGACCCCGCCCTTGCCCGCCAGACTGGAACACGTTCTAATTCTTGGCATGGATTACGGGCTCGTACTGTTCACCAGCGACCGCGGCATCACCCCTGCGGCGGCGGCGAAGCTCGCCGATGACCACGGCTTTGCCACGTTCTACGTGCCCGAGCACACCCACATCCCGGTCAAGCGGCAGGCTGCCCACCCCACCACCGGCGACGAGTCGCTGCCCGACGATCGCTACATGCGCACCCTGGACCCCTGGGTCAGCCTCGGTACCGCGGCGGCCGTGAC
>DASRJA010000207.1:0-7372 GCA_035649695.1 Mycobacterium sp. | reverse complement strand
GCCGGTGATGTCGGCGAAGGGTTTGGGTTCTCTGGTCGCCATGGCGTTATTGACCAAGCCATGGATCGCACCGAAGCGCTCGACGGCCTTAGTGACAATGCGTGCAGGGGCATCTGGATCGCGCAGGTCTGCTAACAGGTGTACAGCGGAATGGCCTGCGGCGCTGAGCTCTTCGGTGGTGGCGGCGAGGTGCTCGTCCGAGATGTCCACGAGGAGGACGGAGGCGCCTCGCTCCACCAGTGCTGTCGCAATGCCCTTACCGATGCCGCGAGCAGCACCGGTGACAATGGCCGCGTGTCCGCGAAGCGACTCGGGGTGCGAATAGGTCACGCTCGGTACATTTCGTACGTGCTGCGCGCGCCGCCGGGCAGCTCGATGAACTCGACTGGGGTACCGTCGGGATCCTTGACGAAGAACATTCGTACGCCGGCGATTTCGAAAGGCTTCTGATCCGGCTCGTATCCGGCCTCGGTGATTCGGCGGTAAGTGTCGTCGAGATCGGTGACGGACAGCGAGATGTTCTGGATGCCGACGACGCCGCAACGCTTGGGCGCTTCGGCCGGTTTGGATCCGCCGAGGGACAGCAGCTCGATCATCAGCCCACCGATCACGCCGCCGACGACCCGGCCCTCTTGCTTGCGGGACGCGTGCAGCGCCGCGTCGAACGATTCGCCTGAGATCAGCCGGTCGAACACGACGTCCATGCCGAGCAGGCCGCGGTAGAAGGACAGGGCGCGATCCATGTCGGTGACGCCGACGACCAAGTGGCAGAATCGCAAATCGGTCAACTCACTCACTAGTCGACGCTCGTCGGCGCGTCGGACACCTTCACCAACTGCACCTCCGGTTTCGCTGGGACGTCGTCGGCAAGGAACCACCTGAAGGCGAGGTTGCCACGCGGATAGTCCAGTGTGGTCAGGGAATTCGGGTGCGCAGTCATGCCGCGGGAGACGACGATCGTGACAGTACCGTCCGCGTTCGGGACCGCGCTGTGGCCGTTGATCGAGCTGCGCGCGTCGTTGACGTTGTGGGTGGCCATGAACTGGTTCCACACCACCAGGTTCCAGAACCGGCACGTCGGCGGCCGATGGGTGATCACCAGCGCCTCGTCGTCCTCGAGGACGAAGCTGCCGTAGGCGTAGCACGCGTCGCGGGCAGACCAGCCGAAGTTGGCGTCCGGCACCTGGTAAGGATCGGCGAATTGGTTTGCCACTTGCGATATCTCGTGACCGAGCTGGTGGGAGTCGTCGACGCGCCCCCCCACCGCAAGCGGGACGATCGCGAACATGGTGCGCAGCCAGGCGGCGCTGGCCCGAAGCGCCGCAGCCGTTTCAGCGTCGCCGTGCCGGATGGGCTCGGGCTCGTCAAGCGCCTCGATGTGCCAGCTGACGGGCCTGCCGGTGAGCGGATCGGCCTGGTAGTCGCGGGTCATCAGCACCACGCCATCGGCCGTCGGCCCCAGCTCGAACGTGAAGTTGCCGGCGTCGTCGATATCGAGATCGTCGTCGCGCACGATCGCCACGATCCGGTCCGACCAAGCGCCGGGCGATGGTTCGTTGTAGGCGGTCACCGAGAAGTACACGCTGTCGCCCTTGTTGCCGCTGATGCGGTAGCGGCGCTTCGGATCCACCGGACACAAGCGGTAGTAGGAGTCGGTGTTGTCGCCGCCCCAGCGCCGGTCCCGTCGGAACGGCGTGTTGACTTCGACGAACTGAGGTCGGCTCGGCTCCGCGAACAGGTAGGTATCGAGCGCTACGCCCAGCGTCGTTGCGAGCATGCGGTAACCATCGGCGATGTGCCGGTCGTCGGTGACCGCACGATCACCGTCGAGGAAGGAATGGTCAAGCCCGCCAAGGGTTTCGAGCAGCTCGCGCCACGCCGCTGTGGATTCGTGAGTCATGAGCTGATTCCTCTCAATATCAGGGTGGCAGTGCGCTCGACCCAGGCGTCGTCGAGTGCCGCGCTTCGGGTGAGGAGCGCCAAGAAAGTGAGGCCGGCGAGCGCCTCGGACAGTTCAGCCGCGGTGACGTCGGGTCGAACCTCCTTGCGCGCCAAGGCCTTGTCCAGCCGCTCGGTCAGACCGCGCCCCAGGATGTCGCCGAACCGCTCGAGGAGTGCAGCGTGCAGGGTCAGGTCCGCAGCCATCTCGCCGACGAGTCCTGGCAGCGCCGCTCGCGCAGCTGGGGTGGTCAATACCGTCACCGTGCGGCGCACCATCTCGTGCACATCGTCGGCCAATGATCCGGTGGCGGGTAGCTCGGTGGCTTCGCTGAGCGGGAAAACCGCCTCATGTACGAGGTGCGCCTTGCTCGGCCAGCGCCGGTAGATCGCGGGCTTGCTCGTACCGGCTCGCCGGGCGATCGCATCGACCGAGAGCTCGGCATATCCGGTCTCACCGAGCAGGTCGACCGTCGCCTGAAGCACCGCACCATCAATGCGCGGATCGCGAGGTCGGCCAATCTCTGTCGTCATTACGAAACTCAGAGTAACATAAGTCGCCGTGACCCACGCCACACCAGAATTCGTCCAGCTCGACGACCTCGCCGAGCCCCGGTTCAGCCCCGAGGCCCAGCAGATCCGCGACATGATGGCCGCGCTGGCGGTCGACTGCCCGCTCCGCGCGGATGCGTTGCACGCCAAAGCGATTGCCGACACCGGCCTCGACGACTTCGGGCCCGACGACTATCGGGAGAGGCTCGACGTCTACCTCGCGGCGCTGTACGACATCGACGACATGCACGCCCCCGGCATCGTGAACTTCTTCGGCCAGCTGTCGCAATGGCTCAAGAACCGGCTGCTGCTGACCGACCTGCTGAAGCGCCATCCCGAGATCAACGACATCGATCTGCTGGCGCCGGTGGTGATCGCGGGACTGCCGCGCACCGGCACCACGCACCTGCACAATCTGCTTGCCGCGGCGCCGACGTTCCGCACGCTGCCGTACTGGGAGAGCTTCGAACCGTTCCCGCTGCCGACCGAAGTGGGGATTGAACCGGATCCCCGGGCGGCGCGCATGGACGTCGCAGTCCAGGTCATGGAGATCGTCATGCCGCATTTCGCGCTCATGCACGAGATGACCACCGAGCATGTCCACGAGGAGATCCAGCTGCTGGCCAACGATGTGTCGACGATGTTCATGGAGACTCTCGCGCATGTGCCGCGGTGGACGGAGTACTACCTGGCGCACGACCAGACGTCGACCTACGAGTACCTGGCGACGCAGCTCAAGGCGCTGCAGTTCCTGCGGGGCGGCAGGCGGTGGCTGCTGAAATCTCCGCAGCATCTCGAGCAGCTCCCCGTGCTCGAGCGGGTCTTCCCGGGCGTGGCCGTCGTGTGCACGCATCGTGACCCGGTGCCGGTGGCGATTTCCATGGTCGCGATGCTCACCTACTCCGCGCGCATGCACCGGTCGTTCGTGCCGGTACACGAGATCGCCGCCGCGTGGATCGATCGGCTCGAGCTGATGCTCGCAGCGCTGGTTCGCGATCGCGATGTCGTCGCTCCCGAGCGCTCGGTCGACGTGCGTTTCGACGACTTCATGGCCGACGAACTCGGTGTCGCCGAACAGGTTTACGGCCTCGTCGGAGAACCGGTGACCGACGACGCACGCGACGCGATAACCGGCTATCTGGCCGGCCACCAGCGGGGCCGACTCGGCAAGGTGGCTACGTCGTGCGAAATGTTCGGACTCGACGAAGACGAGCTGCGGACGCGTTTCGCGCCGTACGTCAACCGGTTCTTGTCGTAGCCAGCTCCGCGTTGCGGGGCTGGCGCGCCTCCAGCACAAGAATGCCAACCAGGCAAATGGCCGACAGGATCGCAACGGCGATCGCGAAAGTCTCACCGGCCGTTTGCAATCCCCACTGCCGAGCCGCTATGCCCTCGCCGACCACGGGCAATGAGATCGCCACGTAGGCGACGACGAAGTAGGTGGAGCTGACCTCGGCGCGACGATCGGCAGGCGTGCGGTCGGCCACCGCTGCCAACCCGCGGCTGAAGCTGATGCCCTGCCCGATGCCCGCCACCACCGCGGCCGCGATAAGCCCGACAAACGACGAAAGCTTCAGTGCCACAGCGAGAATCACCATGCCAGCTACCAGGATCGCGCAGCCGATCGCAACAGCACGCTGCGGGTTGAGGTTGCTGGCTGCGATCTGTGCCACCGCCGACGCGAAGAAGATCGAGCCGGCGATCAGACCGGCAACCGCGTGGTTGTCGATCCCGACGACCTGGGAGAGAAACGACGGCGCGACCGCGGCAAAGAGGCCCGTCACCGCGAAGCCTGCGAACGCGGCCAGGGCCGCGACGACGAAAACTGCGCGAACCTCGGTGGGCACCGACAGACGTTGCACGCCGATCCGGCCAGTGCGCTGTGAGGTTTCCGGCACGACCAGCACCGCC
This sequence comes from Mycobacterium sp., assembly GCA_035649695.1. Taxonomy (GTDB): domain Bacteria; phylum Actinomycetota; class Actinomycetes; order Mycobacteriales; family Mycobacteriaceae; genus Mycobacterium. The sequence goes on along the minus strand of DASRJA010000207.1, from coordinate 2,971 downwards.
AGCCCGGCCAGCAGCGCCAGCCCGATGTGCACGATGAAGCTGAGATGCAGTGGCGCAGGTGCGTATTCGACCAGCAGGCCGGCCAGCAGCGGTCCGGTGCCCAGCCCCCCGATGTTGGCGACGGTCGCCACCGCCGCTGCCTTGCTTCGCCACCTATCGGGCGCCGCCTCAATGACCGCCGCGGTGGCGGTGCCGGTGAACACGCCCGCCGACAACCCCGATAACACCCGGCCGACCAGAAGCAGAGGCACCGAGTCGGCGACCAGGAACACCGCCGCGCTCGCCAACGCGAACACCACACCGGCCAACAAGATGGGCCGTCGGCCGATCGCATCGGACCACCGCCCGAACGCCAGCAGCGCGAACAGCACTCCACCCGCATACGTCGCATAGATCACGGTGGTCGTCAGCACTGCAAAGTGCATCTGCTGGCCGTACAGCGCATACATCGGCGTCGGCAACGTGGTGCCGACCATGATGGCCGCGAAGGCGTAGGCCAGCAGGCCGAAGGCGAATCGTCTGGCGGTCACGGGTGAAGATAACCCACCCGGCGGCCTCGGTAATCCCGATAAGCGGTGGCGCCGCCGGCGGGGGGTTCCGGCGGCGCCACCTGAGCGGCGGAGATCAGTGGACGGCAACTGCCTTCTCGGCGCCGACGCCCGTAAGGGATCGCACCTCGAATTCGGCGGCAATCTCCGGATCTTCGTCGTCCGGCGAGGTCAGCGTGCCGAGGATGCCCAGCAGGAACGCCAGCGGGATGGACACGATGCCCGGATTCGCGAGTGGGAACCAGGCGAAGTCCACGTTGGGCAGCATCGCGGTCTTAGCACCCGACACCGCGGGGGAGAAGACGATCAGCACGATCGTCGAGATCAGGCCGCCGTACATGCTCCACAGTGCGCCGCGGGTGTTGAATCGCCGCCAGTACAGCGAGTACAGGATCGTGGGCAGGTTGGCCGCCGCGGCGACCGCGAACGCCAGCGCGACCAGGAACGCGATGTTCTGCTCGGCGGCCAGGATGCCAAGGCCGATCGCGAGGATGCCGATCACCACCACCGTGATGCGTGACACGCGCACCTGCTCGTCCTCGGTCACCTGGTGGCTCTTCATCACGCTGGCATAGATGTCGTGCGCGAACGACGTTGCCGCGGTGATGGTTAGGCCGGCGACCACGGCGAGGATCGTCGCAAACGCAACCGCCGAGATGACGCCAAGCAGGACCACGCCGCCGAGGTGGAACGCCAGCAGCGGTGCCGCGGAGTTCTGGGCGCCGGGAGCCGCCAGGATTTCGTCGGGACCGACGAGGGCTGCGGCACCGTAGCCCAGCGCCAGCGTGAACAGGTAGAAGGCGCCGATGAGGGCGATCGCCCACACCACCGACCGGCGGGCTTCCTTGGCGGTCGGCACGGTGTAGAAGCGCATCAGCACGTGCGGCAGGCCTGCCGTGCCGAGCACCAGTGCCAGCGCCAGGGAAATGAAGTTGATCCGCGACGTCAGTGAGGCGCCGTACTGCGCGCCGGGGGCCAGCACGTCGCGCTTGGCGACGGCTTCGGTGGCGGATCCCGAGACCTCCGACTGGGCGGCGCCGAGGATCTCGGAGAAGTTCAGGCCGAACTTGGCCAGCACCATCACCGTCATTAGTGCGGCGCCGCCGATCAACAGGGCGGCCTTGATGATCTGCACCCAGGTGGTGCCCTTCATTCCACCGATCAGCACGTAGAGGATCATTAGCAAGCCGACGACCGCGATGACGAGGGCTTGGCCGAGAGTGCCTTTGACGTTGAGCAGCAGTGCGACCAAACCGCCGGCGCCCGCCATCTGGGCCAGCAGATAGAAAAGGCATACGGCAAGGGTGGTGGTGGCCGCGGCAATCCGCACCGGCCGTTGCTTCAGCCGGAAGCTCAGCACGTCGGCCATCGTGAATTTGCCTGCGTTGCGCAATAATTCGGCAACCAATAGTAAAGCGACGAGCCAGGCGACCAGGAAGCCGATGGAGTACAGGAAGCCGTCGTAGCCGTACACCGCGATGGCGCCGGCGATGCCGAGAAAGCTGGCGGCCGACAGGTAGTCGCCGGAGATCGCGATGCCGTTCTGCGGTCCGGTGAACGCGCGCCCCGCGGTGAAGAACTCCGCGGCGGTGGTGTTCTGCTTGCTCGCGCGAATCACGATGTAAAGCGTGATCGCAACGAAGAGCGCGAAGATGCCGATGTTGGCGACGGGATTGCCGACGGTGGCGCCGTCGGCGGCGAGGATTTTGATGGTCATGACGCGCCGCCTTCAAGTTTGGCGCGAATCGCTTCGGCACGCGGGTCGAGTTCACGGTTTGCCCACCAGACGTAGATGCCGGTGATGACGAATGTCGACACGAACTGGCCAAGGCCGATGAGCAGGCCGATGTTGATGTTGCCCCACACCTTGATGGCCATGAAGTCGTGCGCGAATGCGCCGAGCAACACATAGGCGAAATACCAGACCAGGAACAGTGCGCTCATCGGAAAGACGAAGCGGCGCAGCCTGCTTCGTAGGTCCTGAAACTCGGGACTGGCCTGTACGGCCAGATAATCGTGACCGCTGACGGGGGTTTCCCCGTGCGGTAGGTCTGTTTGCGACACCAGGACTCCTCGAATGTGAACCGGCTCTGCGGCGAAAACCTAATTGAGATGTGAGTCACATACCCACTGCTAGCAGCGTTAACACGGTGAAACCGGGAGGCGGTGCGGTGAACGGTCGATGCGGGGCGACGAGCGGTTGCGGGCTCAGCCGCGCGGGACACGCTCGATGCCCATGCCGAGCCGCTCCGGCACATGCATGCGGGCGAAGTTCTGTGCCACGTCGGCAGGCACGGCGGCCCGGGTGAGGCGGCTGACCAGGATCATCGTCGCGAACGCCAGCGGAACACTCACCGCCGCCGGATAGCCGATCATCACCGCGGGCCAGCCGCCGAGGACGTGGTCGTCGATGCCGCCCGCGA
>DASRJA010000206.1:0-22063 GCA_035649695.1 Mycobacterium sp. | reverse complement strand
GTACAGAATCCGCACTGCAGCCCGTGGCAGCGCATGAAGCCTTCCTGCACAGGGTCGAGGTGGCCGTCGACCTCAAGGCCCTCCACCGTGAGGATGCTGCGGCCAGCGGCCATCGCTGCGAGCACGGTGCAGGACTTCACTGGTTCGCCATCCATTTCGACGACGCAGGTGCCGCAGTTACTCGTGTCGCAGCCCCAATGTGTCCCGGTGAGCCGCAACTGATCCCGCAGAAAATGCACAAGCAGTGTCCGGGGCTCGACCTCGGCGGTGACCGGCTCGCCGTTGACGGTCATGTTCACTTGCATCGCTAGTTCCCTTCCACAGCCGTGGCGCTGCGTACGCGCTCGACCGCAGTACGCAACGTTCGGACGGTGAGTTCGGAGGCGAGGTGGCGCTTGTATTCCGCGCTGCCCCGCATGTCGGTTACCGGGCTGCAGGCCTGTGCGGCGTCCCGGCCGGCCTGCGCGAAAGTCTCTTCGGTGGCGGGCCGCCCGGCAAGGCCCCCACCCACCGCTGCCAGCGCGGCAGCGTCGGTGTTGACCGCCGTGAGACCCAGCCTCGCCGCAACAATGGCGTCGCCGTCGAGTCTCACCGCGGCGCCGGCTGCCGCCACCGCCCAGTCGCCGACTCGCCGCTCCACCTTGGCGTATGCGCTTGAGGCATTGTGCCGCAACGGAATTCGTATCTCGATGAGCATCTCGTTGTGGGCCAGTGATGTCTCATACGGCCCGGTCAGAAAATCGTCGATCGAGATTTCGCGCTCTCCGGAGGGTCCCCGGGCGAGGCACACCGCGTTCAGCACCGTGCACACGGTCGTGAGATCCTCGGCCGGGTCGGCCTGACAAAGCGATCCCCCTACAGTGCCGCGGTTGCGCACGACGGGGTCGGCGATGACGCGTTCGGCGTCGCGGAAGATGGGGCAGACGGCCGCCAGGTCCTCCGACTCCAGTGCTTCGCGGTGACGCGTCATCGCACCAATACGCACGAGCGTCGGATCGACGACGATATATCCGAGCTCGGGAATCAGGTCGTTGATGTCGACCAGGTACTCGGGGTTGGCGATGCGAAGTTTCATCATCGGCAACAAGCTGTGGCCGCCTGCGACGAGCATCGCTCCGTCACCGAGCCGGTCGAGCAGCCCGATGGCGTGATCGACGCTTGTGGCGCGTTCGTACTCGAAAGGTCCAGGAACCTGCATATGACTGACCTCACACTCGTGTGCTGAGGACGCCAGTGTTCGCCCGCACGTCGGGGCCGTCAATAACGGGTTAAGCAATCACTTAAGTCAGTCAGTAGGCTCGATCCGTGACACCGGCTCAGCTTCGGGCCTTTTCCGCCGTGGTCCGCCTGGGTTCGGTCCATGGGGCGGCCGAGGAACTTGGCATGTCCGACGCCGGGATCTCCATGCACGTAGCTCAGCTGCGCAAGGAACTGGATGACCAGTTGTTCTCCCGGACCTCGGCGGGACTGGCATTCACGCCAGGAGGGCTGCGCCTGGCCAGCCGCGCCGTCGAGATCCTCGGCCTGCAGCAACAGACTGCGATCGAGGTGACCGAGGCCGCGCACGGGCGGCGCCTGCTGCGCATCGCGGCGTCCAGCGCATTCGCCGAGCATGCCGCGCCAGGGCTGATCGAACTGTTCTCGTCACGCGCCAACGATCTCTCGGTCGAATTGAGCGTGCACCCGACGAGCAGGTTCAAGGAGTTGATCTCCTCACGCGCCGTCGACATTGCGCTCGGTCAGGCCAGTGACGACCGCCAGGCCACCGACAACGCGATCGTCGTCCGGCCATTTCTGAACTATCAGATCCTCACCGTCGCGGCACCGGGGAGTCCGCTGATCACCCATCCTCCGACACCCGCGTTGCTGCGCGAACAGCTATGGATGCTGGGGCCGTCAGCCGGCAGTGTCGACGGTGAGATCGCGGCCGTGGTGCGGAACTTGGCGATTCCGGAATCCCACCAACGGATTTTCCAAAGCGATGCCGCGGCGCTGGAAGAGGTCCAGCGCGTCGGCGGGGTCAGCCTGGCGATCGGCTTCACGGTCGGGAAGGACCTGGCAGCTGGCCGGCTGATTCACGTCAAGGGGCAGGGGTTGCAGGTGCCGGGCGAATGGTGCGCATTCACGCTCACCCCGGCCGCCCGCCAGCCCGCGGTCTCCGAACTTGTCCGGTTCATCACGACGCCGCGGTGCACCCAGGCCATGCTGCGTGGCACGGGCGTCGGCGTCACGCGATTTCGACCCAAAATCCACGTCACGCTGTGGAGCTAGCAGTGGCGGCATACGTGAAACAGCCCCGAAGCCCCTCGACCCCGGGGCTGTTTCGACTTGGCGGATTTACTGCGCTCCGCCTTCCCCCCCATCGCCATTGCCGCTACCGTCCGAATCCTTTTCGCCGCCAAAGGCTTTCTTGACCTGGTCGCGGACACTAGTGACGGTCTTCTTGATGTCACTGTTGGCCTTCTGAAGCGCATCCTTGACCGGCGTCTTCCGCGTGGTGCTCGGTGTGTCCCCGTTCTCGCCGCCATCACTGGTGTTGGCGGTCGTGGCGGTGTTGCGCCCGTTACCGATCACCGACTGCACCTTGGTGACGGTTTCGTTGATCTGATCACGTGTGTCCGCGAGCTGCCGACCAACCTTCCGCTGGCCCTCCTCCAAATCGTCCTGGGTGACCGCGGGCGCCTCCGGCAGCTCCGACTCGACAGCTGTCAGTACCTGCGAGACACCGTTGCCCACATCGTGACTGGCGTTCTTGATGGCGGTGCCGGGAGCCGAGAGTGCCTGCTCGACGGCCTCATCCTGTTCGTCTGTCATCTCGACTTTGAGCGCTTCTGTGAGCTGACCCTTCGTCCGCAGCAGAACATCGGTCATTTCATCCCCGAAGCCCCGACCAAGAGCTGCGATCAGATCACCAGGCACCAGTGCCATCTGCTCACGAGTCAGCGTGGGTGTTCCGAACAGCGTGGGTTCGCCGAACCTGTCCAGCGTCCGCGTGTAGGTGCCATCGGGGTTCCGGACGACATCGGTGTAGCCGAGGTTGACGAGCATCTTCAGCGCCGGCTCGATCGCATCCGCAAGCGGTGTGTTGACGTCGGGATTGCCTGTGACCAAGCCGATTGCCTGCGCCGGCAACCGCATCGGCGCCAGCAGCGGCAGCTCATCGACCGGAAGGGTGTAGTAGAGCGTGCCATCCGGGCCGATGGACGCGCCGTCGCCGAGATCTTGGAAGTCGACCCCGGTCAACAGGTTCGTCAGGAAGATGGACGACGCCACCGAGTTGGCCCACGCGATCGGGTTCGCTGTCGCCGGGGCATCCGACAACAGGTCGTACTCCCAGCCGATATCGGCTTTCAGCGTGACGATGATCGGCTTGCCGTCGGCCGATTCGATCACAGCTTGCAGATCGCCGACGTCATTGAGGCTGATGTCACCGGCGTTGCCGGTGAGCAATTTCGTGATCAGCGCTGGGTCGACACCCGCCGGCAGCACGTCCTGACGCTCGGGCGTCACGGGGTTGACGCCGGTCAACTCCTGGTAGATCGGCGCGAACCGGGCATACAACCCGCCGTTCGCGCGGCCCGGGTTACGCACCAGCACAAGCGAAAGCGCCGTCAGGTCGAGGACGCCACCGTCCTGGGCCGACTCATAGTCCGGCATCTCTCCCGAACCGGGATAGATGATCTCGGGGAGGTCGAGTGGGTTATTTGTCTCGTCGACGCTGATCAGTGTCACCTTGCCGGTAGGATCGATGATGACGATCTTTCGCGGTCCGGTCAGCGCCGCACCTACGGCGTACGGATCGTAGCCCTCGTGGGTCTCGCCCTGTGCGCTGTCGATGAACGCCTGGTAGGCCAGCCCGGCGGCGATGGCGCCGTCGCCGTATGCTATGAGATTGACGTTGGTGAAGTACGCCGTCCAATTCAACAATGGCGCAAGGGCACTCAGATCGCCATTCTGCAGAACGTAAGCGGCGTAGGCGAGTTGAGCCGCGGTCGGCAGATCACCTACGTCGGACGACGTCACCCACTGGCCTGCCGTGGTAGTGGTCCAGTAGCCGTCTTCGAGGACTCCGTAGTCGGGCACGGTGATCGTCTGCGGTATTCCCGAGACCGCGCTCAATGCGGCATTCGTCGCACATTGAGCACGATTCGATCTGCCCTGGCAGCCGCCGAGCCAGGACCATAAGTTATATGCGGCCCAATAAGCCGCATCGTATGCGGGTTGGTAGGCAGGATTCGTCTCCGGATGCGATCCCGTCTGGCCCACGACTGGCAGCGTGTATTGCGGCACCCCGTCGACCCACCTGACCCATACCGGTTGCAGGTTGACGCCGCCGGTCCCCCAACCAATGAGGGGGTTGCTGTCCTTGGCTCCGACCATCGCATTGTTGATGGCGACTGGGTCCGTCGGAAGCGTCGCGCCTTCACCGATCGGGAGCCAGTCAGGGAACCCGATGAAGTAGGTCTGGCTCGATGCCGCATTGGCCGTCGCCGGCGTTAGCCCCACGGCCACAGCAGTCGCTGAGACGGCCCCCATCATGGCGACCCGCTTTGCTCTAGCAGCACGGCGCTTCTTGGCCCTTACAGCTTTGTTGCTCATTCGCCCGATCCTTCGGAGAGATGCTCGGATTGCCATCCGGGTCGGACAGCAGCCTGGTTGGATGTTGGTTGTCAACCTCTTCAGAACACAATGTTTCATACTCGTTGACGAAGCGTCAACAAGTTACCTCGACTTGGTACGCCAAGTCGCAGGTCAGAATAGGCGACGGGATTGACACGAAGTCGCGTAGTCGTAGACCATTACGGATTGACGGCACTCGATCAGTGCCGTGGACACCGAACGCAAGCGACGGAAGGCTCGTTTTCGTGCACGAGTACCGAAGGTTCGTCCAAGCCGAGCTCGATGCTCGCGGCTGGACACCCGCCGACCTTGTGCACCGCTCCGGGCTAAGCCGGCAGCTCGTTTGGAAGATCCTGCACGACGACCGCCCGACACTGGGGCAGATGCCGGACGAATCCACCTTGGAGGGAATCGCCAACGGATTCGGCGTCTCTGTGGAGCGTGTGCGCGTCGCCGCGGCCCGCTCCCTGCGGGGCTACGAGGACGACGACACCCCGTTAATCACCGACCTCAGGGAGGTCTCCACCGACGCACTGCTGCATGAGATCAGGCGGCGGGTTGCGGGAGGTGATGAGTGGCGTGATCGCGAAGACGCTCCACCCCTGTAATGGTTTGTAACCCTCCTGCTGAAAGTCGTTCTCGCTCAGATGTTTGTCGCTCTGATCTCGATCACCCTCGCCTGCATCGCGTGCTCACTATGGGTGCGGCGTCACACCTGGCTTAGCCGGTGGGAGGTCGCGGGCACCCTCTGCATCGCCTTCCAGGGTTGCGCGGCGCTACTGATATCCCCGACGGCATCCGAATTCCTCGGCCCTCCCTTGCACGCGATCAGCGGCATGAGGAACGTCGAGGACTACCTCGGGCACGTCAGCTACCTGCTGGCCGCCGTCGCTCTCGTGCAAACCGTGCTCAGCAGGGTCATCGACGACGACCGACTACAAGCAATAGGGACGCAGTGGGTTGAACGTCCGGCCACCGTTTGCATCCCGCTGATGTTCGCCGCGTGGGCGTCAGGGAACGGGTCCAAGGTCTACCGGTCTAACTTTTACGAGGTGCCCGGCGACGCCTGGTCGAAAATCTACTGGTTCCTGTTCTGCGCCATGTTGATTTATCTGCTCGCGTGGACCCTATGCGGGCTGCTCGTCCTGCGGCGAATTCCGCGGCACCGGCCAACCGCGACCGTGTACCTGGTGCTCGTCGTTGGCGGCATCGCTGCCTGCACCGCCCGGATCGTCACCCAGTGGTGTTCGTGGTCCGACCGTGGCGCGGTGGGGTGGTTGTCGACCTTCGCCGGTGGGATCATTTTCGCGGTCGCTGCGGCCCGCTCGTGGCGAAACAAGACCAGATGGTTTAAGCGCCGGCCCGATCCGGGCTCGCCACACCCTACTCCAGCAGGACGCTAGTCGTGTGTCTCCCAAATAGTAGGCTAGATGTGCGATAAATCTCGCGAGTGATGACACCGGCGGATGACTTGGTCATGTCGGACGGTCAACGAGAAGCGTTGCGTCGCACTCCAAGCAGTCAACCAATGACGAGACACACCACTAGATCCTGCCGGCTTCCAGCGCTCGGATCAGGCTGGCCGCATCCCACGGGCCCTTGTGCCGCTTGCCGTTGACGAAGAACGTCGGGGTCGAGTTGAGGTCCATCAGCTCCGCGTCCTGCGCATCGTCCTGCACCCGCTGCAGCACCTTCGTCGGATGCACACGCACGTCTTGGTCGAACCGTTCGAGGTCGAGCCCGATCGCGTTGGCGTAGCGATAGATGTCGGACCACTCCAGATCGTCCTGATGTGCGAACAGCATCCGCCCCATCTCGAAGTACTTGCCCTGCAGCCCCGCTGCTTCGGCCGCCCTGGCGGCGTCGAACGCGCGTGGGTGTACCCGCTCCAGAGGAAGATGGCGCCACACGTACCGCAGATCGTCGCCGAGGCGTTCGAGCACCTCGTCGATCCCGCCGGTGGCGCGGCTGCAGAACGGGCACTCGTAGTCGCCGTACTCCACCAGTGTCAGCGGAGCGTTCGGGTCGCCCCGGATGTGATCGCGGTCCGGGTCGATTGGCCGGATCAGCTTGAGCCCTACCGGTTCCGGCGGGCTGATCCGGTCCGTGATCCGGAATATCCCCCAGCCCGCCAGGAACGCGACGACGGATGCGAGGAGCACGCCGATGCGCGCCTGATCCTGACGCCCCGGATCGCTGATCGCGATGTCCACGATGAAAAGTGCGATGGTGAAACCGATTCCGGACAACGCGGCGCCGCCGGCGACCCGGCGCAATGTGAGTCCAGGCGCCAGCTGCCCGAGACCGGTGCGCTGCATGATCCACGTCGCGCCCGTGATGCCGATGAACTTTCCGACCACGAGGCCTACGACGATGCCCCACGTCAGGGGCGACCGCATGGCGGCCGACACGCTGTCCATGTCGAGCCGGACCCCTGCGTTGGCCAACGCGAACAGCGGCAGCACCACAAACGACACGTAGGGCCCGATCTCTGCCTGCAGCCGTTCGTTGATCGAAATCGACTCCCGCAGACCGCGAGTGGCCGCGCGGGCGTACTGGGAGTTGGGTGACTGGCGGAAGGCACGGATCATGTCGACGGTCTGCTCGACCTGCCGGCGGTCGGGTGTGAAGACAGGGATGAGGAGCGCTACCGCGACGCCGGCCAGGGTGGGATGAATCCCGGCCGCGGACAGCGCGACCCACAGCGCAAAGCCCAGCACGGCGTAGGCCGGGCCGCGGGCCGCGGGCAGAAACCGCACCAATGCGATCGCGACGATCAATGCCACCGCGACGACCAGCGGAGCGACCTGGATGCGCTCGGAGTAGAAGAGCGCGATCACGCACAGCGCGCCGATGTCGTCGACCACAGCCAAGGTGAGCAGGAAAATCCTCAGCCGGGCAGGGTATTTGGGTTTGATGATGGCCAACGCGCCGATGAGGAACGCGGTGTCGGTGGAGATCACCACGCCCCACGCCCGCGCGTTCTCGCCCGACGCGTTGAACAACAGGAAGATGACGGCGGGGACGGTCAGACCCGCGATCGCTGCGACGACGGGTACCGCCGCCCTGGCGCGGTCGGTGAGACCACCGATGGCGAACTCGCTGGTGACTTCGAGGCCGACGATGAAGAAGAAGAACGTCATCAGGCCGTCGTTGATCAGATGCTGCACCGTCAGTTCGAAGGTGTGCCCTGCGAACATGATGCCGACGTGGGTGTCCAGTAGCGCCCAGTACGTCTGCGCCCAGGGCGAATTGGCCCACAGGATCGCTGCCACGGTGCACGCGAGCAGCAGACCTGCCGCACACTTCTCTTTCGTGCCGGGCGCCTTGGGGTCGCGGCTGAACCTGCCCGGCAGCAGGCGAACGATCCGCGGAAGTGGCTCGGCGGTCACTCGTCCGTGCCGGTGTCGCCGCTCGCGGCGGTGACTGCGTGGGCGGCTTCCATCAGCATCCAGCCCGACAGCTGCACCGACAGGTCACGTTCGGGCACTGCGGAGGCGTTGACCGCGCCCTCGACGAATTGCGCTTCTTGCCCGCCGGCAGTGGGCATTTCGGCGGTGCGGTCCCAGAACGCGGCGAACAGCGGCAGGCCGTCGACGGTTTGCCGGTTTTCCCAGGCCGATTCCGCGGACTTGACCACCAGCGATCGGGCAATGTCGCGGGCCTCGGCGTCCGCAGGCCCGTTCTGCGGCAGTGTCGTCACCACTAGCGCGAGGTAGCGGGCCAGGACGCCGTTGAACAATCCGCCGTCGCCACCGCCCGCGCCCTTGATCACGCCCTCGGGCGCCATGTTGTCGCGCACGGCCTTGACGAGACGGTGCACCCGCGCGGCGTGCTCGGGGTCCTTGGTGCGCGACGCCAGCTCGACGTCCAGCCCGATCACCACGCCCTGGCAGTAGGTGTACTGGGCACGCACCAGCGAGCCGGCCTTGATGCCGTCGAACACCAGATGGGTTTCCGGGTCGATCAGCGTTTCGTCGATCCAGTCCGACATCTGCTGGGCGCGCCGCAGCCGGTCTTCATAACGGGCGAGAAAAATGGCCGCTGGTCCGTTCGCCGGGGCGTTGAAGAACTGGTCCTGCTTGCGCCACGGAATGCCGCCGCCGTCCTCGGGCACCCACGCATTGAGGAACTGCTCGGACAGTTTCTTCAGCGCGCCGGGTGTCTCGACTCCGGCCAGCCGGCCGGCCCGCTCCAACGCCAGCGCCAGCCACGCCATGTCGTCGTAGTAGTCGTTGACCCAGGATCCGTTGTTGCGCAACCGATGTCCGCGGATCTGGCGTGCGATTTGCTTCAGCCGGTCCGGCTGTGGGTCGCGCACGTGCGCGTCGACCAGGTTGTCCAATAGGTGCGCCTGCCACCAGTAGTGCCAGGTGTCGAAGTTCCGGTACTTCCGCGCGGCCGGCCATGCGACAACGCCCAGCTGGGTTCCAGGCAATCCCCACAGCCGTTTCAGGTGTCGCTTGGCTATCGCGGCCTCCGCGCTTGCCGCGCGGTTAGCCCATACCTGATCCATCGCTACCTTCCGAGGAGACTTGCAGAGTCATCAAGCACGTCAAAGCTGGTGACCAGGGCATGCAAGCGAGATTTGTCGGTCGTGCTTAGTAGTCTTCGGAGCATGCTGGTGACTCGCTCTCGTCGTTGTGCAGGCGAACTGAGGGCACTGGGCCAACGAGTTGCCCACTGCCCCAAGCACCGGCGGCGATTTCGGGACGCCCCGCCCGCGCGAATCCGTGTCGAGTGGGTTGATTTGACTCTTGACAACATCACTTGGTCCAAGCCGTACTTTGACGGGACGATATTGCAGGCGTCGAAGTCAACCGCGTGCCGCGCACGATCCGATGTGGTCTCGACGTGAGGCGAACCTACAAGTTCCGGATGCGACCGACGGTACGCCAGCATCTCGCACTGGCGACGTGTTTGGAATCGCATCGGGAGCTGTACAACGCGGCATTGCAGGAACGCAAGGATGCGTGGCGGCATAGCCGCACGGCCATCGACTACCGCACCCAGTCCGGTCAGCTCAAGGACATTCGGCGAGATCGTCCCGACGTGGCGATATGGTCGTTTTCTAGCCAGCAGGCCACGTTGCGCCGATTGAATCGCGCCTTCGACGGATTCTTTAGACGTGTGAAAGACGGTGCGGCACCAGGGTATCCGCGATTTAAGGGCCGCGGACGGTTCGACAGTGTGGAGTGGCCCAAAGACGGCGACGGCGCCCGTTGGCATCCCGACACCAACCGGGTGTATCTGCGCGGGATTGGGCAGGTGAAGGTCACTGCGCACCGACAGGTCGTCGGCCTGGTCAAGACAATTCAAATCCGCCGCGAGGGTCGGCGGTGGGCGCTGATCCTGTCTTGCGACGACGTCCCAGTTGATCCTCTGCCAGGCACTGGGCGGCAGGTCGGAGTCGATTTGGGAATCGCTAGTTTCGCAACCACCTCCGACGGAGTACACATCAGTAACCCCCGCTGGGAGCGCCGAGCGGCCGCGCGTTTGACTCGCGCGCAGGTTCGGTTGGCCCGGGCGAAGCGTGCCTCGAACAACCGGCGGAACCGGCGAGAGACAGCCGCTGCTCGGCACCGCAAGATCGCCAACCAACGTCGCGACTTCCACCACAAAACCGCCCGGGCACTCGTTGCGCGCTATGACCTGATTGTTGTGGAGGATCTGGCAATCACCAACATGCGCCGTCGTGCAAAACCCCTCCCTGATCCCGACAAACCCGGAGCGTTCCTGCAGAACCGGGCCGCCGCCAAGACCGGACTCAACCGAAGCATTAGTGACGCTGCGTGGGGGCAATTCGTCTCGATTCTGCGCGCCAAAGCGGAAGACGCTGGACGCAGGTGGATCGAGGTCGACCCCAAGCACACCTCCGATGGCTGCGAGAACTGTGGTTACGCAGCAAGAGGGAACCGCGTCAACCAAGCTGTGTTCGCCTGTCAGGCATGTGGTCACACTGCGCAAGCTGACGAACACGCTGCACGCAACATCCTGCGGGCTGGACTGGCCCTTCACGCGCACGCTGCGTGAAAAGAAGCTGGCGCTATCTCCCGTCAGTGAAGTCACGCTGTCGATCCTGCCCTACCAGGCCTTGGAAATGTCCCCATGTTGAGTGATCCACGCGTGCATGGCGATGCCCGCAGCAACGGCGGCGTTGATGCTTCGGGTCGATCCGAACTGCGCGATGGACACGGTGACGGCGGCGCCGGCCTTCGCGTCGTCGGTGATGCCCGGCCCCTCCTGGCCGAAGATCAGCAGGCACGCCCGCGGCAACGGCGTGTGTTCGATGCGTACCGCACCGGGGATGTTGTCGACGGCGACGACGGTCAACCCGGCGGCCGCGGCGAAGGTCAGCAGTTCGGCGGTGGTGTCGTGGTGGCGCAGGCGCTGGTAGCGGTCGGTCACCATGGCGCCGCGCCGGTTCCAGCGTCGTCGGCCGACGATGTGCACGGTGTCGACGGCGAACGCGTTGGCGGTCCGCACCACTCCGCCGATGTTCGCGTCGTTGCCGAAGTTCTCGATCGCGATGTGCAGCGGATGCCTGCGCTGGTCGATGTCGGCGATGATCGCCACGCGCGTCCAGTACCGGTATGCGTCAACGACGTTGCGTGTGTCGCCGTCGCGCAGCAGCGCGGGGTCGTAGCGCGGATCCTCGGGGTGTGGACCTTCCCAGGGCCCGACGCCGGGGGTGTCGCCCCATTCGGTCGGGCCCGGAGCCGCTGCGGCGGCGACATCAGGGCGATGTCCAGTCATCCTTTTTCCCACAATCCGGCGTGGGTGCCGACCATCGACACCGTCGCGTAGAGCAGTGCGCTGTTGATCTCCCCCTGTGTGCAGAGCGACACGCGGACCTGCACAGCGTCGCGCGATGCGTCCGGCAAGACGAGCACCGAGGCGCCGTAGATGTCGCAGGCGTGGCTGAGGCCAGGCGCGGGCAGTGTCGGCGCGGCCAGCACCATCATGGGGCCGCCTCGGCGGGCCGAGTCGTCACGGTATCGTGCTGCGAGGCCTTCGATTTCGAGGCCGAGAAGCATATAGCCGTTGCCGGAAAACGCATTTGGATCGCCGACCGCCGACGGGTCGAGCTGCGCGCCGTCGGCACTGAACGCGTCAACGCTCGTTGTCCTGAGCATCAGCCCGGTGTCGTTCTCGTTCGTCGGCGGCACGCCGACAGGGAACGCCGCTGGGTACGCGGCTGCGGTGTCCGGAATACGTTCGCGCGGCGAGTACGCGTACACACCGCGCACCTGGGACTGGTCGCGCTGTGGGCCCAAGCAGACCGTGCCGGTGAGCCGGTCCGGAGAAGGCGCCGATACTGGTTGCAGGGCAAGGCTTGTCACGTCCTTGCAGCTGCCAAGAGCATTTGCCTCAATCGGGTGCGCCAGCGCGCCGTAGAGCCCGAACCGGATGTCCTCGGGTTTGGCGTGCGGGGCGTCCTTCTGCGAAGGCGAGGCATCCACGTCGACGAGGACATGCTCGGAGTCGAACCGCAGATTAGTCACCGAGATGTTCCAACCGAGGATGGACAGCGATTCGCCGATGGCTGCGGATTGCGTGGAGTACGGATTCGGGTGGCCGTCGTCACCGGAGCAAGCCGAGGCGACCATGATGATCGCCGCGACGACGGCGACTAGGGCACGCGGCGACATCTAGGTGCGGCCGCGGCCCTTGCCAACGACTTTCGACACCGCCCGCACCAGGTTTCGCGGCACCATCCGGCCGCCGGTGGTGAGCGCCTTGTACTGCAGTCCGGGAACCATGACCACCTTGCCTTTGGCGACGTCGGCCATCGTTTCGCGCACCACGTCGTCCACCTCGAGCCAGAGGAATGACGGGGTGCCGCTCATCTCGATGCCTGCGCGGGCGTGAAACTCGGTGTGCACGAAGCCGGGACACAACGCGTGCACCCCGACACCGGTGCCGGTGAGCCCGTTGGCGAGCCCTTCGGAGAACGCGATCACCCACGCCTTGGATGCCGAGTACGTCGATCCGCGGCCGGGCAGCAACCCCGCCACACTGGCGACGTTGATCACCGTCCCTTCGTGGGCAGAAAGCATGGGCGGCAGCGCGGCGTGCGTCAGTTGCATCACCGCGGTGACGTTGACGTCGAGCTGGGACTGCAGCAGCGCCAGGTCGGCGGTCCAGAACTCGCCGGAGGTGCCAAACCCCGCGTTGTTCACCAGAACCCGTACCCCGGCGGCGAGTCGATCCGCCACCTTCGCGCGGTCGGCTTCGACGGCCAGGTCGGCGACCAAAACCTCTACTTCGGCGCCCGCCTCGTCATGCAGTTCCGCGGCGAGGCGCTCGAGTCGTTCGGCGTCGCGGGCCACCAGCACCAGGTCGTAGCCGTCGATGGCGTAGCGGCGTGCGAATCCCGCGCCGAGCCCGGACGTCGGTCCGGTGATCAATGCGACGGGGCGTGCCATGCCCTAGACACTACTTAGCGCTGGTAGTGCGGAGACTGCCGGCCGTTGCGTGACGGCGGTGGCGGCGGGCGGCGCACCGGTTCCGATCGGCCGGGCTCGGGGCGCGCCTGCGTGTAGCGGCCGACGTCGGCGCGGCCCGGCGGCATATCGGCCCGGCCGGTCGGCAGTTCGGAGCGGGCGGGCGCGGGGCTGAGCGGCCGGCTTGGCGAGCCACCGCGGCGTGCGACGGGCTGGCCCGTCGTGGCCTGCGGGAGCGGCGGCAGCACGCGCAGCAGGTCGTTGAACTGGCGCACGGTCCGTAGGCCTTCGTCCCACTGGGCGCGGGTGCTGGTGACCGGCATCGATACCAGCGTCCAGTTCTGTTCGTTCCACATGATTTCGGCGCAATCCGGCGCCGTGTGGGCGAACGTCACCATCCGCCGGTCGCAGGCCCGGCGCGCGGCGTCGAGGTTGGTGGAGTACACCATCCGCGGGCCTATCGCGCCGAGCAGCCAGATGTCGTTCTCCCGCGGCTCCTTGATGCCCTTGAGCCGCAGGTCGACGACGACGTTGGTGCCGACCTTGCGGTGCAGCGCGATGACCGTCGCGACGTCTTCGAGGTCGAAGATGAACACCGCCTCGCCCCGGATTTGCCCGAGCACGACATTCTTGGCGGTGATATCGCCGACGGTCGACATCACGCCGCGCTTCCAGCGCTTGAGAATGTCGGCCGATTCGTGCTCGTAGTCGAAGCCGTGTGACTTCGCCCACGACTTCCGCCGACGGCCCAGCCCACGTCGACGGTCGATGTCGACGTACAGCAGCACCGCCGCACCCACGAAACAGAGTGCAGACAGCGTGAACCAAAGGGGAACCATCGCGCCTAGCCTACTTGCTGGTACCTCTTATACCCGAACGCAAGGACGTCACAACCGGGTCACATACCGTTTGGCCGGGACCAACGGGCCGGTCAGGGCACGCTCGCGTGCAAGCACCCGGGCGCGAGCGGTGGGGCCTTGACGATCAGGTCTTTCAGCGACAGCGTCCCGTCGACGGCCCTCAGATCGGGGACCGGGGGAAGCGACAGGTGTAGCTCGTAAGCAACGCTACCGACTCCGGTCATATTGCGACAACTGAGACGGACGCGATCGCCCGCTCCGGCGCCGTACACCTGATTGAGCTTGTCCTGCACGTCGCTCAGCTGTATCCGGCCTTCCTCGGCATCTGCGAACATCGGATCGAGAACCGTACGAGCCTGCTCGACGAGTGTCACAGCGTCGCCGAAGAACACATCCGGTGTCACGCCGGAGCAGGTGCCGTGCGCGTACCACTCGTGGGGACCCATGATCGAAGCGTCCGACATCATCGACTGAAGAGAGGCCCGCACGTCATCCCCGATATCCACGGGCGGCAAGTCGCTCCTGCGGATGTCGCGGGCGCGGTCGAGGAGGCCCTTCGGGACGCCGCAGTACTGATTGGCGGCCGGCTGCGGCCACAGCCCGTGCAGGATCCAGGTGGGCCCCATCTTCTCCACCCGACCGGACTTGCAACCCGGACTGGTCGGCTCAGCGCTGCACAGACTCGGGCCCCACGTCATGACGAGCCAGGTCGAGCTGGTGTCGACAGGTTCGAATTCCACGGTGACCGGCGTGCGGTCCAAAACGCGAACGCTGAAGGTGATGGCCGCGACGACAATTGCTGCTAGAACGCAGGAAATCGACAATACGGCTACATCGCCTCGCCGCATGGTGCACCCTTCTACATTGGGAGAGCGAACTTCCGGGCTCGCCGTGATGCGCAACGGACTACAGCTTCCCACCCCGCACCGGTCCCCGTGATTTGTTCGCTAGCGAAAGGCCACACGAGTTTTGCCGCCACCGACGAGCGCATCTATGAACGATATAGACCGGTGGTTCGAAAAGGCGGCGCGCAAGGAGAATCGTTCTGTCTCGCTGTACGCGAGCCTTCTCACCGGCAGGGTCGTCGCGTACTTCGTCTACCGCATGCGCTATGCGCTGCTGCTCGACGGAGCCCGCTACGCGATTCACGTCGCCGAATTCCTGATCATCCTCACCAGCCTCGGTGGGCTGGCGGCGTTCACCGTCATGATGCTGCGAGTGGGCAGCCTCATCATCAGCGGCGCGTGGTGGGGGCTACTCGAAGTGATGCGCGAGCGACTCAGAGCCCTGGCTCAGGCCGGGGACCGGGACGCAATCGAGCGCGAGATCGGCAGTTGGCTCACGCTATCGGCAGTCGTGGCAACGGTTGTGACAGTCGGCGGCACAGCGGCCCTGGTCCTTGTGCTCCCCTCCGACCACGATCCGATGGGGTCCTTCTACGCGTTTCTCATCCTCATCGAACTCGCCTTGCGCATGCCCGTGCGGGTGCTTCATTCCGGCATGTTCGCCACCCGGCGCATCTACCGACCTTTGTGGTCCATGTTCGCGCCGACTGCCCTATCAGTTCTCGTGATCGCCGTTGGCGTCTTTCTCTATCCGACCGCCGCAATTGTCATCGCGATCATCTTGTCGAACGCGCTCAGCATCTGGATCTCGGTTCACTACACGGTGCGCGCCTACCGGCTTACCGGGCTGTGGCCGCAACATGGCGGTCGTTCATTGCGGCGGGTACTCCCGTCGATCCCGCCTCGACTTGGCATCGAGGCAACCCTCTCGGGTCTGGGTCTGCGACTGGATGCGGTGGCGGTTCTGCTGATCGCCGGCATGTATTCGATGAACAACCGGGCTTTCGATCTCACCGCCGGCTATTCGGCATGGCGCAATGTCGATCCCTTTCAATTCTTCTATCTGGTGCTGCCGCTGTTACGTGGCTCATATGAGGCGACGGCCGTTTTCTACTTCGACTTCGTTCGCCTGCGACGCATTCCGGCATTTCGTCAGTTCCGTATGCGGTTCTTCTACGATTTGTTGTGGACCACGCCGATCATCACCCTGTTCTTCTGGTCGCTCTCAATTCCGTTGGGACTCTTGGTTCTGCCCGGGATACCGTTCAGCTTCCTGCTGGCGCTCCTGCCGCTCTTCGTTGTTCGCAGCTTGATCGGCGCATACCAGATCCGCTTGTTCGCCGAAGGCCAGTTCCGCGCCCTGAACGCGACCATCTTGTTCTCAGCGGGGCTGTTCGCCCTCGTGTGGTTCGACGTCAACCCAGCCTCGGATCTCGTCCAGATCACCGCGGCCATGATCGTGCTTCTCATCGTGCACATCAATCTGCAGCACCTTCAAGACCGCGTGACTGTGCTGCCGACGCTGCTGTCCCTTCCAGACTGGATCCGCGCGCTCACCGCCGAGTCGGGGCCGGTGCAAGTGGGCAGAATCTCGGTGCCCGACTGGATCGACTCACGGCAGAAGGCCAACGCGATCACGCTGATGCGGGAAACCTTCGGCAGTGAAGGCCATCTGGCGTTCCGGTCGTCATCGAACCTGGTGTTCTACGAGCGGATGACAACCAAGAACACTGGGAGTCAACCGCATCTGGCGCTTCAAACTGCTACCGGAGGCGCAGCGAATCGTGCCGAAATCCTCCCGACAGCGATGGAGAACGGCGACCAGGCGCTTGATCGGATCGTCTCAGAGGAGTGGATGGCACCAATCGATGACGCATTGTCGAATAACACGGAAGTCCTCGAGTCAGACTTTCGTGCGATCTTTCCCGACGGCATCGTCGTGGATTTGCAGAAGCGGGAAGGAAGGCGGGTCGCACGTGGCCTCGAGCAGAATCTCCTCGTGGGACTCCTGCCTATGGCGATGAAGAGCCTCGACCAGGGTGCCGTCGTGACTTCGGTGTCAGGGCGCTGGGTCTCGCCGATCTTCTACGGAGGCGGATTACGCCTGATCTTCATCCTGCCGTCCGAGGTCGACAGCGATCGGTTCCGCCGCTGGCGCCGAACCGTGAACACCTGGCACGCCGGCAGCCGCCTTTCGGAGGTGAGCCATGCTCACTGAGGTTGAACCGGTCGACATCGAGGAACGGCTGGCCGACCCCAAGACCTACGAAGACACCATCCTGCGGATTTTCACCAAGAGAAGCGAACGCGGTTCGGGATTCAGTGAGGCGCACTGCGGTGTCTCGTATTTCAGTACCGCGGCCGAACGGCAGGGCCTGGCCAAGGCCATCGCCCGCAGTGTCACTGACGGCGAATTCCGGCCACGGCCAGTGGATCTCTGGATCCTTGAAACCAACGGTAAACGTCGCGAGGCGCACCTGGCAGACTTTCCCGATCACGTCGTGGGCTCTGCGCTCTTCAAGCTCCTCACGCACAATGCGCGGTGTTATGGTCTGCCCGGCGTCTACTCCTATCTGTCCGGTGTGACGAATGTCGTTGCAATGCAGACGTTCGCCGCCTTCATCCGCGCCCACCGCGACCGGGTCGGCGTCAAAGGGCCGCCGTTGTACGTCCTGCAATCCGATTTCGAAAAGTACGGGGACAATCTTCCGGTCGGTCGTGACGCGGCCCTGTGGCGCATCCTGAAAGACGTCGCCGCCCTTGGCAGCCCGAACGGCGAAATCGGCTCGACCACATGGGATCTCATCACCGGGCTGGTTCGTCCCGTAGTGCGGGAAACCGACGGCACCGAGTTCACCCGGCTCAAAGGTGTCGCGATGGGAACCCCTCTGGTCCCACTGCTAGGTAATCTCGCGGTCGCACCAATGGATGCGGCGATCACATCGATCGACGGAATCTTCTACGCGCGCTACAACGACGACTTCATCGTCGCCCATTCGGATCTCGCCGCCCTGCATGAGGCGGACGCGAGGATCGATTCACTAATCGACGAATTGGGCGTCAAACGCAAGCTGTCGAAGGAGCTTCGCACCGCACTGAGCGGAACCGGTCAACCGTCGACGCGGGATCCCGCCTATCGCGGCCGCGACCGCATCGACTGCCTGGGGCTGACCGTCAGCCACGCCGGCACGCTCAGCCTTGGTCCACACAGGCTGAGCCGCTTCATCGCCCGCGTAGCGCGACGCCTCGACGCCGCCGTACCGGCGCTATCGCAAGCGTCCGTCGACGAGCGAGCACGTCACCTCGTCGCGGCCACCAACGTCATGCTCGACGTGACGAGCCCCTTCGCTGTCGCGGGCTTGTCCTCGATCCTCGACACGACCACGGATCGGGGATCGCTGAAGGATCTGGACTTCCGGATCGCGCGCAAGATCGTGCAGGTGGCCACGCGGAGGTCGGGGGTTCGCGGCTTTCGGCAGCTGCCGCCCGCCGTGCTGTATCGCGACATGGGATTGGTGTCGCTAGTGCATTTGCGCAACTTGCGGTGACTTGCACCGCGCACCTACAGTTCAGCAAGGCGCGGATCCCGCCTTCGGGCGGTCACCGCGAAGGGCTATAGAGGTTGCGGCTTTCGGCCCTTCAATTTTGGCGTTTTACCCCGCGCCTTCACACTTCCGCGCGAGCGCTCATCCGAGGACCAGCGAGTCGCCGTCCGCGCTGACGTTGACCGGCACGACGTCGCCGTCATGCACCTCCCCTGCCAGCAGCATCTTGGCCAGCTGGTCGCCGATGGCCTGCTGAATCAGCCGTCGCAGCGGACGGGCACCGTATTGCGGGTCCCACCCGCGTTCGGCCAGCCACTTCTTGGCGGGCAGCGACACCTCGAGCGTCAGCCTGCGCTGCGCCAACCGCTTGTCCAGCTGCGCCAGCTGGATGTCGACGATCTCGACCAGCTCCTCGGGGTTGAGCCCGTCGAAGATGATCACGTCGTCGAGCCGGTTGATGAACTCCGGCTTGAACGCCGCGCGCACCGCCGCCATCACCTGCTCTTCCGACCCACCTGCACCCAGGTTGGACGTCAGGATCAGGATCGTGTTGCGGAAATCGACCGTGCGGCCCTGACCGTCCGTCAGCCGGCCTTCGTCGAGCACAGCCAACAGCACGTCGAACACGTCCGGATGCGCTTTCTCGATCTCGTCGAACAGGATCACGGTGTACGGACGCCGCCGCACCGCCTCGGTCAGCTGACCGCCCTGGTCGTAGCCGATGTAGCCGGGAGGCGCACCGACCAGCCGGGCCACCGAGTGCTTCTCGCCGTACTCGCTCATGTCGATGCGGACCATCGCGCGTTCGTCGTCAAACAGGAACTCCGCCAACGCTTTTGCGAGTTCGGTCTTACCGACACCTGTCGGGCCGAGGAACATGAACGAGCCCGTCGGCCGGTTCGGATCCGCGACGCCGGCCCGGCTGCGGCGCACCGCATCCGACACCGCCTGCACGGCCTTCTTCTGGCCGACGACGCGCTTGCCCAGCTCGTCTTCCATGCGCAGCAGCTTGGCGGTCTCGCCCTCGAGCATCCGCCCAGCCGGAATACCGGTCCACGCCGACACCACGTCGGCGATGTCGTCGGGTCCGACCTCTTCCTTGAGCATGACGTCCTCGCGGGCCTCGGCCTGCGGGAGTGCGGCATCGAGCTTCTTCTCGATCTCGGGGATGCGGCCGTAGCGCAGCTCGGACGCCTTCTCCAGGTTGCCGTCGCGCTCGGCTCGGTCGGCCTCGCCGCGCAGCGTCTCCAGCTGCTCCTTGAGCTCGCGGACGATGTCGATGGCGTTCTTCTCGTTCTGCCATCGCGTCGTGAGCTCCGCGAGCTTTTCTTTCTGGTCGGCCAGCTCGGCGCGCAGCTTCTCCAGCCGTTCCGCCGACGCCGCGTCTTCCTCTTTGGCCAGCGCCATCTCCTCGATCTCGAGGCGACGGACCAACCGCTCGACCTCGTCGATCTCGACGGGCCGCGAGTCGATCTCCATCCTCAACCGGCTGGCGGCCTCGTCGACCAGGTCGATGGCCTTGTCCGGCAGGAACCGCGCGGTGATGTAGCGGTCGGACAGCGTGGCCGCCGCGACCAGCGCGGAGTCCGTGATGCGCACACCGTGGTGCACCTCGTAGCGGTCCTTCAGGCCGCGCAGGATGCCTACGGTGTCCTCGACCGACGGCTCGCCGACGAACACCTGCTGGAAGCGGCGCTCCAGCGCGGCGTCCTTCTCGATGTATTTGCGGTACTCGTCGAGGGTGGTGGCACCGACCAGGCGCAGCTCGCCGCGGGCCAGCATCGGCTTGATCATGTTGCCGGCGTCCATCGAGGACTCGCCGGTCGCACCGGCGCCCACGATGGTGTGCAGCTCGTCGATGAACGTGATGATCTGGCCGGCCGAGTTCTTGA
Source organism: Mycobacterium sp. (assembly GCA_035649695.1). Lineage (GTDB taxonomy): Bacteria > Actinomycetota > Actinomycetes > Mycobacteriales > Mycobacteriaceae > Mycobacterium. The sequence goes on along the minus strand of DASRJA010000206.1, from coordinate 1,854 downwards.
TGTCGTCGAGCACGGCCTTGAGCCGCTCCTCGAACTCGCCGCGATATTTCGACCCGGCGACCATCGAACCGAGGTCCAAGCTGATAACGGTCTTGTCGCGCAGGCTCTCCGGCACGTCGCCCGCCACGATGCGCTGGGCCAGGCCCTCCACGATCGCGGTCTTGCCGACACCGGGCTCGCCGATCAGCACCGGGTTGTTCTTGGTGCGCCTCGAGAGCACCTGCACGACGCGACGAATCTCGTTGTCGCGCCCAATGACTGGATCGAGCTTGCCCTCGCGGGCACGCTCGGTCAGGTCGGTGGAGTACTTCTCCAACGCCTGATATGTCGCCTCGGGCTCCGGGCTCGTGACGCGGGCGCTGCCGCGCACCTTGACAAACGCATCCCTTAAAGCTTGAGGTGACGCGCCATGACCGGTCAGCAGCTTGGCCACGTCGGAGTCGCCGGTGGCCAGGCCGACCATCAGGTGCTCGGTCGAGACGTACTCATCGTCCATCTCCGTGGCGAGGTTCTGCGCCGTGGTGATCGCGGCCAGCGACTGCGGGGCCAGCTGCGGCTGCGAGGCTGCGCCGCTGGCGCTGGGCAGCCGGTCGAGGAGGCGTTGCGCCTCGGCGCGAATTGTCGCTGGCTCGACGCCGACGGCCTCCAATAATGGGGCGGCGATGCCATCGTTCTGGGTGAGCAATGCCATCAAAAGGTGGGCCGGCGTGATCCGCGGGTTGCCTGCGGCGGTCGCCGCCTGCAACGACGCCGTCAGCGCCGCCTGGGTCTTGGTCGTCGGGTTGAACGAGTCCACGACACCTCCGTTCGTATAGAGAAAATGCTTGTCGCGATGTTCAACGTCGTCAAGGTTGAGTCTGTTCCGCTCAAGTCTGACAATTTTTCCGACCGCCGGACAATGGGACGGGATGCATATCGCCGTCGTCGCCTCCTCCGCGCCCAGCCACATGCACCCCCACCTCGCCGTCGTCCGTGAACTGGTCGACCGCGGCCACCGCGTCAGCGATCTGGTCGGCGGCCATCTTGCCGATCTGCCCCTTCCGACCGGCGCGGACGTCATCGGCTACAACTCGCTGCTGCCCGGCTCGCCGAGCGCACCGGCCAGCTGGCCCGACGACGACACCGCGGGCATGCGGATGTTCCTCGACGATCAGATTCACGTGCTGCCGCAGGTTCGAGCAGCCCTGGATGCCGACCCACCCGACATTGTGCTCTACGACATCGGCGGCATGGCCGGGCCGGTGGCGGCCGACCTCTGGGGCGTTGCGTCGGCGCAACTGTCGCCGAGCGCGGTCGCATGGGACGGCTACCACGAGGACATGGCCGAGGTGCTAGAGCCGATCTACGGCAGTCCCGCCGGCCAGAAGTATCTGCGTGACTTCGACGCGTGGCTGGCCTCCGCCGGCACCTCGCTGACCTTCGACGACGTAACGGGCGTGCCCCGCCGCTGTCTCGTGCTGATTCCCCGTGTCATGCAGCCCAACTCCGATCGTGTCGACGCTGTCCGCTACCGGTTCGTCGGACCGTGCATCGATCCGCGGCGAGAAAACGCCGACGATTGGACGCCACCCGCCTGCGACGGTCCTCTCGCCCTGATGGCGTTCGGCACCGCATACACCGACCGAATCGACCTGTACCGCAATGTGATTGGGGCGCTCGATGACACCGGTTGGCGCCTCGTCATTGCGACGGGCCGGGTGGCACCCGACGAGCTGGGCGACGTGCCTGGCTGGGTGCAGGTGCGAAAGGCCGTGCCGCAGCCGGCGGTGCTCCGGGTGGCCGACGCGTTCGTGACGCACGCGGGTATGGGCTCGTGCACCGAGGGACTCTGGTACGGCGTGCCGATGCTCGCCA
>DASRJA010000205.1:0-6515 GCA_035649695.1 Mycobacterium sp. | reverse complement strand
GAACTCCGCGGCCAGCGCGTCACCATCGATCTTGCCGAGCGCCTCGGTCATGTCGACCTCTGCGTCGCCGCGCTCTTCGAGGGACTGGACGTACTCGGCGATCTCGTCGTCCTCGGACGTCATCTCGCTCACGGCCTGTTCCCACTCCTCGGCCTGGCTGGGCAGATCGGCCAGCGGTACCTCTATATCGAGGACATCCTCGACGCGACGCAACAACGCCACCGTCGCCTTCGGGTTCGGCGGTTGCGACACGTAGTGCGGAACGGCCGCCCAGAACGTCACCGCAGGGATGCCCGCTTGCACACACGCGTCCTGGAACACCCCGGCAATGCCGGTTGGGCCCTCGTAGCGGGTTTCTTCCAGGCCGAACGTCTTGGCCGAGTCGGGGGAGTAGGCCGCTCCTGAGACCGGCACGGGTCGGGTGTGCGGCGTGTCGGCCAGCAGCGCGCCGAGGATGACGACGGTCTGCACGTTGAGCTTGTCGGCGATCGCGAGCAGCTCGGCGCAGAACGTGCGCCAGCGCATGTTCGGCTCCACGCCGTGCATCAGCACGATGTCGCGGTCGGAGCCGGGCGGGCGGCAGTGTGAGATCCGCATCGACGGCCACACCAGTTCCCGGGTAACGCCGTCGACCTGTCTGATCACGGGCCTGTTCACCTGGTAGTCGTAATAGGCCTCGTCATCGATCTCAACGATCGGCTCCGCTTCCCAGATCGCATCCAGGTGCTCCAGCGCATCGCTGGCGGCGTCGCCCGCGTCGTTCCAGCCTTCGAAGGCGGCGACGACGATCGTGTCGTTGAGTTTTGGCAGGTCGGCCGGCCTATGGCCGCTCGCATCCGACGGGGTCACTAGGCCAGCGTAAGCCTTGTGTGGCAGCGATGAGTGGCATCGCCACACAGGCCGATTTGGATAGAGCGACTACCCTGTCTCTGTGACTGTTGTGAACGATCGCGCGTACGACACCGATTTGCTCGACACCTTGTCGAAGCGGGTCATGGTGGGCGACGGCGCCATGGGCACGCAGCTGCAGGCGGCCGATCTCACGCTCGACGACTTCAACAACCTCGAGGGCTGCAACGAGATCCTCAACGACACCCGTCCGGATGTGATCGAGACCATCCACCGCGCCTACTTCGAGGCCGGCGCGGACGCCGTCGAGACCAATACGTTCGGCTGCAACCTGTCCAACCTCGGCGACTACGACATCGCGGATCGAATCCGTGATCTCTCCCAGCGCGGCACCGCGATCGCGCGGCGGGTGGCCGACGAGATGAGCACCCCGGATCGCAGGCGGTACGTGTTGGGCTCGATGGGCCCCGGCACCAAGTTGCCAACGCTTGGCCACACCGAGTACGCGGTGATCCGCGACGCGTACGCCGAGGCTGCCCTCGGCATGTTGGAGGGCGGCGCGGACGCGATCCTCGTCGAGACATGCCAGGACCTGCTGCAGCTGAAGGCCGCGGTGCTCGGGTCACGCCGGGCGATGGCCCAGCTCGGCCGTCACATCCCGGTGATCGCCCACGTGACCGTCGAGACCACCGGCACCATGCTGCTGGGCAGCGAGATCGGCGCGGCGCTGACGGCGGTCGAGCCGCTCGGTGTCGACATGATCGGGCTGAACTGCGCCACGGGTCCCGCCGAGATGAGCGAGCACCTGCGCTATCTGTCTCAACATGCCCGCACCCCGGTGTCGGTGATGCCGAACGCGGGCCTGCCGGTGTTGGGTGCCAACGGTGCCGAATACCCGCTTACGCCAGACGAACTCGCCGAGGCGCTGTCGGGCTTCGTCTCCGAATATGGACTGTCGCTGGTCGGCGGGTGCTGCGGCACCACACCCGAACACATCCGCAAGGTCGCCGACGCGATTCCGAATGTGCAGCGCGCCGAGCGCCACGCCACCTACGAGCCCGCCGTCGCGTCGCTGTACTCGTCGACGCCGTTCGCGCAGGACGCGTCGGTGCTGATGATCGGCGAGCGGACGAACGCCAACGGCTCCAAGGCGTTTCGTGAGGCGATGATCGCCGAGGACTGGCAGAAGTGCCTCGACATCGCCAAGGAGCAGACACGCGACGGCGCGCACCTGCTCGACCTATGCGTGGACTACGTGGGTCGCGACGGCGTGGCGGACATGACCGCGCTTGCCAGCCGGCTGGCCACCGCGTCGACGCTGCCGATCATGCTGGACTCCACCGAAACCCCGGTGCTGAAGGCGGGTTTGGAGCATCTCGGTGGCCGGTGCGCGATCAACTCGGTGAACTACGAGGACGGCGACGGGCCGGAGTCGCGGTTCCACAAGACGATGGAACTCGTCGCCGAGCACGGCGCCGCGGTGGTCGCGCTGACAATCGACGAGGAGGGTCAGGCCCGCACCGCCGAGAAGAAGGTGGAAATCGCCGAGCGGCTCATCGCCGACATCACCGGGAATTGGGGTGTGGATGAGTCCTCGATCCTGATCGACACGCTCACGTTCACCATCTGCACGGGTCAGGAAGAGTCGCGCAAAGATGGCATCGAAACCATCGAAGCCATCCGACTTCTGAAGCAAAAGCACCCGGATGTCCAAACGACACTGGGGCTTTCGAATATCTCGTTCGGCCTCAATCCTGCTGCACGGCAGGTGCTCAACTCGGTCTTCCTTCACGAATGCCAGGAGGCCGGGCTCGATTCGGCGATCGTGCACGCCTCGAAGATCCTGCCGATGAACAGGATTGACGAGAAGCAGCGCGAGGTCGCTTTGGACCTGGTGTACGACCGCCGGCGTGAGGGTTACGACCCGCTGCAGGAACTGATGGGAATGTTCGAGGGCGTCTCCGCGGCGTCGTCGAAGGAGTCACGCGCCGCCGAACTGGCCAAGATGCCACTGCTGGAGCGGTTGGCGCAGCGCATCGTCGACGGCGAGCGCAACGGGCTGGAGGCCGACCTCGACGAGGCGATGACGCAGAAGCCGCCACTGTCCATCATCAACGACGACCTGCTGGCCGGCATGAAGACCGTCGGCGAGCTGTTCGGCTCGGGCCAGATGCAACTGCCGTTCGTGCTGCAGTCCGCCGAAGTGATGAAAACCGCTGTGGCGTACCTCGAACCACACATGGAGAAGGCCGAGGACGACGCAGGCAAGGGCCGCATCGTGCTGGCCACCGTCAAGGGCGTCGTGCACGACATCGGAAAAAACCTGGTCGACATCATCCTGACCAACAACGGCTACGAGGTCGTCAACATCGGCATCAAGCAGCCGATCGCCAACATCCTCGAGGTGGCCCAGGACAAGAGCGCCGACGTCGTTGGCATGTCGGGGCTGCTGGTGAAGTCCACCGTAGTGATGAAGGAAAACCTCCAAGAGATGAACACTCGCGGGGTGGCCGACCGGTTCCCGGTACTGCTCGGCGGCGCGGCGCTCACCCGCAGCTACGTTGAGAACGATCTCGCCGACGTCTACGAAGGCGAAGTGCATTACGCCCGTGACGCGTTCGAGGGCCTCAAGCTGATGGACGTCATCATGAGCGCCAAGCGTGGCGAGGTCCCCGACACCGACAGCCCCGAGGCGGTCGCGGCACGCGAGAAGGAGGCCGAGCGCAAGGCTCGCCACGAGCGGTCGAAACGCATTGCGGCCGAACGGAAAGCCAAGGAGACGCCGGTCGTGGTGCCGGCGCGCTCGAACGTCGCTGCCGATGTTGAGGTGCCGGTCCCGCCGTTCTGGGGCACCCGCGTCGTCAAAGGTGTCGCGGTGGCTGACTACACCAGCACGCTCGACGAGCGTGCGCTGTTCCTCGGCCAGTGGGGATTGCGCGGCGTGCGCGGCGGTGAGGGCCCGTCATACGAAGAGCTCGTCGAAACCGAAGGCCGCCCGCGCCTGCGGTACTGGCTGGACCGGCTGTCGACGGAGGGCATCCTCGCGCACGCGGCCGTGGTGTACGGCTACTTCCCGGCGGTGTCTCAAGGTGACGACGTCATCGTGCTCACCGAGCCCAAACCCGATGCGGCCGAACGGTTCCGGTTCACCTTTCCGCGTCAGCAGCGTGACCGGTTCCTGTGCATCGCCGACTTCATCCGGTCGCGGGAGCTGGCCAACGAGCGCGGCGAGGTTGACGTGTTGCCGTTCCAGTTGGTGACCATGGGACAGCCCATCGCTGACTTCGCGAACGAGTTGTTCAAGTCGGACTCCTACCGCGATTATCTCGAGGTGCACGGTATCGGTGTGCAGCTGACCGAGGCACTGGCCGAGTACTGGCACAAGCGCATCCGCGAAGAGCTGCGGTTCCCCGATCACGTGATGGCCGCCGAGGACCCCGACTCGGTCGAGGACTACTTCAAGCTCGGCTACCGCGGTGCCCGGTTCTCGTTCGGCTACGGCGCCTGCCCGAACCTCGAGGACCGCGCAAAGATGATGGAGCTACTGGAACCCGATCGCATCGGTGTGACGCTGTCCGAGGAGTTGCAGCTTCACCCGGAGCAGTCCACGGACGCGTTCGTGCTGCACCACCCCGAGGCGAAGTACTTCAACACCTAGGTCGTCGTCGAGTGGCCACTTATTGCACGCCGATCGCACCTCGGGCGTGCCTTAAGTTCCCACTGGGCCGACTTCTTCGAGCTGTTCAGCGGAACATCTCGGCGTTCTGCGCGGCCCATTGGGCCACGGACTGAGCCGGTGCGCCGGTCAGGTCGGCGACCAGCTGATTGGCCTGTTGAGGTGTGTCGATCCCGGTCTCGATCTGATCGAGGTACCAGTGCGCGTACTCGCCCATGGCCGGCCGCAACGCGGCCTCGCCGTCGGCGCGGCTGCATTGCTCGAACGTGATGTCGACGCCGATCCCGACGCCGATCTGCTTGGCGATATCCGCACGGGTCAGCGCTTCCGGGCCGGTGATCGGATACATCTTTCCGTGGTGCGATTCGTCAGGCTTGATCAGCAGCGCGGCGGCGACTCGGGCGATGTCATCCATCGAGATCGGCGCCTCGACAACCGAGGGATACGGATCGCGGACCGTCTGGCTGGCCTTGATCTGGTCGGCCCAGATCGTGAAGTTGTCGGTGAACTCGCCCGGCCCGAGTTGGGTATTTACCAGCCCTGACGCTGTGACCTTGTCTGCGTGCTCCTGCCAGTCACCGCCGCCGGACAACGCGACCACATACTCGACATTGGCCTTGCGTATGAGCTCAAGTGTGACGTCAAGTGTGGTGGGCAGGGGGGCCAGATACATGCGCTCGACGCCATCGAACGCGGCGGGCAGCGATTCGGGATCGCCGAGGTATCCGGTGACGGCCGTCACCCCGTCGGGCAGCTTCGCCTTCGACGGGTTCTTGGTCAGTGCGCGGATGTCGTTGGCGCCCAGGTCGATCAGGTGATCGACGATGCGACGGCCGATGTTTCCTGTGGCGCCGGTCACGAGAATTGTCATGATTTTCACCGTACGTGCGAACCATGACAGAATCGCTGACATGCAAGCGGTGCTGTTCGATATGGATGGCACGCTCGTCGACTCCGAAAAGCTCTGGGATGTCTCGCTCGCGGCGCTCTACGAAGAGCTTGGTGGCAGGTTGACTCCCGAAGTGCGCGCGTCGATGGTGGGCGGCTCCGCGGAAGACACCATGCGCACCGTTTACACCGACCTCGGCCTGGAGCTGGATCCGGTCGCGATGACCGACTCCATCCGCTGGCTGCACGACTACACAGCAGAGTTGTTCGACAACGGGTTGCCGTGGTGCGACGGCGCGCAGGATTTGTTGGAAGCGCTTGCCGCCGAAGGGACTCCGATGGCGCTGGTAACCAACACTCAGCGCCCGCTCACTGATCGGGCATTGAACAGCATTGGTCGCCGGTATTTTTCGGCGACCGTGTGCGGCGACGAGGTGCCGCGGGGCAAACCCGCACCCGATGCTTATCTGCGGGCGGCCGCGTTGCTGGATCTGCCGCCGTCGGCGTGTTTGGCTATCGAGGATTCAGTCACCGGAACCGCCGCAGCGGAAGGCGCAGGATGCCCTGTGCTGGTGGTACCTAACGATGTGGCGGTGCCGCGCGGCCCGCGCCGGCGACACATCTCGTCGCTCACCGGCGTCGCTGTTGGCGACTTATCCCGGGTCTTCTCGGAACTCACGTCTCAGTTCGGAGAACGCACCGCCTGATCCCCATTGCGCGGTTAATGTGATTCTCATCACGCAATGCTGCGGAAGGGCGTCACATGACTCACGGACCGGTTGGGGATTCCTCTTCTGTAGTGGAGTACGAAGAAACCGAGCACGCCGGTCGGGTCGTCCGGATCGCGTCGGTGGCCGCACTCGGCGGGCTGCTGTTCGGCTACGACAGCGCGGTGATCAATGGCGCGGTCTCGGCGATCGAGGGCGAGTTCGGCGTCGGCGGTTTCAAGCTCGGCTTCGCGGTGGCCTCGGCGTTGCTCGGGGCAGCCCTCGGCGCCGTCACCGCAGGCAGGCTCGCCGACAAGATCGGCCGGTTGGCTGTGATGAAGATCGCGGCGCTGCTGTTCTTGATCAGCGCGATCGGTGCCGGCCTTTCCTACAAC
>DASRJA010000204.1:0-2661 GCA_035649695.1 Mycobacterium sp. | reverse complement strand
TGCGGGCAACATCACCGGCCCGGCGATCTCGATCTCGTTCGTCATCGCCGCGACCGCGTGCGGCCTCGCCGCGCTTTGTTATGCGGAGTTCGCCTCGACGGTGCCGGTGGCCGGCAGCGCCTACACGTTCTCCTATGCGACCTTCGGCGAGTTCATCGCGTGGATCATCGGCTGGGATTTGATCCTGGAGTTCGCCGTCGCCGCAGCCGTGGTGGCGAAAGGCTGGTCGAGCTATCTGGGCACGGTGTTCGGATTCGGCGGCGGCACAGCCGATTTCGGTGGTTTCCAAGTTGACTGGGGCGCGCTGCTGATCATCGCGTTCGTCACGGTCATCCTCGCCTGGGGCACCAAGTTGTCGGCAGAAGTCAGCCTGGCCATCACGGTGGTCAAGGTGGCGGTGGTGCTGCTGGTGGTCGTCGTCGGCGCGTTCTACATCAAGACGGCGAACTTCTCGCCGTTCATTCCGCCCGCCGAGGCCGGCCACGGCGGCACGGGTTCGGAACAGTCGTTGTTCTCGCTGATGACCGGTGCTGAAGGCAGCCACTACGGCTGGTACGGCGTGCTGGCGGGCGCCTCGATCGTGTTCTTCGCGTTCATCGGCTTCGACATCGTCGCGACGACGGCCGAGGAGACCAAGAATCCGCAGCGCGACGTGTCGCGGGGGATTCTCGCCTCGCTGGCGATCGTCACGGTCCTCTATGTGGCGGTGGCGTTCGTGTTGTCGGGCATGGTCAGCTACACGGAGCTTCGCGATGCGGGAGAGAAGGCGAATCTCGCGACCGCGTTCGCCGTCAACGGCGTGGACTGGGCCGCGAAGGTCATTTCGATCGGCGCCTTGGCGGGGCTGACCACCGTCGTCATCGTGCTGGTGCTCGGCCAGACGCGGGTGTTGTTCGCGATGTGCCGCGACGGCTTGCTGCCTCGACCGCTGGCTAGAACCGGTCCGCACGGCACGCCGGTGCGAATCACTCTTATCGTCGGGGTGCTGGTGGCCATCACGGCGTCGGTGTTCCCGATCGGCAAGCTCGAGGAGATGGTCAACATCGGCACGTTGTTCGCGTTCGTGCTGGTGTCGGCGGGGGTGATCGTGCTGCGCCGCACCCGTCCGGACCTTGAGCGTGGGTTCCGGGCGCCGGGGGTGCCGCTGCTCCCGATCGCGTCGATCGTGGCCTGCTTGTGGCTGATGCTGAACCTGACCGGCCTGACGTGGATTCGGTTCCTCGTCTGGATGGCTATCGGCGTGCTCGTCTACTTCCTCTATGGCCGCAGCCACTCGGTGCTGGCCCAGCGCGAATCCGGAGTGATTTCGGCGCCGTAATCCACGCTAAACGCGCCGAAATCGCTGAAGCGCGCCGCACCTGTTTTACAAAACATGCCTTTGTGTCTAGACAGACGACAAAACGGGTCCTATAGTCAACTCAACGACGTGATGGCACTCACACGAGGAGGCATGTAGTGACCGCCCAAATGTCAGACATCGAGATCGCCCAATGGCGCGACAGAAAGCGCTACCTGTGGCTGATGGGGCTGATCGCACCGACGGCGCTGTTCGTGATGCTGCCGCTGGTGTGGGCGTTCCATCAATGGGGCTGGCACGTCGCGGCGCAGGTGCCGTTCTGGATCGGCCCGATCCTGCTCTACATCCTGCTGCCCGCCCTGGACCTGCGCTTCGGCCCTGACGGTCAGAACCCGCCCGACGAGGTGATGGAGCGGCTGGAGAACGACAAGTACTACCGCTACTGCACCTACATCTACATCCCGTTCCAGTACGCGAGCGTGATCTTGGGTGCCTACCTGTTCACCGCGTCCGATCTGGGCTGGCTGGGATTTGATGGCGGATTGAGTTGGCCGGCCAAGATCGGTTTGGCGCTGTCGGTGGGTGTGCTCGGAGGGGTGGGCATCAACACCGCGCACGAAATGGGTCACAAGAAGGACGAACTCGAGCGGTGGCTATCGAAAGTCACATTGGCGCAGACGTTTTACGGCCACTTCTACATCGAGCACAACCGCGGCCACCATGTGCGGGTGGCCACCCCTGAGGATCCCGCGTCGGCCCGCTTCGGCGAGACCTTCTGGGAGTTCCTGCCGCGAAGCGTGTTTGGCAGCCTGCGCTCGTCCTGGGAGCTGGAGGCGCAGCGGCTGCGTCGGGCCGGCAGGAGTCCGTGGCACTGGTCCAACGACGTGCTCAATGCATGGGCGATGTCGGTGGTGCTCTTCGGCATCCTGATCGCCGTCTTCGGTCCGGCGCTGATTCCATTCGTCGTGATCCAGGCCGTGTTCGGATTCACGCTGCTGGAAACGGTGAATTACCTCGAGCATTACGGGCTGCTGCGGCAGAAGACCGAAAGCGGTCGCTACGAGCGGTGCGCGCCGGTGCACAGCTGGAATTCCGATCACATCGTGACCAACCTCTTCCTGTATCACCTGCAGCGGCACAGCGATCACCACGCCAACCCGACACGCCGGTATCAGACGCTGCGCAGCATGGAGGGCGCGCCGAACCTGCCTAGCGGCTATGCATCGATGATCGCGCTGACGTACTTCCCGCCGCTGTGGCGCCGCGTGATGGATCACCGGGTGCTCGAGCATTACGGCGGCGACATCACCCGGGTCAACGTGCACCCGCGGGTGCACGACAAGGTGATTTCCTGCTACGGAGTG
>DASRJA010000203.1:0-2518 GCA_035649695.1 Mycobacterium sp. | reverse complement strand
GATCCTGGCACGCCGGGAGGCAACGGACGCGCTGGCGACGGCTAGCCGCTGACTGGGCGCCGACCGCCACGAGCGGATGTAGGCGCCCCACTCGATAAACCGACCGCCGGTTCGCTTTCGCCATCCGCGAGGCCCAACCGGCGGTCGATCGCCACGAGGATCATCACCCTCGTCGCGATCTTCGGCGTCAACCTCGGCGTCGTCCTCCCCCGAGTCGTCGACTACGACGCAGTCCGTTCAGCACTCGCCGAGTTGACCGGCCAGCAGCTGGCGGCGGCCACGCGGTGATTGGCTCCTCGCGATTGCGGTCGCCACGGCAGTCTTGCTAGCGACGTGGTGGTTGAGCCTCAAGCGCGGCAGTCGGTGACCCCGCGCCAGCTCACCGAGCGTCGCCGTCTCCTCAACGCTCGGTCAGGGCTCGTTGTCAATCGGCTCCCTGGCCAGCATCGACCGACCAGGGGCGAGCCTATCTGAGGATGAGCGAGACGTTGATCGCGTGCGCCAAGCCTCCGCTCGACCCCCTGATCTGCAGCGTGAACGGTCCGATGGGGCTGCTTCGGGAGGTCGAGATCTTCACCGTGACGCTGGTGCCAGTCGTGGGATTCGGAGTTACGGACGCGGTCGCGTTGCTCGGCAGTCCGCTGACCGTGAAGAGCACGGAGCCCGCGAACCCATTCAGGCGCGTGATCGTCACTCCGTAGGTGGCGGTCTGGTTGCGCTTGATGGACCGCGAAGTCGGGCTCACCGAGAGCGAGAAGTCAGTGACCGTGACCTTGGCCGTGCCGTTCACGCCACCGCTCGCGGCGGTCACCGTGAAGTTCGACCCGACGGTCGTGGCCGTGAACAGGCCCGCCGAGTTGATCGAGCCGCCACCGCTGACCGACCAGGTGAACGTCGGCTGCGGGTTCATCGGGACGTTGTTCTGGTCGTAGCCGGTGGCGCTGAACTGCTGGGACCCGCCGTTCTGGACCGAGGCGGTCGCGGGTGTCACCGTGATCGAGGTCAGGACGGGCGGCGGTGGCGGCGATGTGGAGGCGACCACCGCAAAATTCTGCGTTTGCCATTGCGCGAAGAACCCGCAGAAGATGAAGCACGGCCCGGTGACTTGGCTGCTTCCCCAGACAACGCCGTCGTTCAGTGGATCCGGGGTCGCCCCCGCGTAGTCGCCCCAACGGCACGGGGACGTCGCAGAGGGGACGCCACAGCTGAAGTCGAGGTCGGCGGCGCTGGACTGACCGATGACGAGCTCGCCCGGATCGAGGCTGCCGAGGGGTGTCGACGCGGTTCGTGTCTGCGCCCCGATCACAGGCAGAGTCGATGCCCCGCCTCTGTTGTAGAAGACGGCGGCGCTGCTGCCGCCGATCGAAGGAGAGATCGCGCCGTTGAAGACGAAGTCGGTCGGGCTACCAACGTCGCCATGCTGTCGCAGCGTCGGCGGTGTGCCGCCGAGGATCTCGTACCAGCGAACCACGGAGCGACCACCGGGACCAGCGACCGTGTGCTGTGTCCAGATCCCCTTCGCACCGCCGGCACCCTGATCATTGACCGCGACCGCCTGCGTGAGCCGCGCATCCAGCGAGTCGAGCTTGTATGAGGTGCCCGGCTGCGGAACCGGTGCCGGGATGTCGAAGGTCGGGACGGTCACGTCGCCGTCGGCCACGAGCGACGGCGTGCCGCCGACCGACGTCCAGTGCCAGACCATGACTTTCGGTGCGGAGCTGCCGACACCGTCAACTGGTGAATGTGCAGCGACGATGTAGCCGAGCGACGACGAATCGACGGTATTGGCTGGGACAGGCGTGAACGCGGTTGAACCATCCGCGTTGTGGAGGGGATGCGTGGCGTCGGAGACGTACAGGACCGTATCGACAGAGCAGCTTGCGTCACCGGCCTGCGGCTTCCTGATCACGAAGATGTTGGCGGTGAGGAAGGTGTAATTCGGGGCGTTGGTGTCGTCGTAGACGTTCGTCCCGATGCTGATGAAGTTGTTGTCGTGTCCGAGCTTGGGATAGTCGTCGAGCAGGTTGCCCCGGCCGGTACCGAACCGACACCAGCCGTTGGTCAGATCGCTCGGGTCGGAGGTCTTGGACCAGCCGAAGATGAGCAGGTTGGCACCCTGCGCGACCCCGAGTGCCACGTACAGCCAGTGGCCGCTCTGCGGGTCGTACTGGATCTGGGGATCGGTGACCGACGAGCCGGCACCGGCACCCGTGAAGGTGCCGTTGTCCGTGCTGCTGATGAGATCGAGGTTGCGATCGTAGACGCCGATCTCCTGGTTGACCATCTCGACGTAGTTGTTCGGACCGATCGCACCCGTGCTGTCGGGCGGCGTCGCCGTCAGTTGGTTGAGGCCCGGGCTGTTGAGGTTGTTGAACAGTCCGGCGAGTGGGGCGTGCGGGGCGATGGATGGACCGCGGGAGCCGCGGGAAGCGATCGCCGCAGCATGGAGCTTGGCCGCCCGAAGGGCGTCCGCGTCCAGCGTGTGAAAAGGTTGCGCGAAGGCAGGGTGCTTGGTTTC
>DASRJA010000202.1:0-7657 GCA_035649695.1 Mycobacterium sp. | reverse complement strand
CGCGCCACGTTCGCGGCGTCGTCGGGATGTTTGTGCGACATCACCAACGCAGTCGTGGGGTGCACCTGCCCTGGCGCGTAGCCATGCATCTGCGCGACGGCGCCCGACCACTCCCACCGATCCTCGGCGCGCAAATATCGGAACGAACCGACGCGGTCGCCCACTGGTATCGCGGTATCCCGAGTCCGCGGAGTCTGCGTGTTCAATCCACCCCCACCATTTTCCAGTAAAGGTGCTAAGAGAATGCCACCGGACGCGCTACGGGTACAGCCGATTGGCGAACAAATGCTCAGGGTGCTATCCGAAACATGAAACCAAATTTCGTTTGCACAGGGTGCGGTTCAGCGCCTAGCATCGCGATCGTGCCGAGGCGAATCGTAGTAGCAACCCGCAGCGGGGTCTGATCCTGACCGACCCCTCGCTGTGGGTCGTTGCTATTACGTCGGTCACTTCCTCTGACCCGAGAAGACCGGCACATGAGAAACACATCCGCTACCAGCGCAGCGCCGCTGACATTTGCGGCCCACGTCGACGGCCCTATGCCCCGCGGCCTGCGCCAGGAGGCCGACGCGATGTCTTTCGAGGCGTTTCACGACGAATATGCATCGAGCCCAGGACCGCTGCGGCTCGGGAACTGGCAATGCACCGACACCCACCGGCCGTCCACCCGCCTGGGTCCGCAGGCCCGCAACTACCAGGCGACACTGGCGTTCGGCGATCGCATCAGTACATCGTCGGCAGCCGCATGCGGACCGGTCGCGGCGCTGACCGAGATGCTGTACGACCGCGGCATCGCGGTCGAGATGACGGCCTTTCACCAGGTTCCGGCAGGCGAGCACACCGCGACGTTCGTCCGCGGGTCCGACGGTGCCCGGTCGGAGTGGGCGATGGGCTGGTCCGACGACCCGACGCAGTCGGCGTTGCGTGCGGTTATCGCCTGCGCGAACCGGCTTCTGACCGAGGCCTGAGCGCTACCGCAGCGGGCGCAGGACGATCGGCATGCCGTCGACGGGGACCGGCATGCCGCCGTAGTCGTAGCGCGGCTTGTAGTCGGGGCGGACCAACTCGAGTCGGTACTTACGCAGCAGCCGGTGCATGACGGTCTTGATCTCGAGCTGACCGAAGACCATGCCGATGCATTTGTGCGCTCCGCCGCCGAACGGCGCGAACGCGTACCGGTGCTTCTTGTGCTCCGAGCGCGGTTCGGCGAAGCGGTCCGGGTCGAATTTCTCCGGGTCCGTCCACAACTCGGGCAGCCGGTGGTTGAGCGACGGCCACGTCACGACGTCGGTGCCCGCCGGGATGAAGTAGCCAAGCAGATCGATGTCCCGCACCGCCCGGCGGAAGTTCATCGGCAGTGGCGTGACCATGCGCAAGGCCTCGTTGATCACCAGGTCGTACGTTTCCAGCTTCTCCAGCGCCTCGATGTCCAGCGGCCCGTCGCCGATGCGTGCCGACTCGTCGCGGCAGCGCTCCTGCCAATCCGGATTGGCGGCAAGGTGGTAGGCCATCGTCGTCATTGTCGACGTCGACGTGTCGTGGGCGGCCATCATCAGGAAGATCATGTGCGAAACGATGTCGGCGTCGGTGAACCGCTGCCCGTCCTCGTCCTCGGCTTGGCGCAGCACACTGAGCATGTCGGTGCCCTCGGAACCGCGCGTCTCGGTGAGCCGGGCGGCGAAATAGTCCTCGAGAGTCTTGCGGGCCTGGATGCCGCGCCACCAGGTCAGCGGTCGTACGGGTTTGCGCACAATCGCGTTGCCGGCTCGGGTGGTCGTGGTGAAGGCCTGGTTGACGGTGGTAACCAGTTCGCGGTCGGTGCCGGGCTCATGGCCCATGAACACCACAGAGGCGATGTCGAGCGTGAGCTCCTTGGCGGCCGGATGGAACAGGAACCGTGGGTCGTTGGCGACCCAGTCATTGGCCACCACATGGCTGGCCACCGAGTCGATGTGCTCGACGTAGCCCGACAGCCGCGTGCGGGTGAACGCCTCCTGCATGATCCGGCGGTGGTACATGTGCTCGTCGAAGTCGAGCAGCATGAGGCCACGATCGAAGAACGGACCGATGACCGGATCCCAGGCCCGCTGGGAGAACTCCTTGTTGCGGTTGGAGAAGACGGCCTGCGTGGCTTCGGGTCCCAACGCCATCACCGACGACAGTGCGGGTGAGTATTGGTAGTGGACCGGGCCGTACTTGCGGTATATCTCCACGGCGAAGTCCGGCCCCATGCGGAAGAACTCGATCATGTGGCCGATGATCGGCAACCCCGAGTCGCCCATTGCCGGCTTGAGGCCACTGCCCGTCGGCGGCTCAGCGAGAGGGAACTGTTTGAACTCGTGCTTGCGCAGCCGCTTTTCGGCCAGGCCCATCCCGGGGATCGTGACCGCAGTCGGCTTCAACCGCCGCCTGGCCTGGTCGAGCAGGTAGTCCTTGGTGCTGATCGTCGGCATTGACACGCTCCTGAAGGAAAAGACTGTGGCCGTTGTCACCACTTATCTTCATCCTGGATGGCAGACTTGACGCATGTCAAGTTTTGTTCTGGCGCGTCGCGGTGCGAAGGTCTAAGGCCATGACCGCGCAACCCGCACCACAGCAGATCCGCCGCAGCCGCGGGGACCGGCAACGCGAGGCCATCGTGAACGCGGTTCGCGAGTTGCTGCAGGAGCGGTCGTTCGCCGACCTGTCCGTCAGCACGATCAGTGAGCGTGCCGGCGTCGCACGGTCCGGTTTCTACTTTTACTTCGACTCCAAGTACGCGGTGCTCGCGGTGATCCTTGCCGACGCGGGTGACCTGCTCGACAACCTGACGGACCATTTTGCGCCGCGCGAGCCGGGCGAGACACCCGCCGCCTTCGCCAAGCGGATGGTCGGCAGCGCGGCCGCGGTGTACGCCAACGACGATCCCGTGTTGAAGGCCTGCGCGGTGGCTCGAAATACCGACGCGCAGATCCGCGAGATGATGGACGACTTCTACGACGGCATCATCGACAAGCTCATCACCCTTCTCGAGCAGGACTCCGATGCGCGCCCGATCTCCGACGATCTACCTGCGTTGGTGCGGACGCTGGCTGCGGTGACGTCGTTCACGCTGACGCAGGACAGCGCGTTCGTGGGCCGCGGCGAGGATCCGGCACGCGCGGTCGACATCGTGGAGCGGCTGTGGCTGAACGCGCTGTGGGGTGACGAGTAGCGGCGACGGTATCGTCACCGCCATGGCGCAGGGGAGCGGCTTTTCGGGCAAACGTTGTTTCATCACCGGGGCCGCCAGCGGCATCGGCCGCGCGACCGCGCTGAAATTAGCCGCCGACGGCGCTGAGCTCTATCTGACTGATCGCGACGCGGATGGACTGGAGAAGACAGTCCTCGACGCCGAGGCGCTGGGCGCGACGGTGGCCGAGTACCGGGCACTCGACATCTCCAACTACGACGAGGTCGCCGCATTTGCGGTCGACATCCACACCCGCCACCCGGCAATGGATGTCGTGATGAACATCGCCGGTGTGTCGGCGTGGGGCACCGTCGAGCAACTCACGCATCAGCACTGGCGATCGATGATCGACATCAACCTGATGGGCCCGATTCACGTCATCGAGACGTTCGTGCCGCCGATGGTCGCCGCGGGCCGCGGCGGTCATCTGGTCAACGTGTCGTCGGCCGCGGGACTGGTCGCGCTGCCGTGGCACGCCGCCTACAGCGCGAGCAAATACGGCCTGCGCGGGTTGTCCGAAGTGTTGCGGTTCGATCTGGACCGGCATCGCATTGGGGTCTCGGTCGTCGCGCCCGGCGCTGTGAAAACGCCTCTGGTGCAATCGGTTCAGATCGCCGGCGTGGACCGCGACGACCCGCGCGTGCAGAAGTGGACCAACCGCTTCAGCGGGCACGCGGTATCGCCCGAACACGTCGCCGACCGGATTCTCGGCGGCGTGCGAAAGAACCGATTCCTGATCTACACCTCACCCGACATCCGCGCGCTGTACCTGTTCAAGCGGACGGCGTGGTGGCCGTACAGCATTGCGATGAAACGGGTCAACGTCTTCTTCACCCGCGTAATGCGGCCTGCGCGGCGCGGTTAGCGCTTACCCCAGTCCCACGGCGGCGTGGTCAGCAGGCCCAACCCCTTGACGCGCGTCTCACCAAGTTCCTTGTACAACTCGACTTCCACCGCGCCGCCCTGTTCGGCGTCGGTGATGGGCACAGTGTCCAGGAACTCCAGCATCGCTCGCGAGTGCGTGACAACGACGACCTGCGTCTGACCGGCGGCAGCCTGAATCAGCGACGCTAATGGCCGCACCAGGTCTGGGTGCAGTGAGGTTTCCGGCTCGTTGAGCACCATCAGCGATGGCGGCTGCGGACTCAGCAGCGCGGCGGCCCACAGCAGGAATCGCAGTGTGCCATCGGACAATTCGGCGGCGCGTAGGGGACGCAACATGCCGCGTTGTTGCAGCTGCAGATCGAACAGCCCGTCATGGACGGCCACCGATAAGGTCGCTCCGTCGAACGCGTCGGCGACCGCACGCTGGAGGTCGTCGAATCCCGCTTCGATGATCGTCTGCACGGCGGCCGCCAGATCGCCGCCGTCGTCGGAGAGCACAGGTGTGCGGGTGCCGACGTGGGGGAGTCGCGACGGCGCGGCCATATCGACCCGAAAGCCGTCGTAGAACCGCCAGCTGCGCAGCCGATGGCGGACGGCAGCCAGTTCGGGATGCGCGCCGGGGTGAGCGTATTCGGCGAGCACACTGCGGTAGAGCGGCAGCGATCGCGTCATCTCGTCGAAGCCTCGGCCGGATTCCGCGGACGCTTCGGCGTAGTCGCGGGTGCGGCGCACCAACGTCGAACTGGTCCGCATCACCCGGCCCGCGAAGACCGCCTCGCGCTTGATTTCGGGGTCGAGTGCGAACAATGAATTGTGCCCGGCCATCTGCGGCAGCCCGAGATCGACCAGATAGCCGAAATCGTCAGAGGCGAATCCGAGTTCAAGTGAAACCGGCCCGGTTCGGGTCGTGCCCTCGACCTTGCCCGTTCGGCGTGCGCCGCTGAGATGCTCGGGACCTGCCCACAGCACCGAGTCCAGCCCGCCCTCGCGTGCCAGCGAGCCGATCACCTCGCCGCGTCCGCAGTCGGCCAGCAGGCGCAAGGCTCGATACAGCGAGGACTTGCCCGTGCCATTGGCGCCGGTGACGACGGTGAGCCGGGCGAGCGGCAGCACGATTTCGCGTAGTGAGCGGTAACCGCGGATTGCGACGGTGTGCAGCATGGATGATCAGTACCCTCCTTCCGGAGCGTTGAGCTCCAGCCGTACGCCGAGCAGCCGGATCGGTCGGGCGAGTTCGAAGAGGCCGAGAAGGTCCAGCGCGGTTTTGTTGATGAGGTCGGCGTCGGTACTGGGCGCGGGCAGCTTACGAATCTTGGTCCGGGTATAGAAGGTGTTGGTGCGCACGGTGACCGCGACTCGAGTCACGATGCGACGTTGGGCGACAATCTCTTTGAGCGTCTGCTGCGCGAGCTCGACGACCGCAGAATCGATTTCCGTGCGATCGGTTAGGTCCTTCGCGAACGTGATGACGTGGCTGCGTGAGCGGGGCACCCACGGTTCGGCGCTGACGTTGGTGTCGCCACCGCCCTTGGCCAGCAGCAGAATCCACAGTCCAGTCGTCGGCCCGAACGTCGACGTGAGCAGCGTGGCGTCGGTGGCGGCAAGGTCGGCGACGGTGGTAATGCCCATGCCGGCAAGCTTTTTGGCCGTCTTCGGTCCAACACCCCACAAGGCATCGACCTCGCGATCGCCCATTACCGCCATCCAGTTCTCGTCCGTGAGCTGATAGATGCCTGCCGGCTTGCCGAACCCGGTGGCGACCTTGGCGCGCTGTTTGTTGTCGCTGATGCCGACCGAACACGACAACTCCGTCTGGCCGATGACCTCACGGATCTGCTCGGCCAGCCGTACGGGAGCGTCGACGTTCGCGCCGACGTAGGCCTCGTCCCAGCCCCACACTTCGACGGGATGGCCGAGGTCGCGCAGCAGGTCCATCACCTCTTCGGACGCGGCGTCATAGGCGTCGGTATCCAGCGGCAGGAACGTCGCATCGGGACACTTGCGGGCCGCGGTGCGCAGCGGCATGCCGGCGTGCACCCCGAACTTGCGCGCCGGGTAGGACGCACATGTGACCACCTTGCGTGGTTCATTCGGATCACCGTTGCCGCCGACAATGATTGGCAGGCCGGCAAGTTCGGGCCGTCGGCGAACTTCGACTGCGGCCTGAAACTGGTCGAGGTCAACATGCAGGACCCACGTCGGCGTCATATGCCGCAGAGTTTGCGCGCCACGCTTTCCCACGCGTCGCCAAGCGTCTCGAGCGTCTGGCCGCGCTCGGTCAGCTGGAACTGCACGTAGTCGGCGTCGAGCAGCGAGTGCAGCGCGAAGGCCTGAGCATCGAGGTCGCCGGTGGTCCCCGCGTCTTCCAGCAAGACGCGAATGTGGTGGTGGTGCAGCATCATTGGATCGTTGAATCGCATCTGTGGATCGCGGTTGGCGTCCGAGAGCAGCGCGTAGTGGGCTTGCACGAAGTGCAACCGGTCGCGACCGTAGGCAAGGAGGCGCTCCAGAGGGGGCGCACCCGGCCCCAGTGGCGGCGGCCCGAACATGAAGGCCTGCTGCTCGACTTTCTCGTCCTCGTCGAGCAGCACGATCATCAGGCCGGCTCGGCTGCCGAATCGGCGGAACAACGTGCCCTTGCCCACTCCGGCAGCCGCGGCGATGTCATCGGTCGTGACGGCGTCGGCGCCGCGTTCGGCTATCAGGCGACGCGCAGCGTCTATCAGTAGCGTGCGGTTACGGGCAGCGTCGCCCCGCTCCTGAGGCGCTTGATCCGTGACCGGCAACTCGCGCAGCGGGGGAGATGCGGTCATAGCTGCAGTTTAGTTCAGCCGGAATAAATCGGACCACGGTCCGGTTGGGTCGTGCGAAGATCGATCAGACCACCGAAGGGAAACGTGACGATGTCAGACATCAAGGTATTGGTGCTGCTGGGAAGCCTGCGCGCGGCGTCCATCAACCGCCAGCTGGCTGAGCTGGCCGTCGAGGCGGCACCTGAAGGGGTGAGCCTGCAGCTGTTCGACCGGCTGGGCGAGCTGCCCTTCTACAACGAGGACATCGACAACGATGACGTCGCCGAGCCTGTGGTTGCGCTGCGTGCCGCGGCCGCGGAGGCCGACGCCGCCCTGGTCGTCACCCCCGAGTACAACGGCAGCATCCCCGGCGTGCTGAAAAACGCGATCGACTGGTTGTCGCGCCCGTTTGGCAACGGCGCGCTGAAAGGCAAGCCCGTCGCCGTGGTCGGTGCGGCGCATGGCCGGTACGGCGGCGTGTGGGCGCACGACGAGACGCGCAAGTCGTTCGGCATCGCCGGACCGCGGGTGGTCGAGGATCTCAAACTGTCGGTGCAGACGACGGCGTTCGACGGCAAGCATCCGCGTGAGAACGCCGAGGTGGCCGCGACGCTGCGCGACATCGTGGGCAAGCTGGCTGCCGAAGTCGCCTGAGCACCAAGCATTCGGGCTAAGGCGCGAGCAGCTTGGCGAGAGCCTCTGCAAGGGCTGCGGTGCTCAACGGTTCACCCGTGATGAGCGCGTGCAATAGGGCACCGTCGATGAAGAT
>DASRJA010000201.1:0-25828 GCA_035649695.1 Mycobacterium sp. | reverse complement strand
GGTTCGGCGCCGGGTGTCGCGACGACGACGGACGGCTCGCCGGGCACCGCGGCGACCATCGCCTCACCGCCGGAGGTGATCACAGGCGTGTCGGGAAACGCCTTGCCGAGCTCCTCGGCGGTGCGCCGGGCACCGACGATGACCGCGCGCACGGCGTCGGAGCCACAGCGCGTGCAACGCAACGCGGGCTCCTCACGGCCACACCATCGACACACTGCCCCTGCGGTGTCGCGGTCCGGCAGCGAAAGCGGTCCGGTGCAGCGCCTGCAGCGCGCGATCGTGCGGCAGCGCGCACACGCCAGGGCAGGCACATAGCCGCGCCGGGGCACCTGAACCAGCACCGGAAGACCGGCCTGCAAGGCGGTCCGCGCGGCCCGCAGCGCCAGCGACGGCAGCCGGGCGGTACGGGCGGCGGGGTCGCGCTCCTGTTCGTGGCCGCTGTCGTCGAGCGCGACGACGCGAGGCGAGCGGTCGCGTACGACGGGACGGGCCGCGACGAGGTCATGCGCCCACCGGCTGCGGACGAGCGCCTGCGCCTCGGCGGTGCGGGCGTAGCCGCCGATCAGTGCGGCGCAGCGCAGTTGGTGGGCGCGCAGCATCGCCACCTCGCGGGCGTGCGGGTAGGGAGCGCGCGGTTCGGCGAGGGTGTCGTCGCCGTCGTCCCACACCGTGACCAGGCCGAGGTCGGCCACGGGCGCGAACACGGCGCTGCGGGTACCGATGACCATGCGTGCACCCCCGCGCAGCGCAGACAGCCAGCGGCGGTAGCGCTGTGCGGGTCCGAGTCCGGCGGACAGCGCGGCCACCCTGTCCGCTTCGACATAGCGAATTGCGCTGGCGTACAACGCATCAACGTCACGCTGGTCGGGCACGATGGCCAACACTCCGCGGCCGGAGTTCACGGTGACGGCGGCAGCCTCGGCCAGCCGGTCCGTCCAGTGCTCGCCGGGCAGGGCCTGCCAGACCGCCCGGGCGGCGCGGCCGTCCTCCAGGGCGGCAAGGAACTGCTCGCCGCGCCCATAGGCCGACCAGGCGGCGGTGTCGACGGGTTTGCCGGTCAGTGGCGCGAGCTCTGGGGCGGTTTGCTTCTCCACGTTCGCGTGCCGCGGCGGGACCGCGAGCCGCAACACATCGGCGCGGGTACCCGCGTAACGCGCCGCCACGGCGTCGACGAGGCGACGCACGTCGGGCGTCAGCACCGGCTCAGCCGACACGACACGTTCGAGCCAGCCGAGCTTGCCGACATGGTCTGTGTCCGAACGCCTTTCGAGGATGAACGCGTCGACCAGCCTGCCGTGGAAGCGCACCCGAACGCGTACGCCGGGCTGGGCATCGTCGGATTGCTCGGCCGACACCAGATAGTCGAATTCGCGATCCAGATGAGGCACCGTCAGCATGGGCACAACACGCGCGATGGGCTCGTGTTCGGCCTGCTGGCGGTTGGTGGTCACGCAGAAGGTCTAGCAGAGGACACAGACGCCCGGCCGAAGAAGAACCCGGCCGTGATGAGCAAGATCGACGCGGCGTACGCCCACCAGATCGGCACGGCCAACGCCTCGGAACCCAACACGAACTTGCCGATGCCGATCATCCCGTCGGACACCGCGAAGCACACCGCACCAAGCGCCGTCCACGGCGTCGGCAGCCGGGCCAGCAACGCGGCGCACACCATCGCACCGAGCACCGCGATGTAGAGCGTCACCGGCACGGCCATCTCCTCGGCGAGCAGTCGGGGCCAGAACCACACCAGTAGCACCACGCAGGCCAACACCATCACCGCGGCGGCCACCAGCCGCGGCCCCGACCGCGAAACCAGAGGGATCAACGCCGCCAAGAAGCACAGATGCGCGACCAGAAAGGCGCCCAATCCCAGCACGAACGACGGTTGCCACCACGGCATCGCGAGCAGAAAGTCGCCGGCAGCGGAGAACAGCAGGGCCGCGATCAGCCATCGGCGTTCCCGCGGGATCGGGTGTGTCAGCGCGGCGACAGCCAACAGCACCGCCGTCAACGCCTTGACCGACGGCTGCAGCGTGAACTGGCCGGTGAGTTCGGCGCCGGCCGGCAACCGCAGCGCCGTGACGATCAGAAAAACCCCGTAGCACGCGCCGACGATCGCCGCGGCCACCCAGAGCAGCCTTGTCCGCGCTTGTACGTACGGTGTCCCCATGTCCGTTGCTGAGGAGAAACCCGCCGTCGACGCCATCCTGCTGAAGGTACTGGAGGCGGTTCCGTTTCAGTTGACAACCGACGGAGGTGTCGAGGCCGCGCGGCAACGGTTCCGCGCCCTGCCGCGTCGGCAGTTTCATCCCGACGTGCGCACCGAAAACCGCAGCATCGACGGACCCGCGGGGCCGATCCCGATCCGGGTGTACTGGCCGCCGACGGACGGCGAGGCGACGCTCCCCGTGGTCGTCTTCCTGCATGGCGGCGGATGGTCGGTCGGCGACCTCGACACCCACGACGGCGACGCACGCCACCACGCGGTCGGTGCCGGCGCGGTGGTGGTGTCGGTGGACTACCGCCTCGCGCCCGAACACCCCTACCCCGCCGCGGTCGAAGACGCTTGGGCCACAACGCAATGGGTGGCCGCGCACGCCGATGAGCTGGGCGCTGATCCCGACCGACTTGCTGTCGCGGGAGACTCGGCGGGCGGCAATCTCGCGGCAGTGATGGCGCAGCTGGCGCGCGACGCCGGCGGACCGCCGATCCGGTTCCAGCTTCTGTGGTATCCGGCGACGACGTGGGACACGTCGCTGCCGTCGTTCACCGAGAACGCCGAAGCCCCGCTGCTCGACAACGCGTCGGTCAAGGGGTTTTCCCGTTGGTATGTGGGCGATTTGGACCTCGCGGACATGCCTGCGACGCTGGCACCGGCACGAGCGGGCGACCTGGCGGGCCTTGCCCCGGCGTATATCGCCGTCGCGGGCCACGACCCGCTGCGCGACGACGGCGCCCGCTACGCCGAACTGCTCGCCGCAGCGGGTGTGCCCGTCGAACTGCACAACGCCGAGACGCTGATCCATGGCTACCTCGGTTACGCCGGCGTAGTGCCCGCCGCGACCGATGCGATGGACCGGGGACTTTCCGCGCTGCGCGCAGCATTGCACGCGCCATGAGTGATTCCGTCGACATCGTCCACGCCTTCCGGGAGGAATGCTGGAACGCGCACGACCCCGCGGCGGTGGACCGGTTTGTGGTCGACTTGCATCTGGAGATCCCCGAATCGTTCCAGAACGTCGACTTCTGGGCCGTCCGCGAGGACGGAAAACTGCTCAGCAACCACGTGGAGCGTGCCGCGCTGGAGCAGCTGCAGCGGCTCACCCGGTCGACTTGAATCGGTCGCGGTAGGCCTTGGGCGAGATACCGAGCTGGTTGACGAACACCCGGCGCAGTGTCTCGGCGCTTCCGAAACCGGCGACCCGTGCCGAGTCCACGACCGAGCGGCCGGCATCGAGCGCCGAACGGGCGGCGTCGATTCGGATCATGTCGACATAGCGGGCCGGAGTGGTTCCGAGTTCGCTTTGAAACAACCGCGTCAGTTGCCGAGTGCTCAGAGATGCCTGCGCCGCAAGCGTTTTCACCGTGTGGTTGGCACTGGGATCGGCGGCGATGGCCTCGGTCAGGGCACGCAAGTGCAACCGCTGCGGCGGAGGCGTTTCGACCAGCGCGGAGAACTGCGACTGTCCGCCCGCCCGCTTCAGATACACGACCAGCGAGCGGGCGACATCGCGAACAAGGTCCGCGCCGTAATCGTCTTCGACGAGTGCCAACGCGAGGTCGATGCCCGCCGATACCCCGGCCGAGGTGTAGATGTCGCCGTCGCGCACGAAGATCGCATCGGGCTCGACGCTGATCTGCGGGTACGCGCGCGACAACAGCCCTGCTTGCCGCCAATGCGTGGTCGCGCGACGGCCGTCGAGGATTCCGGTCTTGGCCAAGATGAACGACCCGGTGCAGATCGACGCCATCCGGCGCGTCCGCGGCCGCAGGTCCTTGACAGCGGCGACCAGATCTGGCGCTATCGGGCGTCTGACCAGATGGTCACCGCCCGAAATCACCGCGGTGTCCACCGCTTTGACCGAACCGATGGACGTCGAGGCGGTCAGCCGCGCGCCGACCGACGTCACCACATCCTTGCCGTCGACCGACGCCATCAACAACCGGTACGACGCGCCGAACCGGTTCGCTTCGGCGAACACCTCAGCCGGACCGGCGACGTCGAGCAGCGTCATGCCGTCGAACACCACAAACACGATGACGCGATCGGCGGCCATGCACCCACCCTATGTCGCTTTCTGTGGGAAAGATGGCACAACGGACACGGCCGCTCATGCGCCCGACGCGCCGACACTGAGGCCATGACTGCACAAACCATCGCGGGAATCGCGATTCCAGACACACAGCTCGTACGAGACACCACCGAGTACATCCGAGACGTCGAGGATGATCTGCTCTTCGATCACTCCCGACGTGTGTTCCTGTTCGGCGCATTGCAGGGGCAACGACGCGGCCTCGACCCCGACCTCGAATTGCTGTACGTCGGCGCGATGTTCCACGACATCGGCCTGACGGCGGACTTCCGCGATTCAATGCTTCGCTTTGAGGTCGACGGGGCCAACGCGGCGGAGAAGTTCTTGCGCGACCGGGGCCTAGACGACGCAGCGGTGCGCAGGGTCTGGCTGTCGATCGCGCTGCACACCACGCCTGGCGTTCCAGAGTTCCTCGACCCGGAAATCGCGCTTGTCAACGCTGGTGTCAAGACGGACGTCGTCGGCGTCGGCCGCGACGACCTGCCCGACGAGGTACGCGACGCCATCACCACGGCCCATCCCCGACCGGATTTCAAGCGTCGCATCCTGCAGGCGTTCGCCGACGGCAACCTGCACCGGCCGCACAGCACCTACGGGACCATCAACGCCGACGTGCTCGAGCATTTCGACCCGACGTTCGTCCGCGACGACTTCGTCGACATCATCCTCAACAGCGGCTGGCCTGAGTAGGCCGCCACGCGGGGGCTACCGTGTGGCCATGGCTGAATCCCCGACCGCGCGGCCCGGCATCGATCCGACCATGCAGGCACTGCTGGACGCATTCCCGCTGAAGTTCACCGCCGACGAGGGCGTCGAGGTGGCTCGTGAGCAGATGCGGCAGCTGAAGGCCCCGCCGGAAGCGTTGCCCGACATGCGGATCGAGGAACGCACCATCGACTACGGGGACATCACCGGCATCCCCGTGCGTATCTACTGGCCGCCGATCGCACAGCACGACAACCTGCCGGTCGTCGTTTTTTACCACGGCGGCGGCTGGGCGATCGGCGACCTGGACACGCATGACCCGGTGGCCCGCGCCCACGCCGTCGGCGCCGAAGCCATCGTCGTGTCGGTCGACTACCGACTGGCGCCCGAGCACCCGTACCCGCAAGGCATCGACGATTCGTGGGCGGCGCTGCAGTGGGTCGGTGAGCATGCCTCCGAGCTCGGCGGCGACCCCGCACGCATCGCGGTCGCAGGCGACTCGGCGGGCGGCAACATCTCGGCGGTGATGGCGCAGCTGGCCCGCGACAACGGCGGGCCCGCGCTGGTCTTCCAGCTGCTCTGGTATCCGTCGACGACCGGCGACATGACGCTGCCGTCGATGATCGAGAACGCCGACGGGCCGATCCTGGACCGCGACGTGGTCGCCGCGTTCCAGCAGTGGTATCTGCCGCCCGAGATCGACTGGACCGACGCGGCCAACCTGCCACCCACACTCGCGCCGGCCAACACTGCCGACCTGTCCGGCCTGCCGCCGGCCTACATCGGCACCGCCGAATACGACCCACTGCGCGACGACGGTGCCCGCTACGCAGAATTGCTCTCCGCCGCAGGGGTCCCCGTGGAGCTGCACAACGCGCCGACCCTGGTGCACGGCTACGTTAACTTCGCGCTGGTCGCTCCCGCCGCGGCCGAAGCCACCAACCGCGGCCTGGCGGCGCTGAAGGCCGCACTGCACCGCGGATGACCGAACGACAGGTGCTCGACGCGCGCACAGCCCAGCAATGGGAAGCGTGGCTGGAGCGCAATCACGAAGCGGCCGACGAGATCTGGCTGCGGCTGATGAACAAGAACGCGCCGGAGCCCGGTATGTCGTACGGCGAGGCGGTGGAGATCGCGCTGTGCTTCGGCTGGATCGACAGCCTCGCGAGGGGCCACGACGACATTTCGCGTATCCAGCGGTTCAGCCCACGGAAATCACGCAGCGCATGGTCGAAATCCAATGTCGAGCGGGTGCAACGGCTCATCGATGCCGGCCGCATGCGCGCGCCAGGACAGGCTCAGATCGACGCCGCGAAAGCCGACGGTCGCTGGCCGACGTCCTAGGCCCGCGGATAAGCGCTCGGCGGGACTCCGTGCCACCGTTTGAACGCGTGGCAGAACGTCGAGGTGTCCGTGTAGCCCAACCGCTTTGACACTTCCTCGACATTGAGTCCGACGTTGCAGAGCAGGTCGACCGCCAACGTCGAGCGTGCTTCGTTGAGCAGCGCGCGAAACGAGGTGCCCTCCTCCGCGAGCTGACGTCGCAGCGTTCGCGGGTGCACGTCGAGCTCGGCGGCCACCTCGGGCAGTGTCGGAAACCCGCCGGACTTGCGAAATAGCTTGGATCGCACGACAGCTGTGATGCCGCGACGTCGTTCGTTGCGCTGCATCAGCACATCGCACTGTGCCATGCACAGTTCGAGCGTGTGGGCATCAGCCTGAGGCAATGGCTCGTCAAACATGGCGCGCGGGAAATGCAGCCGGGTGTGTGCGCGCTCGAATGAGATGTTTTCGACCGGCACCAACGTCAGCAGCGGACTCAGCACGTCCTTGTCGAGCGATACCTCCGCGGTGACTTTGTCCGCGTAGCGCTCGACGACTTCGTATGCGAAGGCCCCTATCGTCGAAACGATCGCCGCAAGGTCACGCTCGATGAAGAATCGGCGCACATCTGCGGGCAAGTGGTCGACGTCGAGTTCGAGCACGCAGTCCTGCGCGCCGTCGAATAGCTTGAGGTCGATGTGCAGCATCGTGAGCGAGAAGTAACGCATATCGATGTCGAACATTTCTCGCAGCGTGGCGCAGGACATTGCGGCGAAGCCGAGCAGCCCGGCATGGGTGAGTTTGAATCGGCTGCCCACGTCGACGCCGACGCCGACATCGTCGGGCAGCCGGGCCAGCAGCCGGCGCACAGCGACGATTTCGTCCCACGCGGTGATGACCGCCTCGGGCTCGTCCAAGTCGTCAGCACAGATCCCTGTGCCGGTCAGCACGTCGGCCGTCGGCACTCCGCGCTCGTTGGCGACCTCGCACAACAGCCTGGTCGCATACATCGGGTGCCGCAGGTCGGGTGACCACGTCGTCGAAGCCATGCCGGTGTCCCAATCTCCCAACTCTGTGTCCGATACTCCCATTCCGGGTCCGGTCTGTCAGCCATACCGTTGATTCATGGCGGCTCCGGCGGCGCGGCTCAGCACATTGACGATGTCACGCGAGGCCATCACCATCGGATTCGATGCAGGCGGAGGCTTCCTCGGCCGTACGCGCGGCCATGATATCGCCCGATTCCGTTGCGCGGGAAGGCGTTTCGTCTCTATTACCCATCCAGATTACGTCGACCACGTGCTGCACCGGGCTCGGCTGAAGTACGTCAAGTCCAACGACTACGAGCCGATCCGCGCCACTGCGGGCATCAACCTGCTCACCGACGAAGGCGATTCGTGGGCCGCCCACCGAACCACACTGAATCCCACCTTCGCGCGGCGACACCTCAACGAGCTGGTCGATCTGATGATCGACCCGATCGACCGCGTTACCGCCGAGGTCGTGCCAGACGTCGAGTTCGACATGCACGCGACGATGGTCGAAGCCACCCTACGGGTGGTGGCGAACGCCCTGTTCAGTCAGGATTTCGGCCCCCTCGTGCACAGCATGAAGGACCTGACGAAACGCGGCCTTCGCCGCACCGAGCGACTCGGCAGACTCGGCCTGTGGGGCCTGCTGCCGCGGCCCATCTACCAGGCGCTCTCCTGGAGCACGTTCTCAGGCGTGCCGCTCCCGCCGCCCCTGCGGGAAGGCCAGAAGATCGCATTGGCGCTCGACGCAGCGGTGAACGGCGTGCTCGAGGAGCGGATCGCCCGCCCGACCGACTCCGCCGACCTGCTCAACGTGTTGTTCAAGGCCGACAACGGGACGTGGCCACGCCAGCGAGTCCGCGACGAGGCGTTGACATTCATGCTCGCCGGTCACGAGACCACCGCCAACGCGATGTCGTGGTTTTTCTACCTGATGGCGCAGCACCCCGACGCGCGAGACAAGATGCTCGCCGAGATCGACGGCGTGCTCGGCGGCCGCCGTCCAACCGCTGCAGACCTGACGCTGCTGCCATGGACCACGGCATGCCTGCAGGAATCGCAGCGCTATTACTCGGCGGTCTGGATCATCGCTCGTGAGGCGGTCGAGGACGACCTCATCGACGGCCATCACATTCGTCCGCACACGACCGTGCTGATTCCGATCCACCACATCCATCACGACGAGCGCTGGTGGCCCGATCCCGAGCTATTCGACCCGACAAGGTTTTTGGGTGATGCAGGCAAGAACCGGCCACGATCTGCATACCTGCCGTTCGGCGGCGGTCGCCGGATCTGCATCGGCCAGAGCTTCGCGCTGATGGAGATGGTGCTGATGGCCGCAATCATGAGCCAGCGCTTCACCTTTGACCTGGTGCCCGACTTTCAGGTAGAACTCGAAGCAACGCTGACGTTGCGGCCCAAGCACGGACTGCACGTCATCGCCCATCAGCGGGAGGGGCCCGCGGACGAGAGGAGCACTGATAGATGAAGACAGTGCCCGACTTCGACACCGTGATCGTCGGCGCCGGCTTCTCCGGCATCGGCACCGCCATCAAGCTCGACAAGTCGGGGCTCGGCAACTATCTGGTGATCGAGGCGGGTGACGGGCCCGGCGGCACCTGGTACTGGAACACGTATCCCGGTATCGCCGTTGATATTCCGTCGTTTTCCTACCAGTTCTCGTTCGAGAAGAGCCCGAATTGGACGCGCACCTACGCGCCAGGCAAGGAGCTGAAGGCCTACGCGGAACACTGCGTCGACAAGTACGGCCTGCGGCGCAAGATCCGGTTCAAGACCAAGGTGCTCGGCGCCGACTTCGACGACAAACAAAGCCTGTGGCACATCCGCACCGATCCCGGCGGCGTGGTCACCGCACGATTCCTCGTCAACGCCAGCGGTGTGCTCATCACACCGAAGCTGCCCGACATCGACGGCGTCGACTCGTTCGCCGGCCTGACCATGCACACCGCGCGGTGGGACCACAACCAGGACCTGACCGGCAAGCGCGTCGCGATCATCGGGACGGGCGCCTCAGCAGTCCAAGTGATCCCCGAGATCGCGCCAATTGTCGAGCAACTCACCGTCTTTCAGCGCACACCAATCTGGTGCTTCCCCAAGCCCGATGTTCCGCTGTCGCCGATGGCCCGGCGCATGATGCGGCTTCCGGGCGGCAGCACGGTGCAGCGGATTCTGAGTCAGGCGTACGTCGAGCTCACCTTCGCTCTGCCGGCGCAGTACTTCACCGTCAACCCGATGGCCAAGAAGATGTCGAAGGTCGGCGAGGCGTATCTGCGCAAGCAGGTCAACGATCCGCAGGTGCGGGACAAGCTCACGCCGCGCTACGCCGTCGGCTGCAAGCGGCCTGGGTTCCACAACACCTACCTCTCGACGTTCAACCGCGACAACGTGGAGTTGGTGACGGAGCCGATCGACAAGATCACCGGTTCCGGCGTTGCGACCGTCGACGGCGAGACGCGCGACGTTGATGTGCTGATCCTGGCCACCGGATTCAAGGTGATGGACACCGACGATATGCCGACCTATCCGCTCACCGGGCCCGGCGGCCGGTCGTGGAGCCAGCACTGGGACGAGAATCGTCTGCAGGCCTACGAGGGCGTGAGCGTGCCCGGCTTCCCGAACTTCTTCACAGTGTTCGGGCCGTACGGCTACGTCGGATCGTCGTACTTCGCGCTGATCGAGACGCAGACGCACCACATCGTGCGCTGCCTGAAGCGGGCCCGCCGCCGCAACGCCACCCGTGTCGAGGTGACCAAGGAGGCCAACGACCGCTACTTCGCCGAGATGATGCGCAAGCGGCACCGGCAGATCTTCTGGCAGGACAGCTGCCAGCTGGCCAACAGTTACTACTTCGACAAGAACGGCGACGTGCCACTACGGCCTGCCACCACCGCCGAGACGTACTGGCGCAGCCGCCGCTTCCCGCTCGACGACTACGTGTTCAGCGCTTAATCCGCGGTGACGTCGAAACGGACGGTGACCGACCGTTGGTAGCTGTTGATGTCATCGGTGGGATCTGTAGTCTCCCATCGCTTGCGCGCCAGCGACAGCGTCAGCCGATAGGGGCCGACCGGCAGTACGGATGCCGCGCCGCCGGTGATGGGTATCACGAGGGCGCGTCGGGCATCGCCGTTTTGCAACACGCGAACATCGACCGGCACATCCACCTCGACAGGCAGCATGTCCCAGCGCCCGATGAGCTCGATCAGGTCGGAAGTCAGCAGGAACAGCGCGCCGGGCCGGGCCGCCTGCAGCTCAGCGGCCAGGTCACTTCCCGGGGGGATGTGGCCCAGTGGACCGACGAGCGCGGCCACGAGAACGGCCGGCCTGCCGCGCAACCATGGCGGCCGGACGATCCCGCGGTACAGGTCCAGGGCGCCGTCTGCGGTCGTGACCACGACGGCGACCTCACCTGCGTTGGCGAGTGAGGAATGCAGCTGCAATCGCAGCGAGGCCCGGTCGACCTCGACATCGATGATCGCGTCGGCGATCGACGGCCGGCCACCGCGGACCGGCAGCGGGAGTTCCGGTTGCCGTGCAATGGTCGTGAGCCGGTGGGCGAGCGTGCGCTCATCGAAGATCGGAGGCCTCGGGCGTGGAGGCCGCGGATGCCGCACCTGTCGGCCGATCAGCGCCACCGCGATGTCGGCGGTGAAGTCCATCGGTTCGGGTGACTCTATGAGCAGAGCGCGGGTCTGCGCCTCTTCGACGTAGCGGCTGAGTCCCAGAGCCGTGACGTCGTCTCTCGTCGCCAGTCCAAGTCCCGCGGTCCACCCGGCGAAAACACGCTCTCGATCTGCGGGTGCCGCGCCCGGATCCATCACCTTGGTCACGTCACCAGATGACGTCGCCCATAGTTGAGCAACTGTTGCCGTAGTCGTACCCGGCCCCAGTAAATCGGGGCCGAGGTCGTCGAGGCGTCCTGACCATGAGCCAATGTGCTCTTCGAAAGACGTGAACCTGCTTGCCGTGAAACGGAATTGATACATGTCCACGCCGTTCACCTGAAGTGATGCGAAGGAGGCAGGACCGTCGCTGCACAGGCACATGCGGCCTGCCCGATCCTCGCCGCGGTCAGCTTCGACGACAGTGTCGCCCACTGTGGCTCGCAGTCGATCGTCGAAAGCCGTGACTTGTAGCAGTATGGCGGCATCGGGGCCGTCCGGCAGGTCCGCGCCCGCAACCTCGTTCAGCGCCGTTGCCTGGCGTCGCCCGATAACCAAACGTCGCGTGTTTGCGCTCTCTTCAACGAGTGCGAACAGCCCGGCGCTGCCGCCGATGCCGACGCCGAAGCCCGCCGCCGCGGCGCCTGGCTCGATGCCGACCAGAACCGTGGCATGTTCCCAAGTGGCGTCGCCGAAGGTCGCGAACCCCCAGCCATCGCCGGCCCGGTCGAGGTGCCCGTCCATCACCGTCCAGACCGCGCTGCCCGAGCCGAGAGTTCCCGCCGTGAGAGCAGTCTCGTCGCCCGGTTCGAACGGGCGACGATCGACGAACGGTGCACTTTCTCTGCGCACCGAGGCCGTGTACGTCATGCCCGGCTCCCACAGACCCGTGTCGGGGTCGGGCGGTTCGGCAATCAGCACAGTCCCCGTCACCTGCGAAGGATCGGGTACGCCGCATGTGACTGCGGGCCGCTGTGCCATCGCGGCGAACCGCACGGTGATCGGATCGGCCGAGCGCATCGAACTCCCCAGCGTGCGTGAGCCACTGACGACCGGTGTCCAGACATGGTCCCCGCTGCGCGGCGGCGTGCCAGCGCCAGGATGCGTGACGATCCAGTCGGGCGACGTCACGGTATAAGCGGTATCGGCGCGGTTCGCTTGGTCCGGGGAGACCAGCAGTTGCATGCGCATAAGTTCAGTGTGCTCGGCCACCGTGCCGGGCGGCCGGACCGAAATGGGGACCGCGACGTGAAAGCCTTCCGAAAATGCAAGCGTCACAGGCTCTTCCCGGTAAACCACGCCCGCATGCCCACCTGTGTAGGCCGCGCGCACGTAGGGGTCGATCTCCTCACCGATGCGATTGACCGCGTTGAGACCCGGCATGCCCTTGGTCTTGAAATACACGAACTCCTCGACATCGGCGGTCACTTCGGGCGCTGACGGATGCGCGACGATCACCCGGGTCGTCAGCGACACCTCGTACTCGTAGTTGGGCAGAAAGGCCAGCTTGCCTGAGCCGCCGCCCATCGGGCCACCACCACAGGCGGTTTCGGCGATGAGGATGTCGAGATAGTCGCGCAGGCCCACGTATGCGACCTCGTCGACCTCGATCACGGCGTCAGCGGGTGCCGATGCCGCAGCCCAAGGCGCCGTGGTGGCCAAGGCAGGATTCGCCCGGATCTCCAGGCGGGTCACCGGACCGCTCGCGGCGACTACCGCGGTCTGGAAGGTGCCTGCGGTGACCGCCAGCTCTTGTCGGCCAACCTCTTTGCCGGTCCGGTTGAACAGCACCACCGTCACCCGGGTGGCGCGTGGAGACGCAATCCGGACACTGCACAGTGCGGCATCTTCATCGAAATCGGCCCGCGCCACGACGCCCGGCTGCCCCAGCCGCGCGGCCGCGACGGTGGTCGGGTTGACGAGGCCCCCGAACACTGCTGGGCGAGTCCATGCCGGCCTCAGGAATCGCAGAGTGCTGTTGCTGTCGCTGAATCGGCTTGTGGCCGGGGCGTCAAGGGGCTCACCGAGCCCCGCATCGTGCCAGTGGACGCGGTGGAACAGGTCGGAGAGATCCTTGTCGTCGATGTGGTCGCAGCAGGGCCAGCTCGGATGATGCTGAGTCAGCTGGTCGTCGGCCTGGGGACTGAAGAATGTGAAGTCGTACGGTGCAACGGAGTTCAGCAGCAGTCGCTTCGGCGCGGGCTCGCCGTTGATGATGACGTCGAGATCCCATGACTTGTTGAGGACCTGAGGCGCGAACGTCCCACTGAGCTGTGGCCCGGCGGGATTGCTGAAGTCCACGCCTAGTTCGACCTTGCTCTCCAGCGGGCTCCAATCGCGTTGCAGGCCGAACCGCGGGCGCCGCCGAACTGCGAGGGCGACGAGGTCATAGGTGAGTATCAGGTCGCCTGCCTCTTGGGTGCCAAGAGCCCCGGCGACCCCCGTGCCGAGCCCGATCCTGTCGTTCACGGCCACCGCCCATGTGACGGCGATTGTCGCGTCGGTCGCCACGGGCCTTGCGGCGGCGTCGTTGTCGAAGTTCGTCAGCCGCTGCACTTCCGGCCGGGGCGCGGCGGACAGCTCGTTCACGCTGTGCACCGGCGCAACGCCTTCGCCGTTCCACGCCGGGTCGAATCTCTCGAGGTGTACGCCGAGCTGTGTGCCGGTGAGTTCCTTGGCGGAAGCACTGCGAATCGGCTGCACGGCACTGGACAGATCGGCGGGCCGCAGGTCGCCGTACACCGCGTCGAGACGCCAGGTGACATCCGGCAGGAACCACGGTGTCTCCAAACGGATCTCGGCGGTCAATTCGGCGCGGGCGGGATGACCGCCGACGATACGAAACGCCATGCGGGTACTAACGCCGATGCGCAGGAAGCCGAACAGCTCGAACCGGATGCCCGCGCCGATCTCGAGAACGAGAGCGTAATCGGTGGAACCCGTTGAGAAACTGGTCATCACTAGCGTGAACCCGGCGTTGTAGGACAACCGGACGACGCCCTTCTTGCCGATGCCGCCCTCGATGCGCGCGGTCAGCCCGAAGCCGTTGGGGCCGCCTTCGACGTGCTCGACACAGAACGCGATGACCAGCGATGCCTCCAGCCACAGGTCTACCTCGAATCGCAGACCCAGCCAGGTGGCCGAATCGGCAAGGCGGCCAATGGCGAACGTGCACGGGTCGTTGGAAATGAACAACGTCCCGGTCACCGCGCCGACGTCGTTCATCCACGCGGGCGCGTCCTTGACGAAGGTGCCGACGCGGACGTCTACGCCGATGAGGACGCTGACGCGGTCGTTGTGCGAGTCGACCTCGACCACCGCGTAACCGAACGGCCGCGTGCTGGCGAGCGCGAACACCTCCGCGACGACGAGCACGCCCTGCTCCGCGGGGCCGCGGACGATCAGTACGAACGCGGTGAGTTCGATCACCTTGCCGAGGCCGGCCAGCGACGCCGAGGCTCCGACGCCGAGGGCCCACGAATCCTGGCTGGCTTGCCAGGCGCTCAGCCGCCGGTCGGCCGTAACGGTCAGCGGGTTGGTGTCCTTGTACCACTTGAAGTAGCGCAGTTCCCGCGCTTCGCGGTCGACGTCGCGCAGTTTCGGCACCATGTTGCGCGCGAATAGTGCACGTGCGCCGGTGAAGTCCCACGCCGCGATGGGCCCTACCGCGCCCTTGTAGTACGCCTCGACCATGAAGTAGCGGAACGACTCGTCCGCGACCTTTCGGCTGCCGAAGACGCCGTCGACGCCGAAGTAGTACTTCTTCTCCGCATACTTCAGCCGAGCTGCGAGCGCGAACGCGAATTCTTCGACGTCCTCGAGTTCGCGGTAATAGCCGCCGCCTTCGAGGAGGAACGATTCGCTTCCGCTGGCGGCGCGCAAGAAGAAGCCGTCGACCTTGACCTTCGGAAGATCGGCGCTGCCCGCGACCCGGAAGCGCAGTCCCTTGACCGTCGCCGCGAGTTCGAATCCCTTGGGGGGATCGACCGCAAGGCCACCCGAGACCGTCAGGTAGGTGGCGCCGTCCTCGGCGCGCACGCCGAGTTCCGACAGGATCAGGCCGTACTTGTAGACGAAGAAGATCACCCCGTCGGGCAGCGCTAAACCTTCCAGGTGGACGCTGCCGAACCGCCAGCCGATGCCCTCGATCGGGAAGGCGACCTTTTCACCATTCAGTCCGCGCAGCCGGAACTTCGAGGTGTCGGAGCCGGTCGGCGGCATCGACACGTACAGGTCCGCGGTCAGCAGCGCGCTGTCCATGAATGACGTGTCATCGTCGCCGAAATACTGCGCGAGCGACAGCCCGAGCTTGAAGCCCATGATGTCGACGATCACCACTTCGGCGATCTCCCAGTGCAGCAACACGTTGACGAACCGCTCCCAGCGGGTGGTGCCCTCCGTCGGATGTCCGTCGTTGCCCCATTCGCGCCGATAGCCGATGAAGGGAGTCCATCTCTCCTCGAGGCCGAACCGAATCGCATGCTGCGCAGGCTCGCCGTCGTTGAGTTTCGGGGTCTGCTCGTCGCCGAACACCAGTGCCGCATCGAATGTCAGCCCAGGGTCGTCCCAAAAGCCCGTGGTCGGGAACTCGGGCTTGGTGGGCAGGAACCGGTCGTCGAGCTCCGCGAGAGGTGCCGAGCGGTAGAAGAAGGATGCGACGTTGATCGCCAGTTTGTGTTCATGCCGTAGCACGAGGTGCACGGGATCTTGCTCGAACTCGTAAACATCGCCGCGGTCGGTGACATCGATGACCTTGCGGCGGATTCCGGTGGTGGCGTGCACCGGTATCGGGATCACGTAGGGGCTGAAGAACGGCACCACGAGGTCCTCGAGGACCCATTCCGCGGTGGGCGTCTTCTCGTCGGCGTGGCTGTTGAGCCACTCCACCATCGGTCGCACAAGCATCGACTTCTCGTCGACGTCGAGGGTGCGCACCGCGAACTGACCGTCGTACGGGCCGGTGATCGGCGACGGTTTGGGGTCAACGGGGTGGCGCAGCCATTCGATGTGGTTCGGCGCGATCTCCGGCGACGGGATCAATCGGAAGTCGTGAGCCGCCCGACACGGAATGCCGGAGACACCGCACCGGCCAAAGGAAATCGGAACCGCAGGCTGGATGTCGAATTCGTAGGACGTGGTCATCGTGACGCGGACATGGACGAACACCGACGTCGGGCCGCCCCGCCGCAGGACGATCTTCAGGTCGTCGAGCCGACCCGGCTGAAACTCGCCGGACACCTGTTCCAGCGAGCCGTCGGGCGCACCGGGCTGGTCGGGGTGCGGTTCCACGAGTCCTGCGGGCAATCGGATCTCGACGGGCAGGGCCTCGAGAACGAGCGCGAATCCGGTGCCCCCAAGTGAGGCGAACATCTGCACGTGACCCTGGTTGGTGCCCATCGGCTGGATCCGGAACTCCACGTCCGGCATCGAGGCGATGACGAACGGCCAGCCATCGGGATCGGCGGCGAAGCCTGCGGACGGGTCGACGCTCAGTTCTGCCTGCGCTGCGACGGCATCGGACGACGCTCCGGTGCGCAGATTGGCCACTTGCACAGCGTTGTTCAGTCGCCCCAGCCAGGCGGCGGGGTCGCCGGGATCACCCGTTCCGCTGAACTCCCGGACGTGATCTGACGGCCACCGTTCTGCGGGATCGCCGAACAGGGTGAACAGGGTCGTTCGTTGCGGGGCCATCAGTCGAACTCCAGCGCGCTCGTCGGATCGACGATCCCGTCGTAGATGTCCTGCACACTGGTCGACAACACCGCTGTGCCTGCGATCGTCGTGAGAAGTGTGAGGAAAAGCCCGTCGCCACCGGTGACATCCTGCATCAGGTGCGTCGGATACGCCTCGATGTCGGCGTAGCGATTACCCGCCAGCGGCGAGCGGTCGAACAAGGCGGCGGCGGCGAGTGGGTCCGCCAGCAACGGGTCGGCAATCTCGCGTGGGATGTCGAGCATTTCCGCCCACAGGCGGCGGCGCAGTGCCGCAACAGGATTGGCCGGATCAGCCTTCAGCCGCTGCGGTACGCCGTACAGCGTCATCTCGCCGTCGTGGTAATGGCCGCGGCGGTTGATGTTTGCCGATCCGATGCCCACGAACACGTCGTCGACGAGGATCGATTTGGCGTGCACGTAGATGCTCGAGTGGGAGACGACTGTGGCGGCCGCGAATGCGTTGTGCGCACGTGCGCGTGCGCCCGCGGGTGTAACGCCACCTCGGATGAGCCTGGTTTCGGCGTCGCGAACGACCTCGAAAACCAGCATGTTGTCCGGATCCGGGTTGGGCGCGATCGACTCGTCGACCACGTACATGTACTCGCCGTCGACGGCGAGCCAGAAAGGCGGGACCGGAATGCGGGACGGGGGCCCGAGCGCGATCGTCTGAGCGCCGACATTGAGATCAGCCATCAGCACCAGGCGGCCAGACGACGTGCGCAAGGTGTTGTTGGGCACCGTGTAATGGCGGCGCGGGTAACCGATCTTGACGATTCCGGCGCCGCCGTCGGCCGCGCGCAACGCCGTGATCAGACCGGAGCGAACCATCTCGCCGAAGGGTTGGTCTCCGATAACGGGCAGCGTGACGATGAGTGCCTTGACGGACCGCGACGCGACCTTGTCGACTAGCAGTTGCCGGAACGCCGGCGCCGGGGTGAAGTACTGCTCCTCGATGTAGATGTACTCGCGCGCCGCATCGATCGCGCGCTCGAGCGTGTCGGCGATGGTGCGATCGCCGTTCGGAGCCCACGCCAGTTCCCGGCTGGAATCGGCGGGTCGAAAGTACGTCCGGGCCACCTGAACGGCGTCGCTGCCGGGCGTACCGAGTTCGCTTGCGCCGGGGGCGAAGAATGCAGGCTGGCTGTTGGCGGGCCCGTCGCGGCCCCAACGCTGCTCGAATGACAACTCCACGTCGCGCGCCGCCGGGCCCTCGACTCGAGCGTGGATGTCGTGATACGGCCCATAGGCGACATGCCGATGGTCATCGAGCCGGTTCGGGTTGATGTCGATTCCGCCGCAGTAGCCGTAGAGCGCGGGGCCGGCGCGGACCACACCGAACTTCTGGTGATAGAAGCCGAAATGTCGCTGCGCATCCACGATCTGGTTCAGATACGAGCCGGTCAGCGGCGGGCTCAACGGGTTGTCCTCGTACACCGCCGGATGCGGACCGTAGACGCTTTCGCAGTTCTGCACTGCACCGAGCACTTCGACCGCGTCTTTGTTCAGTTCGATCGGATCGCCGTTCTGGTCGATCAGCCATGAAATCAACAGCCCGTTGCCGAGGAACACCACCACCAGAATCCCGGCGCCGATGATGTCGGAGCGCATCAAGTTGAGGACACCCGCGGACAACGCGCCGTAAGCGATGACGGTGATAAAGAGGATGACGTTGGCTTCGCCCTGCGAACCCTGCTCGAACTGAAAGAATTTCGGCGACAGAATCCGACTGGAACCGCCGCGATTTCCCAGCAGCGTGACAGCCTCTTCCAGGGTGACCGGTTTCTCGGTGGCCGTCTGACTGTCGGACCGGCGCGCCAGATCTGCATCCGGAAAGGTCTGCCACCCGCCGACCAGATGCAACCCGCAAAAGGCAGGCAGGGTACGGGCCATCTCCGCGGCTTCCTGCACTTTTTCCAGCAGATCCGCGTAATACTCCGGCCCGTTGACGAACGGGTGCAGCCGGTTGGTCCGTGAGTAGTCCTGCAGCGGCGCAAAGTGCGCGGGCAATGTCGCGTTGGCGTATTGCGGCGCGAACCACGTTCTGAGGTCGGTGTACATAACGTGTCTGCCCGCGGGCGTCACCTCAATGGCCGTCGCGGCACCTTCGGCATCCTCCAGCACCGTGAGCTCGAAGTCGTTGTCGGAATCCGACACCGAGCCGACCCGTGCTGGACTGCCGCGCGAGAACACCGAAGAGAACGGCATCGCCGATGGGTTGGCCGCACGGATGCGCGCCACCGCGCGTTGCAGGTCGCCGCCGTCGGCGTCGGTCATCTCCACAGTCGCCGAGGCCGATCCGGCGCTGAGTCGAACCGTCCCTCCCGTCACCAATCCGCCGGTGTGATCCAGCAGCAACACCGGCGGGTCATCCGTCTGGTCGGCCACCGCGGCGGCGAAGTCCGACCAGTCGACGGGATCGTCGCCCGCCGATGTGATGGCATCAAAGATCAGCCGCGCCCACAGCGCAGCGTCTCGCGCGATGCGGTCCTGCCCGACCATCATCAGGCCCACCCCGGTGACCGATGCCAGCACGTCTCCGGCCGCAGCGGAGTCGCCATCCTCGAACACCGGCGCGGGCGCACCGGGCTCGAGCACCAAATAGATCGTCGGTATGCCGAACGGAATCAACTGTGCAACACCGCGAATCATGAACGGGTTGACCTGTATCTCGATGACCGTCGACGGGTGCGAATCGGCCGTGACGGCCTTGGTCAGGATTCCGGTTGCCGACACCCGCAGATCGGCGGGCGTCGTCCGTAGCGCACGCAGGACGGGCAGGCGCAGCCCGGCGTACCTCAGGCCGACGGGCACGGTGATCGGAGAGGCCGCGGTGAACGACCATCCACCACCGGATACGGGAGCGCGGAAGCTGACCATCACACCACCACCGCCTCGACTCCGGTCGCACGGCGGCCACGGTCGGCTCGGACCGTCGAGCGGTAGCGGACTTCGCCGTCGGGCGCAGGCACCCGGTAGGACGCAACACCGGCCGCAAGCCATGGGCTGACCTGGCGCCATGTGCCGCCGTTGTCGAGGCTGGCCTCGATCGCGAGCAACGCGGGCGCCGCAACGGTGGACCACTGCACAGCATCGACTCCGCCGCCGCGGGTCACGCTCACCGCAGGCGCGAGGAGGACCGCGGGCGGTGCGGTCACGCTCAGAGGACCGGTGCACCGTGACGGAATGCCATCGCGGGTCACGGTCACGGCCCACAGCGCTACCTGCTGATCGGCATCCGCTGGC
The DNA here is from genome assembly GCA_035649695.1 of Mycobacterium sp. Classification (GTDB taxonomy): domain Bacteria; phylum Actinomycetota; class Actinomycetes; order Mycobacteriales; family Mycobacteriaceae; genus Mycobacterium. The sequence goes on along the minus strand of DASRJA010000201.1, from coordinate 5,816 downwards.
AGCGGCGTGGTCAGCACCCGATCCGGTGGATCCTCTTCGCCGCCTCGAGCATTCAGCACAACCGAGGGTTCGAGCAGATTGCCCTGCGGCAATCGGAGGCGAAGCCCATCGTCAGGAAGGCGGTCGCGGGCGTTGGGCAGCCGCAGAAGCTGGGACACTCCGCGGGCATCGTCCTGGTCGCTGACGAACAGCAGCACCCATGAGACATCGACGGTGTCACGGATCCGCATCCTCGCCACGAGCTGGTCATCGAGGTACTCCGCTTCGAGCTGCGGCGGTGCGGGCGAGCGCAGCGACGCCGTTCTGACGACCTGCGGAGCGATCGCCCCTCCGGCCGAGATGTGGCCCGCGGCGTCGACCAGCCGGATCCGGTGCAGGTAGCGCGCCGCCTTGGCCGGCAGCGTGTCTGTGACCGGACCGAAGGGAAACGAGGTCAGGCTTGCGGGCGCCCACATCGTCTCGAGATCCGTGGCGAACCGCATTACGAAGTCCATCAGGAACCGGTTCTCCACCAGTGCCGGTGTACCCGTGCGGATTTGATCAATCATGTGTTGTTGGTCTGTGGGGTTGGCCAAGGCGTAGCTCGTCGATGACCCGTCGGGCAGGACGGCCCGTATCGTGTCGTCGGGATTGACTCCGATGCAGCCGAGCACCTCGTCGAGGTTCAGCCGATCAAGGGTGTACGTGCTGCCTGTGGGAACCGACGGCAGCAGCGAGGGCAGGTCGAGCTGGATCGTCACTGTTTCACCCGCGGGTTCATCGGTGACTTCCTCGGGGACTACGGGAAGCGGTGGCGGGACGGTGAATTCGGGACGCCCGAGATACCGGGCGGCCGCTTCGGCTGCGACGATGGCACTTTCGTTTCCATTGCGGCCGCCGTGGGCCACGGCTGCGGGCAGTACGTCGTCCACATAGGACTCCGCATCCGCGGCACTCACTCCCACCCAGACGCGGGCTCGCGGTTGGTCGGCATCGAGCGTCAGACGATCACGGAACACGAACTGGTAGGTGTCGGCGGCACCGATCGGAATCACCGCGGACCGCTCGGCCCACGCAGGTGGCCGCAACTCGCTGCCGTCGAGCCGGGGCCGGAACATGATGTCGGCAGCGGCGGGAACCCGCTGCGGCTCGTTCCCGTTCGGTGCGATTCGCAGGGTGAACGATTGGCCGTCAGGGTGGCCGGCGACCATGAACGGGAAGTCAGGCAGGCTCACATACCGGCCGCGTAACGCGTCGGCTGGTAGTGGCCGATCGAACTCGGCGGCCATCTCGTACTGGCCGGCGGTGTATGCGGCGGTACCAGTCACCCTGCCGTACACCAGGTCCGGCGCGAGTGGCTGCCAATACACGCGGAACTCCCGCGCATGTGGATCGGCCGCGCGTTCGTAGTCCGTCCATCCCCACTCGATGACGACCGCGTTGTCGCTCGATCCCAGCAAGGCGCGGTCGGCGGTGGAGAGATCGGCGTCGAGCGCCTGCAGCACACGGGCCCGCACTCCGGTGCCGACGTCGTTCGGCGACGGGGTGGGCGGACCGACGGGCTGCGGTGGTGGCTGGTGTTTCTCCAGGCGCACGATCGATCCCTCGGTGGGGTCGATGGATCGACGGCCCAGCGCGTCAACGGTGTAAATCCGGTACTGGTGCCTGCTGCCCGGCGGCGGAGACGGTGCACGCGCCCTGGCAAGCGGGTCCTCGTAGGTCATCCGTGTCCCGGTGGGTGATGTGGCGGGTCCGGACTCGGGAAACGCCGTCTCCAAGTCGATTCCTGGCCGAAGCGCCGGTGGGTCACCACCGGTGCCCCGCAGACCGAAGACCGCCACGGGACCGGCGGTCGGATCCAGCGGCCCAAATGCTCCGCCGGTGTCGACCTCACGCCGTTCGAGTTGGTAGCCGAAGGCTTCGGACGGCGGCGGAGTGGTCGCATTAGGGGGCCACGGCATCGACGGGACGCCGACTCCGGGTGGGTCCCATGCCAATTGGAATCCAAGCGCCGCCGGCGGCGAGGCGGGCCCTGGCAGCACCGGCTGCTGCAGATTGTCGGTGTCGAGTACGGCGGGCGCGGGCAGCGGAGGCGTGTCGGCGAACACCACGCCGTACACGACGGCGTGCCGCTCGACGATGTCCTCCGGCGAGGTGCCGGGCGCCGAGGTGACGTCGCGCACCGCGAAGAGCCGTCCCTGTCCCGCGAGCTCGACGGTGTCGACGGGGTCGGCGAACTCGAGAGTGACCCGCGGCTTCGACGGCACCGAGCCGGTGAAGCTGTGCGTGATCAGTCCCGGCAGGAAGCCGGTGGTCTGCGCGGTGTACTCGAAGGTTGACGAGGGATCGATGTCGAGCACGACGCGACTGACCGGCGCGCAGAACAAGATCGTCAGACACGGATCGCCGGTCAAGCGAATCCCTTTGCGGCCCATCGCAGTCAGGCTGTCGGCGGGCGGCTCCGGGAAGAGCTCGACCGTAGTGGGCTCCGGGGTGCTCAGACCGATGTCACCGAGCAGAAACGTCGTCGGCAGCATCGTGCCGCGGGGCACGGCTTGAAAGCCATGGACGACCTCTTCCACATCGCGTCTGCGGAAGCGGCCGGTGACCCGGTAGTCGTACACCTGTCCCGGTGTGAGGTTGGCCGCCTGGTCGAGCACCGCGAACGCGAGCATTCGCCGCCACGCCGGATGCACGAGTAAAGCCATGGCGTAGGGCCATGATCGGACGTCGATGAAGGGTTCGTCGTCCTCGTCACGGGTGACGGTGCTCTGCCACACCGGCAAACCGGTATCGGCCGCCGCGTTCATCAGGTCGGCGACATCACGAAAGGCCTCTGCCTCGAACGCTTCTCCCGGCAGCAGCCTGGATTTCGCCAATGCGTCTTCCTGCGCGGCGGAACTCACCGCGGTGTTGACCGATCGCAGCGGCAGCTGCAAGTTCTTGGCCACCGTGGTGGCGCCGGCCCATGAGGCGTCGTCGGCACCGGGGTCCGCGGCCACGTCAAGACACACTTCAAGCGACGTCGCCCGGTGGTCGCAGTGAATCTCGACCTGATCGACGTCACGATTGTCGAACCGCGCCGTCTGGATTCCCGATGGATCGTCGAGCTGGCGGGAGTCGACGGCCTTACCGTCGCGCAGCGCGATCGCGAGCGCAGACGGCACACCGGCGCGCACCTGAACGACCCGGTGCCGCGTGGTCAGCCGCAGCTCGTATGCCGCGCACCGCCGTTGCGGCACCGTGCCGATCGCGGCGCGAGCAGTGCGGCGGGGTTCTGGGCACGGCACCTCGCGGATCCGCAGTTCGCCGAACGGCAGTCGCAACCTAAGGTCTCGATGTAGGACCGCCAATTCCGACGGCGTGAGTTGACGGCATTGCACTCTCGGGCGCTCGGTGGCACGGCGGCGTCGCACGTCCCAGCCATCGATCGAATATCCCGCGCTGGACGGCGGAGTCCACATGACGTGGACGCCGTCACCGACGGTTGCATCGCGGGTGGGTATCGCGGCCGCCGATATCGCGGCGTTCATCGTCGGGCCGATTGAACGCGGCCCCGACGCCAGCCGCACCGGTTGCGAAGCACCATGCCCCCTCCGATACAAACCCTACGGCGCGGGAGGGCGGCGGCGAGGAGTTACGCAGCAAGTCGCTTGTCGGAGTTCCCGCGTTCGCTCAGCACATCGATGTGATATGCGGGACCTTCAAGGGGCTCGGATCCATTGCCGGATAATACATTTCGGATCAGCCGTCTTGATCGATCGCTACGACGACTTATGCCGCGTCGAGATCGGTGTCCGCGGCGGGCACTGCGTCCAGAGCACGGGTGACGGTTTGCGGCGACGCTCGACGACTACACGTTCAGCGCTGAGCCGTGGCACGTGCGCGCCGCGAAATCAGGCTCCAGTACAGGAAAGGGTCGCGAAACGTACCGGAACCTGATTTCGGCGCGTCGGAACGTCAGACGGATGCTTTCAGCTCGTCGACCTTGTTGAGCTGCTCCCACGGCAGCTCGATGTCGGTGCGGCCGAAGTGGCCGTACGCCGCGGTCTGCGCGTAGATCGGGCGCAGCAGGTCCAGGTCGCGGACGATGGCGCCTGGTCGCAGATCGAAGACCGACGTGATGGCCTTCTCGATCCGGGCCGGGTCCACGGTCTCGGTTCCGAACGTCTCCACGAACAGCCCGACCGGGGCCGCCTTGCCGATGGCGTAGGCGACCTGCACCTCGATGCGCTCGGCCAGGCCAGCAGCGACCACGTTCTTTGCCACCCAGCGCATCGCGTACGCCGCCGACCGGTCCACTTTGGACGGATCCTTGCCGGAGAACGCACCGCCGCCGTGGCGGGCCCATCCGCCATAGGTGTCGACGATGATTTTGCGGCCGGTCAGGCCGGCATCACCCATCGGGCCGCCGAGCACGAACTTCCCGGTCGGATTGACCAGCAGCCGGAAGTCGGATGTGTCCATCGTGTCGTGGTTGAGGTCCGCCAGCACGGTGTTGACGACCTTCTCGCGAATGTCTGGGGTCAGGGTGGCGTCGAGGTCGATGCCCGCCGCATGCTGCGTCGAGAGGACGACGGTGTCGAGGCGCACCGGCGTGGTGCCGTCGTACTGGACAGTGACCTGCGTCTTACCGTCGGGCCGCAGGTAGCCCAGCACGCCGTTCTTGCGCACCTCGGTCAGCCGGCGCGACAGGCGGTGGGCCAGCGCGATCGGCAGCGGCATCAGCTCCGGGGTGTCCTTGATCGCATAGCCGAACATCAGGCCCTGGTCGCCGGCGCCCTGCAGGTCAAGCGGGTCACCCGCGCCCTCGACCCGCGTCTCATGGGCGGTGTCGACGCCCTGCGCGATGTCGGGCGATTGCGCGCCGATGCCGATGTTCACGCCGCAGGTCTCGCCGTCGAAGCCCTTCTCCGAAGAGTCGTAGCCGATCTCGAGGATGCGCGCGCGCACTGTGTTGGTGATATCGGCGAAGGCTTCCTTGGCCAAGGTGGTGACCTCGCCGACGACGTGCACCTGGCCGGTCGTGACCAGCGTCTCCACGGCAACGCGTGACTTGGGGTCGCCCGCGAGCAGCGCGTCGAGCACGGAGTCGCTGATGGCGTCACAGATCTTGTCGGGGTGGCCCTCAGTCACCGACTCACTGGTAAACAGCCGAGCATCGCTCACGGTTCGATCCCTTTCCGAAAACTTAGTCAATCGAATTATATATCTGCCTCGGTGCACCCAAGCGTGCGCCACCCGCTCGCGCAACCCTTAGATGCAGCGTGATGTCTGCGTTGGCGTTACCCGCCGCTGCTGTGCAGGAAGGCCACGATCGCGTCCACAATACGGCTGGCCATCAGAGTTTTGGAACCGTGCTCCAGTGCAGATTCGGTTCCGTCCGATGCAAGCAGCCAGCCGTCGTTGTTGTCGACCTCGAACGCCCGATTCTCACCGACGGCATTGACCACGAGCAAATCGCAGCCCTTGCGCCGCAATTTCGCACGGGCGTGGAATAGCACGTCGCCGTTCGCATCGCCGGTTTCCGCAGCGAACCCGACGATGGCCCGCATGTTGGGCAATTGGCCGTCCGTACGGGCCCGCACAGCACCGGCGAGCACGTCGTCGGTGCGGGTCAGCTCGATGGTCGGTGCGGCGGCATTGGGGTCGCTGGATTTCTTGATCTTGCTGTGCTGCGCCTGCGCGGGACGGAAGTCGGCCACCGCCGCGGCCATCACAAGGACATGCGCATCGGGCGCGTGTTTGGACACGGCATCTTTGAGCTGCGCGGCGGAGCCGATGTGGACGACCTCGACACCGGCGGGGTCGATCAGGCCCGCGGTATTGCCGGCGAT
>DASRJA010000200.1:0-7183 GCA_035649695.1 Mycobacterium sp. | reverse complement strand
ATCGCGATGCCCACCTGGTGTGCCTCCCTCGGTCGTGATCTCCAATGTATCAGCGATACGTTACGGGTGTAACATGGCGATGTGATCGATGCACACAGGCGGGGCTGGCTGGTGATCAGCGTGTCAACCGCGGGCGCGGCGGGCACGCTGCGGGTGCAGGTGTGGCGCAAGCTGCGTTCGCTCGGCGCCTTGTATCTGCAGCAATCGGTGTGCCTGCTGCCTGCCCGAGCCGAGGTGGTGCGCGAAGTGCGGCGGCTAGCCGACCGGATCCACCATCAGGGCGGCACCGTCCGCATCCTGCGGATGAGTTTTGCCGATCCCGCCGAGGAACACGCCGTCATCGAGGAGCTCAACACGGCCCGCGAGGCCGAATACGCCGAAGTCCTGGAGCGGCTGCCCGCGCTGCGCCACGAACTGGCCGAGGAAACCGCCCGTGGCCGACTCACCTACGCCGAGGTGGAGGAGTCCGAGGCCGACCTGGATCGCTTCCGCACCTGGCTGGCCAGGATCGCCGCCCGCGACTACTTCAGTGCCCCCGGCGGTCAGGCCGCCCGGGAGGCCGTAGAGGATGCGGCAGCCGAGCTGGCCGCGTTCGAAGAGGCCGCGCTGCATGCCGACGCACCCGAACCGACCGCTGCGGTGAAGACGCAGCAGCTGCGCATCGTGGAGGAGCAATGACGGGCTCGTTGTGGTGGGATCTCGTGATCGGCGTCGGCAGTGCGCTGATGCTGGCCTGGTTAGCGCTGGTGATTGCGCTAGCAATTCTGCGGCCGCGGGGTGGGCTGCTGCGCGAAGCCCTGCGGGTGCTGCCCGACGTGCTGCGGCTGGTGCGCCGCCTCGCTGCGGACAGGACCCTGCCCCGCGGGATCCGGATCCGCCTGGGGCTGCTGCTGGCCTACCTGGCGCTCCCGATCGATTTGATCCCTGACTTCATCCCGATCCTCGGCTACGCCGACGACGCCATCATCGTCACCGCCGTCCTGCGTAGCGTCGTCCGACGCGCCGGCGTCGACGCCGTACGCGCGCATTGGCCCGGAACCGACGACGGATTCATTGTGCTGGCCCGACTCACTGGTATCACCGGCCCAACAACCCAGATAGACGATACGGATCGGGCCACTCTCGGCGACCGCGGTCCGGTTGACGGGGTCGGCGACCGTGGCGCCCGCTGACGTGGTGGCCCAGATCAGTGAGTCGACAATGATCGCCGAAGTGGTGGCGCGGCTGACGATTGAAGCGCCCGGGCGAGGCGTTAGCCTCGCGGGCACTCATCAAACATCGCTCGCCCCCCGGAGGTGATCGTGAACGTCCCTGTCCAGTACTACCAGTCGCTGATCGCGATCGAGACGGCCGTCACCGGTGTCCTTCTGTTCCAAATCCGGTTCTTCGAAGACGCCGACGCACCGGGGAGATCGGCCAGTGATCCGCGGGTCCGGGTGCTAATGCTGATCGTGCTCACCGCGACACTGTTCGGTTCGCTCGAAGCCATTCGCGAAGGTGGCGGTCTGGAGGTCGCGGTGCTGGTCACCGTGGGTCTCGCGGTCTCCATATTGCCGATCCTGCTACGGGTGCTGCCTCCGCTGCGACGTGACGCAGAAACGCACCAGCGGGACCCCCATTTCTGGATCACCGTGCTCGGCCTCATCGTGTACGCGGCGATCGTCGCATTGATCGTCTCGATCGACTGATCGCAGGTCGGCCATCCAGACGTGCCAGCGCGGCTTACTCACCGCCGAAGCCCAAGATCTGGACCTGACTCCACAATCAAATCGGTCGGAACTGAAACTGCGATCGCATACTTTGACAGGCTCCCCCGACACGCCGAAGACTTGTCAAAGTGGGCCGGTGAGTCTGGTCAATCTTCGCTGCATCTCGACAGCGGCACGAGATCGGCTGCTTCCGGGCGTGGAGCGTACCGCTGGATACCAGATTAGTTCGATGGTATTCCGATGGTCGCGATCTCGATTCAGGGCGTCGACGACGACATGAGAAGCACGTCGCGACGAAAGATTCAATTCGTGCAGTGGCATCGGGTGTCACTCAGCTTCGCGATTTAGTTGAGCAACAGCGGGTTTCGATGCACGTGGCTGACGTCGATCCCGCGGAGAAGGCAGCCGACGCGCATAGGTGCCTAGAAGCCGGCGGGGTGCGCGGGGGGCTGGTGCTGACGTTCTGAAGCGTCAAGGAAATTCCGGGTCAGATCGGCGACGAGGTCAGGGGCTTCATCGAGGGCGAAATGGCCGGCGTCGATGACATGAACCTCTGCGTCGGGCACGTCGCGTCGGTACGCTTCGGCCTCCTCGACTTGGAATGAGGGATCGTAGCGACCCCACACCACCAACAGCGGAGGCTGCGCGTCGCGGAGCCACTGTTGCCAGATCGGGTAGCTCGCGACGTTGGTGCGGTAGTCGTAGAACAGGTCGGTCTGGATGTCGCGTTGGCCGGGTTGGTGGAGGAACGCGAGTTCGTCGGTCCACAGGTCGGGGTCGTAGCGGTCGGGTTCTGGACTGTTACCGACGTGCCGCTGACGAGTTGCGTTGGGGGGAGAAGAAGCTTTCCCGCAGTGCCTGTTCGTGGCTGGCGCGGTCGGCCCAGAATGCTCGCCGGGTTTCCCAAAGCGGTCCGAGGCCGTCTTCATGGCAGACCGCGTTGTGCACGACGAGTGCGCTGAGCCGTTCGGGACGGCGCAGCGCGAGTCGCATGCCGACGGGTCCACCGTAGTCCTGGACGACGAGCGAGTAGCTCTGAAGCCCTATTTCGTCGGCGAACCGTTCGATGTAATCGGCGATACGGTCGAACGTGTAGCTGAAGCTATCGGCGGGCGGCGCATCGCTGTGTCCGAATCCCGGATAGTCGGGAGCCACCATTCGATAGCGGTCGGCGAGTCGGTCGATAAGCGGCTGCCACATCCTTGATGACGACGGGAAACCGTGTAACAGCAGGACCGCCGGCGCATCGGATGGGCCGGCCTCGCGGTAAAACAAATTCAGGCCATCGACGGTGACGGTCCGATACCGGGTCGGGGTCATGGCAGCTCGAACCTACCTGAGCAGCTGCTCCTGTCCTCATGCTTCGCAGCACATTCCCAGCGATCTCGCAGGACAATGCAATCCAGCCGGCATTCAATTACCTATCAGCCGTCGAGCAGAGTGCCAGGTACACGAGGAGCGATCCATGACCGAGGCAACGACCGCCAAGCAGATTCGACTGACGAGACGATCACCGGCGTACTGAAGAGTTACGTTCGATCTGCCACCGCTGAATATCTTTGGGCCAGAAAGTATTCCGCAACTCAATGAAATCATCACAGCGATCGAGACTGACGAGCAGGTCAAGGTCGTCGTCTTTGACAGTGCCGTGGACGGCTTCTTCCTTACGCACTACGACTTTGTGGTGAGGCTCGAGGAGTCGTCGCAGTTTCCTCCGGGTCCCACCGGCCTACAAGCGCTTCCCGACATGTTTGCACGGTTAACTCGTGCACCCGTGGTTTCCATCGCTTCAATCCGCGGGCGGGCGACGGGTGTTGGCAGCGAGCTCGCCCTTGCGAGCGACATGCGTTTCGCCAGTAGGGAAAAGGCGATCCTGTCGCACCACGACGACAACGACGACGACGACCACGGCGCCGCCGTCGCCCAGCAGTGCACCGCCGGCGCCGACCGAGAAGAGCATCAACCCGACCGGAGGAAATCTCTTCACACCCCCAGTCGTCGCCCCTCCTGCACCGACAGTTCCTCCCGGCCAACATCCGGGGATCAACGGCGTCAGCTAGCTCGACGGTGGTGCTTGACCAGCGCCGCCGCCAGCAGTAACGACGTCACCAGGTTGTAGGCGCACAATGCGCAGTAGAGAAGTCCGTCGCGCGGATCGAACCCGAGCACACCGGGCGTGTGATGTGCCACCTTGAACGCGCAGACGATAGTGAGTGCTGCCCAACCGAATGCTGTGAGTGCGCTGAAGATAAGTGCGGTCCGTCGCCCAAGGCAGGCCAGTAGGGCCAGCGTCCCCACAATCAGCAGAAGCCCCGCGTGCGGCGGCGTCACCTTGAGACCGAGCATCGGTATGCCGTCCTCGCTGAAGTGGGTGTACCCCATCGACCAGGCCAGCGCGACACCGCCGAGCACCCCGATTGCCAGGCCCTCGACCATCAACAAGACACGCCCCAGACGGAAGGTGACATCGCGCGCGGGAAGTCGCTTGAAGGAATCGTTTACCGGGGCGACGGATATGCGCGCGGACAGCCGCATGCCCAAGCCTCCGATATCGCTCACGTATTCCAGCGTGCCGTGAAGCGACGGATTACGGGTATAACGCAAGCTAATTCGCAGCAGATGCGGCGCATCTCCACAACATAGACATGTGGACGGCAAGCTACTTCACTGGTTGCGAGCAGGTATGGTGCTAGCGATGCGCGGCGGATTCAAGCAAACGATGGTGGCCGGGATTTTGTTGGCGATCTCGGCGAGCGGTTGTACGTCGCAGCCGCACCCAACGACGTCCATCACCGTGTTCGCGTCGTCGGCGATGATCGAGAGCCTGACCGCGATCGGCAAGCAGTTCGAGGCCGAAAACCCTGGGACGTCAGTGGAATTCATCTTCTCAGGCTCTTCGGACCTCTCGGCGCAGCTGGCGGACGGCAATGACGCGGACGTGTTCGTATCCGGCGACCACGACAATATGGCAGCCGTCGCAAACGCCGGCCTGCTTGCTGCACCTCCGGTGCCTATCGCGGCAAACAGTCTGGTCATTGCCATGGCTCCTGGCGACCACGACAAACCTGGCTCGGTCGCCGACCTGGCCCGACCAGGCCTGCGGTTGGCAATCTGTGGAGGACCCGGTGCCTGTGGCTCGGCGACCCGACAGCTCCAGGACCACACAGGTGTGCAGCTTCAACCACATAACATCGATACGACGGGCATTGATGTCCTGAAGGACCTCACGAGTGGGAAAGCCGACGCTGGCCTGGTGTTCAAGACCGATGCGCTGAACGCCGGGGATAACGTCGCATGGTTCGCACTTCCCGAAGCCGACGTCGATGCGATCACGTCATGGATTGCGCCGATGAAGGATTCAGATCACGGCGACCTTGCGACGAAGTTCATTCACGATGTCACAGGCCCAACTGGCCGAAAGATCCTCGCCGACGACGGATTTGCCGAACCAAGCTAGCCTCTTCGAGGCGGGTCACCAGGGCGCGACCCGCCTCGAATCATGTTGACCTACAGCGGAATCCACTGACCGAGGAACCAGAAGCCCCAGCCAGCGCCGTTGCCCGCGGGAACGGGGAACACCTGCTGGCCCATCCAGTCGAAGGGCTGGTGATCGAATCGGCCCTGGTCGATGCCGCGACCGTGCCAGTCGCCGGGGCCACGGTCGTCGCGGTGTTCACCGCACGACGGAGTGCCCGGACGGTCGCAACCCCACGGATCTGCACTGGCCGTTCCGAGGCCGAGGCCGAACAGTCCAGCGGCCCCGATTCCGGCGGCCAGGGCCGATGCCGATACTGCAGTCTTGAAAGACATTTCCTCACTCCGTTTCTCGTCCATGCGGCAGTGCTTGCCACGCAAAACGACGTTAAGGAGCGGACATTGTTTGGCACTGTGGTGACGATGTGTGCCGGCTGTGCAAGCGATTACAGATTCACAACCGTTTGCTATCAACGGGATTGATCAGGCCGCTATACCGGTAAGGCAAGCCGGGTAGGCTCGTCGTGCCCACGCAGCGTCACCGTGTCGCCGAAAGTCCAATGGCCACATTCGTTTTCGCCGGCGTTCTGCACCGTCTCCGATGACGCCAGCAAGTGTGAGGACGTGGACTTGGCCAATTCACACAGCCGGGCCGCCTCGTTGACCGGCTCTCCGATGACGGTGTACTCGAAACGCTCCTTGGCACCGACATTTCCGGCGACCGCCTCACCTGACGCCACGCCGATTCCCGCTTCGCACTCCGGCACCTCGTCGCGGATCCGCCGCGCAATGGCACGGCCGGCCGCCAGCGCCTCGTCCTCGGGATTGTCGAGGCGGTTCGGGGCACCGAACACCGCCAGCGCCGCATCCCCCTCGAACTTGTTGACGAAGCCGTGATGGCGGTCGACCTCCTCGACGATCACTGCGAAGAACCGGTTCAGCAGGTCAACGACTTCTGTCGCCGGCCGGCCGGTGACCAGCTGGGTCGAACCGATGATGTCGACGAATATCACTGCGACGTGGCGTTCTTCGCCACCCAGCTTGGGGCGCTGTTGCTCCGCGGCCGCGGCCACCTCACGTCCGACGTGTCGGCCGAACAGGTCTCGCACTCGTTCTCGTTCTTTCAGGCCGTCCACCATCGAGTTGAACCCGCGCTGCAACTCGCCGAGTTCGGTGCCATCGAATACCACCACATTGCAGTCGAGATCGCCCTGTTCGACGTGCTTGAGCGCGGCTCGCACCACCCGCACTGGCGTTGCGGTGAGCCATGACAGGATCCACATCAGAACGAAACCGAAGAACAGTGCGATTACCGCCAAAATCATTACCGCGAAAGCGAATTGAGCTTCGGTCAGGTTCTGCAGGGAGAGCGCGAAAACCCCGGTCAGCAAGATGCCGACGACCGGCACACCCGATCCCAAGAGCCAGACCGTCATGGTCCGGCCCATGATTCCCCCGCTCAGCCGGCGCGGCGGCGGGCCCGCTTCCAACGCCTGTGCAGCCACTGGGCGCAGTGCGAATTCCGTTAGCAAGTAGCACGCCGTCGCGACGACGACTCCGCTGAAGCCGACAGAGAACAGGAATCGCGGAATGAATGCGACATCCTGCAACCCGTACAGCGTCGTCAACAGCGCGGCCCCAACTCCCCACAGGATCAGGACGGCCTTCGCCACCCGCCACGGGGCAAGAAAGGTGTTGAGCTGGTCCTGCCGCGTCGGCGCCTGCTCCTCGATCGCCCATCGCATCGTGTTGACCGTGCGTCGAGTGATCCAGAACGTCCCCACCGCCAACGCGAGAGCCGTATAGGCGGGGGACACTGCCAGAGCGATCCACAAAGGTGCGTCACTGAAGATGCTCGGGACCGGGAACACGACGGTGACCAGCAGTATGGCTATGCCGATGCCGAGCATGTTTGTGGCCAGGATCAACACCGTCAGGATGACCTGAATGCGGACCCGCCTGCGTGCCGGGCTTTCAGTGGATTTGCCTAGCAGCCAGGA
>DASRJA010000199.1:0-2031 GCA_035649695.1 Mycobacterium sp. | reverse complement strand
AACCACGTTTTCGGTGAGCCCGAGCTGAACCCCCAATTCCAACGCGGCTCGACCGCGCCGCCGCTGGCCAGTACCGCAGCTTCCGCATCGGCCTTCATCGGCAGCGAGTCGTCGGAGGCCTGGAAGACCGGCGCGAACGGAGCCGGAGGCCGGCCAAGGCCCACGAACGCGTCCGCCACAGTCACGCCATAAACCAGCGAACCAGGCGCGACCGTAATCGGTCCTGGCGCGGCATCGGTAGCTGACGTGCCCGAGCCTGAATTCGAGCTGATAGCGCCCACCGCTTGCAACGGATCGGCCTGCACGCCCGTGTAGGCTGAGACGATGACGCCACCTTGCGGGACCGAACTCGACAGATGCGCCTCGACCACCACGCGCTTGGTCCCATCGGGATTTGGATCCGGGAAGTTCTGGGCGTTGGTGGCGACGTACGTCGCCATCGAGACGGGACCGGCAGTGAACGATGTGGCTAGGCGATACACGTTACCGACCGACGTGCCGTCGGCCAGTCGATCCGTCACGGAGTTGACGATCCCTGCAGGGCCGTACCAGAAGAACGTCGCGACGATCGCGTCGCCGACGTGCGGGTTGGCAGGGAACGCGATCCCCAGCGACGTGCCGCTCTGTCCCAGCATGCCGTTTTGCTGGGTGGGGGTCGCCGCAACATCAAACAGCGGCCCCCCGGGCCCGATAGGCTCACGCCCCGGGGTGAGTACATCACTGCAGGCTGCGGCGAGCAGGCCCGCCACCACTATTCTGGACAACCCCGTTCGCCGCCGCATGAGGTGCCTCTGTGGCTAGTTGGCTACCGACATCGTGAGCACCGGTGCGACGTCACAGCCACCGGGACTCAGGGCACGCTGACTCGCGTGTGATCGATGTACATGTATTGCTCGGCGGGCGGTGCGTCCTGCAGCGTCGGAGCGAACTGCAGCTCGACGAAGCTGCCCGCCGGGTAGTGCACGTTGCTGTAGTCACCGTTGAGCGTCCCGTCGACCCACCACCGGATGATCCCATCAGCAGCGAGCGCCGACGTCGACCACTGGTAGTAGAACTCGACGAGGTGCCATTCACCGGGGTTGATCCACGTCGTCGTCACATTGGGGTAGCGGACCTGCTGCTCTTCGAGCGCCCACTCCGTGCTCGCGCCGATCTTGTACGGCGGGCCATACGCCTCGGGACCACACACCTCGGGCCAGGCACAGGGATGAAAGAGCGCGGTATAGATCTGGTCCGGCCCGTCCGCGAACAGCGCGGTCATGGCGCCCGCCGCCCAGGGGCTGTCGTCCCAATTCGGGGAGAGTCTGATCGCCCACGCCGTGTAGATCGTTCTGACAGACGGAAGACCGAGCGAGTGGACGCTGGGCTCCATGTTGCTGCCCATGTCCGGGGTGAACACAATCCGCAACACGTCGCCTGCAGAGACGGGCGCCGTGGCGTCGGCGATGACGTCATCAGGCTTAGTGCTCGATCGCGGTGCGTAACCCCACCCATTGCAGGCAATCGTCTCCGCAAACGGCGACGGACAACTCCACGACTGGTCGCTTAATGTCTGGAACCCAACCGGTTCATTCGGCAGCGCACCTGGCGTCACTGACGGAGGGACCGGCGCGGGTGCGAGGGGCGGTTCCGCCCGTTCGCACGCCGCGCCGACGACCAGCAGCAACAGGAGAATGCGAGAGCGCATTGAGCCCTACGGCAACAGCACCGAGACGACCTTCGTGTCGGACCCGGACAGCCCGGCCGCATCACGTACGGTCACCGTAATCGTGTACGTCCGCGGCAGGATCGTCACATAGGTGTGGCCCGTACTGAACGAGCCCTGCCCCGAGACGGTCCCGGTCGATGTTGAGCCATCGCCCCAGTTGATCGTGTACGTCCACGGTCCATTCGGCGTCCCATCGCTGAAGCTCCAGCTCAGCGTATACAGGAGACCTGTCAGCGCGGTCTCATCCGGTCCCGCATTCACAACCGGCGCCGTATTCGGCGGTGGCGGTGGTGGTGGCGGCGGCGGCGGCGGCGGCGGCGGTG
>DASRJA010000198.1:0-2666 GCA_035649695.1 Mycobacterium sp. | reverse complement strand
TCGCCGAAATCGCTGCAGCCCTTGAGAATTCGGGCCTGCAGGTCGGGCAGAGCCGGATCGACGACAAGCCGATCCCGCGCTACTTGTTCGTTGGTCAGCGGGCGGCCTGAATCACACCACCTTGTCGAAGCACTTGGTTTCGACGCGACGATTCATGCGCCAGCCCTCGGGCGTGCGAATGAATTCGTCGTCGTACCACAACCCGCAGTACAAGATCTGATTCTGCTCACCGCCGAGCACCATCGGGTTGAAGCAGATGGTCCGGGATGACGCGGTATCGCCGTCAACACGGACGTCGAAGTTGCCCAGCATGTGGGCGTAGGCCGGGAAGTTCGGCAGCACCTGCGCCAACCATGCCTTCACCTCTGGAAAACGCCCGTCGATGCCGCCCATGGCCCGGTAGTCGATGTAGGCGTCTGGGGTGAACACGCGGTCGAGGTCGTCGAATCGTCGGTTATCGATCGCCGTCGAGTAGTCGATCAGCAGCTGCTGAATCTCGAACCGGTCCGAAATCTCCTCCAGGCTCAACATGCGTTGATTGAACACGATTGGAGCGCTTTCAGCCGCGAGGGTTAGGCTGCCTGTTCCATGGGGAGGTTCGTCGCTGTAATTGGCGCTTGTCTCAGTCTTGTCCTTCTGTCCCTGACGCCGGTCGCGACGGCCGAGCCGGACATCCAACCGGTCGGCAGCGTGCCGATCCCCGATGGCCCCGCTCCTGCGTGGATCGTCGCCGACATGGACACCGGCCAGGTGCTCGCCGGCCGCGACATGGACGTCGCGCATCCGCCGGCCAGCACGATCAAGACGCTGCTGGCGCTCACCGCGCTCGACGAGCTACCCAACCTGGACGCGACTGTCGTCGGTACCGAGGCTGACACACATGTCGAGTGCAACTGCGCGGGCATCAAACCGGGCCGCACGTACACGGCGCGCCAGCTGCTGGACGCCGTGCTGCTGGTGTCGGGTAACGACGCGGCCAACGCGCTGGCCGACATGATCGGCGGCTACGGCACCGCGGTGGCGAAGATGAACGCCAAAGCGGCCGCGATCGGGGCGATGAACACACACGCGTCGACGCCATCGGGGCTGGACGGGCCGGACGGCCCGGGGTTCACCACGCCCCGCGACCTGGCGATCATCTTCCGCGCCGCGATGGCCAATCCGACATTCGCCCAGATCACTTCGCAGCCCGTGGCCATGTTCCCGTCCGATACGGGCGAGAAGCCCCTGGTCAATGAGGACGAGTTGCTGCACCGCTACCCCGGCACCATCGGCGGCAAGACCGGTTTCACCGATGCCGCCAAGAAGACGTTCGTCGCTGCCGCTGACCGAGGCGGACGTCGACTGGTGATCGCGATGATGTACGGGCTGATCAAAGAGGGCGGCCCGACGTACTGGGATCAGGCAGCCGGGCTGCTTGACTGGGGCTTCGCGCAGGACTCGACGGCCAGCGTCGGCTCACTCTAAGTTGCGCAATCGCAACGCATCCGAGACCTCGTCGGCGAATGCGCTGAGTACTCTCGGCGCACGTGCGAAAGTTGTTGGCCGCGTTGACCATCGCGTTGTCCGCGGCCGTGATGGTCGCTCCCCCGGTGTCGGCCGAGTCTGGCGTTCAACCCGCGGGCGCGGTGGATCTGCCGCAGGGCCCGGCCCAGGCATGGCTGCTGGCCGACCTGGATACCGGACGAATCCTGGCTTCGCGCAACCCATATGAGCCGCATGCACCGGCGAGCACAATTAAGGCGCTGTTGGCGATGGTGGTGCTGGATCAACTTCCGCTCAATGCGGTGATCGCCGCGAAACCCGCCAACACGGACGTGGAGTGTTCGTGTGTGGGAGTCAAGGAGGGTCGGGCCTACACGGTGCGTCAGCTGCTCGACGGGCTGATGCTGGTGTCGGGCAACGACGCCGCCAATACCCTGGCCGAGGGACTCGGCGGTTATCAGGCCGCCGTCGCGAGAATGAACGCCAAGGCGGCCGCGTTGGGTGTACGCAACACCCACGCCTCGTCGCCGTCGGGGCTGGACGGTCCGGGGATGGAGTCGGTGACGACGCCGTTCGATCTGGCGATGATCTACCGTGCCGCGCTGCACTATCCGGCCTTCGCCGCGATCGTGCGCCAGCCGTCGTCGCTGTTCCCCACTGACGACGGTCCGAAGAAGATCGTCAATCAGAACGAGCTGCTGGCGCGCTATCCCGGCACCCTCGTTGGCAAGACGGGCTACACCGATCTGGCCCAGCACACGTTTGTCGGCGCCGCACAGCGCAACGGCCACAGCCTGGTGGTCGTGCAGATGTACGGCAACGATGACATGTACGGCCAGGCAATCGGCCTACTCGATTGGGGCTTCAGCCAATACGGCTGAAGCCTTCATTGTGCGAGCTGGGCCCACGCGTCAGCTGGGGAACGCAAAAGTCCCCGACACGCCGAGGATTTGGGGCACTTTGCGTATGCTCGCGCTAGAAAATGCGGCCGCGCAAGATAATTCGCGCCGGGTGGTTGAGCACCTCGACGCCCGAACGGGGGTCGTCGGCATAGCACACGAGATCGGCCGAAGCGGCGTGCTCCAGGCCAGGGCGCCCAAGCCACTCACGAGCGGTCCACGATGCGGCCCCCAACGCCTCGGTCGGGCTCATCCCGATGCCCTTGAGGGCCTCGATCTCGT
>DASRJA010000197.1:0-15329 GCA_035649695.1 Mycobacterium sp. | reverse complement strand
TTCGGCTGGCAGAGAGCTACCGGCGCGGGCGGGTTTTCATCGCAGGCGATGCCGCACACGTGCATCCCCCCGCAGGCGCCCAAGGGCTGAACACCGGCATCCAGGACGCCTACAACCTCGGCTGGAAACTCGGCCAGGTTCTCGCCGGTGCCCCACCTGAACTGCTCGACACCTACGAGACAGAACGCCAACCCATCGCGGCGGGGGTACTCGGCCTGTCCACCGAGAAGTACAGCGGGCTGGGAAAAATGGACCCCTCCAGCATTCGGCGGGGCGAGGACGAACAGCAGCTGTCGCTGAGCTACCGTGGCGGCCCGCTCACCGCAGCCACAGACGAACGCACCGCGACGCTGCAAGCGGGTGACCGCGCCCCCGATGCGGTGCTGCGTGACGGAGACGGTAAGCCGGTGCGACTGTTCGATGTCTATCGGGGAACGCATTTCACTGCGCTGGCGTACGGCGAACAGGCGGCGCGCGAACTTGAGCAGCTGTCGTGGCCCACCACCGGCGCCCCGCTCCGGCGGGTCACCATCGGCACTGACACCGCCCTCACCGAGAAGCTATTGCTCGACCCGGCTGCAACATTCAAGAAAATCTACGGCCTGGACGCCGACACTCTCCTGCTCATCCGGCCCGACGGCTACATCGCAAGCATTGCCACCCGCGACATGCTCACACAGACCAGCTCAGCCATCACCAGGCTCGCCCCGCCGGTGCGGATCGTCGCCCCGGCGACGCCGGAGGAATCGCAGCCATGACTCGCACCCTACTGCGCAACGCGATTGTGCTGACGATGGACGACGACATCGGTGACTTCGCGCGTGGCGATGTGCTCATCGAGGATGGCGTGATCAGCCGCATCGGGGTCGATCTCACCGCCGACGCTCACGTGCTGGATTGCACTGACAAAATCGTGTTGCCGGGTTTCGTCAATTCTCACCTGCACATGTTTCAGACTGCGCTGCGAGGCTACTGGTCTGATGCGCTGGCCGACGACTATTTCGCCCAGTCGAGGACAGGACGCGACGCGATCTTTCACCACTACACGCCCGAGGATGTGTATTGGAGTGAGTTTGTGGGCGCCCTTCAGAACCTCTCCGCCGGAACGACGACGGTCGTTGACACATCGCAGTGCTCCTACACCCCTGCGCACACCGACGCCGCGCTCGACGCCATCCGGCGTTCGGGCATTCGTTGCGTTTTCAGTCTCACCCCGGTTATGGGCCACGATGCGGCGCCGACGTACAACTACCCCAACGATATTCGACGACTGGCCGAGACGACGGGCCCCGCTGACACCGGCGCGCGCGTGAGTTTGGCGCTGGGCTACCTAGCCGATGCCACGGACTTTCGAGTCGCCCGAGAACTCGATCTGCCCGTATTCGCACACATCAACAACGAATGGTTCGGTCGTGCACTCGAAGAACTCGAGGGTGAAGGACTGTTGGGCCCACGCAACACTTATATCCATTGCCTCGGTCTGCAGGACTCGACCTGGCAAGCCATCGCGCGCACCGGCGGCAAGGTGTCGCTGTCCTGCTTCGTCGAGCACGCCCTCGGCATGGGAGCCCCCGCAATACAGTCGGCGATCGACTACAACATCCCCGCCGGCTTGAGCACCGACGGCGCCAGCTTGGGACCGGTCGACATGTTCTCCCAAATGCGGGCCGCGTTCCAGTCGCAACGCAACGTGATCCACGAATCCGCCCGGAAGGACCCGCCCGAAAACGCAAAACCGGTCACAACTCGCGACATCCTTCGGATGGCGACACTGCGCGGCGCGCAAGCGGCACACCTCGACCATCTCATCGGATCCCTCACGCCCGGCAAGATCGCAGACATCATCGTGCTCAACGCCCGCACGCTCAACACCGTCCCGATGTCGCACGCGACCGGTGCAGTGGTCCACCACATGGACACCAGCAACATCGACACCGTCATCGTCGGCGGTGAAATCGTGAAAAGCCATGGGCGGCTTCACCACGTCGACGTGGACGCCGCCCTCACTGAACTGACCAGAACCGCCGAAAACCTCGTGCGTCGTTCACGATATCCCGACATTCTGCTGACCTCATGTCGCCATTTCCCGTAACCGATCAGCGATTGCGTCCTTTCAGGAACTCCGCTATCCCGACTTCGAGCTTGCAGGAGATGCCAGAAGCAGCCGAGGATCTGGCTGGTGGACCAGCTCATCGCCGGGTAATTGGCGCACTGCACGATCCGCGACGATGGACGACCCATCCAAGAGCTGTAACTCCACTGGATGCTGTTCGGCTGCAACGCATCAGCGATGGTTCAATGATCCTAGTGGACCTGTGTGACCGCAGCGGCCGCCTCCAAAGGGACCATCTCCAATCGGCTCGCACGCCTAACCGATGCCTCGCACCGACACGTCCGCGAACACCGACTGGAGCTACTCTGACAGACCATCGGCGTGTCTCACGCCGTTGTCAACATTCGTTGCATGGCGACTTCCGTTCGAGATACGCGTCTTTCGCGCTCTCAGAGTCTCAGACACCCGTTGTTAAACAATCCGCACCGGTTGTCAAACCTCGCTGCATATCGACAGCCGCCGCTGTCGAGATGCAGCGAAAATTGACAAGACACGCCTGGCTACTTTGACGGAACTCGGGCGTGTCGCGGAGGCTTGTTAATCTTCGTTGCAAAAGTCCAGTTCAGGGCATGCGTGGTTGGTCGTGCTTGGCGGTCGTCGATACGTCACATGCCGTCGCGAGGACGACAAGTCGCCGAGAGACATTCAGCAGCCCGTTTCGGATGGGCTGCTTTTGCGGGAACGCGACCCCGCGGCGGAGCAGCGGTGTGCTGTCGTACCCGCTGCCTACCGTTACCCCATGAACATCCTGAACACGGGCGGGCTGACCGCCGAGCAAGCCGAGGCACTGTTCAACCTCGCCAACAACGGCGTCCTCACCCGCATAGGCGAACGCGGCAAAAGCTGTGAAGACCTGTACCAGTGGGGGCTGCGCCCGCACACCGCCGAGACCGGGAGCGCCCTAGCACCGAATCGTCTCACTCCGCCGACTCCGGTGCCGGGAGCGCCCCGCTTCTGCCACCCCGCCCTCCGGACACCGCCCATCCAGTCCGGCCACCGCTCGACATCCAGCATCACGTCGTACAGCTGCTGCGGCGATGCAGCAGATGTCTGTTCAATCCGGAAACGCACACTGGCTCCTTCGTTCCAATAGTGTTGGTCATCGGGACTGTTGGATCAAGGCGCTGAACACTCTGATGGACAACGTGTTTCGTAGACGCGGCCGGGTCGGCTACAGCGCGCCGCAGTCCTTCGGGCTATCGGTTCTCAAGTTGGATCAGGGCGCGCTGAAGCTTCGCATCGCGGGCGGACTTGGCGTCGAGCGTAGGTCCGAACACACCCCGCAGCGCAGCGAATGGCCGCCAGCGTCCGGGGATAGCAATGGAGCGTTTCCGGCGCTCCAGCCCATCGACGATCGCAGCGGCCGCAGTCTGCGGCTGAATTCGCTTGAGGAAGAACTTGGGTGTCGCCGAGAGCAGCGCGAGTAAGTGGGGATCTTGGTCTACGCCGTGACGGATCATGTCGGTCTCGATGAGCGAGAAGTACGCCGTCATCGCCGACGCGCCGTGGCTGGCCAATTCGACGCCAAGGCCCCGGCCGAGTTGCTCGACGGCGGCCTTGCTCATCGCATACGGGATTGCACCCGCACCGTTGATGTAGGCAAACACCGACGACACTACGACGATCTGTCCGCGGTTTTCGATCACCGAATCCAGTGTGGCTGACACCGTATTGACGACGCCGTCCACATTCACCGACAGAACACCAGCCACCTGATCGGGGCGCAGAGCGCGCATTGTGCCACCGCGGCCAAGCACCCCGGCGTTAGCGATCACGACATCGATACGTCCGAACTGCTCACGGGTCTGGCGCACGGCATCCTGGACCGAGGCGAGGTCGGTGACATCGCAGTGCAGCGCAAGACCGTGGCCGGTCGGGAGGGTCGCCGCAACCGATTGCGCGGCAGACAGATCGATATCTGCAATCACCACGCACGCCCCGCGCCGGGCTAGCGCCGTGGCGGTGGCCGCGCCCAGCCCGCGGCCAGCTCCGGTAACGAGGACGACCTTGTCCGACAGCGAATAGCGCGTCATGTCAAAGACCCCGTCTGCGCCCGAAGGACGCGGTGCCGTTGCGGCGCAGCATCGCGATCAGGGTCGCGATGCGGCCGCGATTGAGGTCGGGCTTGAGGCCGGCACTTACTCGATGCAGTTGGTCGGCGTGCCACGAAATTTCTAGAAAGCCGTCGAGCGATTTGAGGTCGACGAACCTGCCAAGGATGCCGCGCATTCCGGCACGAACCTGGTGTGACTTGAGAGTATCGGCGCGGCCGGCCAAGATCACCTCAGCGGCGTCGGTACTGGTCGCGGTGGGGCGGCCCAGACCGATGACGTCGCACTCACCGGTGTTGACTGCCTCCTGCATCGCGGCGCGAGAACGGAACCCGCCCGTGACCGCCAGCGGAATGTCGCCGGCCACATTGCGCACCGTGCGGGCGTACTCCAAGAAGTAGGCCTCGCGCGCTCGGGTGCTGTCGGCGGCCTTGCCCATCATCGCGGGCTGTTCGTAGCTGCCACCGCTGACTTCGATCAGGTCGATGCCCTCGCGGGCCAATGCCGCTACCACGGAACGAGATTCATCTTCGGTGAACCCGCCGCGCTGGAAATCGGCCGAGTTGAGCTTGATGCCTACCGCGAATCCCGGCGACACTCGTGCGCGGATACGGCGCACGACCTCGATCACGAAACGCATCCGCCGCTCGGGGTCACCTCCCCATTCGTCGTCGCGCTGGTTCGACAACGGCGAGAGGAACTGTGCGACCAAGTATCCGTGCGCACCGTGAATCTGGACACCGTCGAAGCCCGCCGTCTCGCAGACTTTCGCCGAGGCGGCGAAACGCTCGATGATGTCTTCTATCTCTGCAGATGTCAGCTCGCGTGGCGTGGGCGCGCCAGGCATGTTCAACGCCACCGGGCTGGGCGCCACCGGCGTGTGTCCGAGCGCGAGTGGGTTCGACTGGCGTCCAGGATGATTGAGCTGCACCCAGATCGGAACGCCGGCGTCTTTGGTGGTCTTGGCCCAGCGCGAGAGCGCATCCAGGTTGCTCTCGTCTTCGATGACGACATTGCCCGGCTCACCTAGCTGCGTACGATCAACCATCACATTGCCGGTGACGATCAGACCGTACCCACCTTGGCTCCAGCTCGTATACAGCCGCTCGAGTCTGACGTCGGGTGAGTTCTGCTTGTCGGCGAGCCCTTCGCTCAACGCGGCCTTCATGATCCGATTGGGCAGCACCTGGCCGCAGGGCAATCTCAACGGGTCGTGCAGGGAAGACATCAGGGGCGTCCTTTCGAGTGGGCAGCACGTAGCGGAGCCTTGTCGGTCTTGCCGACGGCGTTCTTGGGAATGGCGTCTACGACGGTGATGGAGGTGGGGCGCTTGTAGCCGGCGAGCTTGCGCGCGCAAAGCGCGTGCAGTGCTTGAGGATCGACGGTCAGGCCGGAGCGTGGTTGCACGTAGGCGGCCACCACCTCGCCCCATTTTTCGTCGGGTACGCCGATCACGGCGACTTCCAGGACGCTGGCGTCGCTGCTCAACACGTCCTCGATTTCCTTGGGGTAGATGTTCTCCCCACCGCGAATGATCATGTCTTTGGATCGCCCGACCAGCGTCAGGTAGCCGTCGGCGTCGAGGTGACCGATGTCGCCGGTGTGCAGCCAACCGTCGACGATCACGCGCGCGGTTTCGTCGGGCCGTCCGAGATATCCGCGCATGACGTTGGGGCCAGCGATGGTGACCTCACCATCGACACCCGTGGCCACCTCCACACCGCTCTCGTCGATGATTCGAATCTGCTGACCCGGGAACGCAATTCCTACGGTTCCGGCACGTCGCGGACCTGCGACGGGGTTGATGGTGGAGGCGCACGTTCCCTCCGACAGCCCGTACCCCTCGATCAACGGAAATCCGTATCGTGACTCGAATCGAGTCAGTAGCTCCGCGGGTGCGGGTGCTGCACCGCAGACCGCGAACCGCACCGACGACGTGTCGGGTACGACCTCGGCCGGCAACGCCGCGAGCATGGTGTAGATCGTCGGCACCGCGCTGAAGAAGGTGGGTCGCTCGTCCTCGATCGTGTCGAAGAAGGTCGCGGGATCGAAGCGGTCGGCAATGACGACACTGCCACCGGCGAGCAGCGGTATCAGGACGCTGACCACGATGCCGTTGACGTGAAACAGCGGCAGGATCAGCAGGCACCGATCTGCTTGGCCGACCTGCAGCGCCAGCCGTCCCATATCGGCCATCGCATCGATGTTGGCGTGATCGAGCATCACTCCCTTCGGAATCCCCGTCGTGCCACTGGTGTAGATGAGCAAGGCCAACGCAGAAGACTCGAGATGGGGCGGCTGCTCGGCACCAACCGGTTCGGTAGACAGGTCGCAGACGGCAAGCGTGGTGACACCTGCCTCTGTCGCAGGGCCTTCCTCAACCACCAACAGGCGTGCCCCGGAGCTATCGAGCTGTCGAACCACTTCTTCGTCGGTCAGGCTCGGATTTACCGGCGTGACGGTGGCGCCCAGCCGCCATGCCGCGAATAGCAGCACGACGAACTCGACTCGGTTTTTGAGCTTGAGGGCCACCACATCGCCGGGACCGATACCCAGGGTGGTCATGTGCGAGGCCGCCGCTCGGACGCGCTGCAAGAACCCGGCGTTGGTCAGCGACACCCGCGGATCGGAGACCGCAGGTCCGTCTGGATCCAGCGCGGCGCGATGGTCAGGTAATGAAGCGAAGTTCATCGCGGCTCTCCTACTCGGGCGCAGGTATCGCGAACATGGCGAGCATCGCGCACACCGAGTGGTAGATGCCGATGAGGAAGGCGATATCGATCAATCCTTGTGCTCCAAACGTGTTTTCGGCATCTTGATACAGCGCTTCTTCGACCCGGTGACTGGTTGACAGTTGCTGGGTGAGCCGCAGGGCGATCAGCTCGCTTTCACTCAGGCCGTCTGGCAGCCGACCACTTGCCACTGCCCGGGCGGTATCTTCTGAGAGTCCCGCCTTCCGGGCTACGGCCAGGTGGGCATACAGCTCATAGTCGGCCTGCCAGACCGCGCCTACCGCGAGGATGACCACTTCGCGCACACGCGGACTCAACGACGTATGCATCTGTTCGGCGAACTGCAAGTCCAAAAACGGTGCGGCGATGGCGGGGTTGAGCAGAGCGGGGTTGAACGGCCCGATGAGCCGGCCGTCTTCTGCGGTGCTTTGGAAGCGGGCTTCGTTGGCCCATGGCACGATCACCTCCGCCATTCGGTCGAAGATTTCCCGTTGAGCCGGGCTCAGCGCGGCGGGATCAGTCAGTGGCAGGCGGCCGCCCAACGCATCCGTGTCGCCGGACATCACCGAGTCCGTCCAACCGGGGCGGACACGGGGTGCAGCTGGCGGCTGAGGAACTCCACCTGGTCGCGCACCAGTGCTTCGAAGGGCTCGCCGAGGTAGAAGTCGAAATGGCCAGCGTCGTAGCGTTTGATCTCGCCGAACGGTGCAGTTTGCGCGTACTGCAGGGTCTGGGCGGGCGGCGTGACGCTGTCGGTGTTGCTGACACAGAACAGGATTGGGAACTTGACCTTCTTCGCCGCACGCCCGGGTCGATAGGCCATGGCCGTCGGGGCCACCCGCGCCGCTACCTCGTTGCGGAACGTCGTGTCGGGCGGCAGCAGCGCCTCGTATCCGGGAAGGGCATCGGGCGCGTTCATCAGCGCCAGCGAACCCGGCCTGCCGGCAAGCGGGATCATCGCGGGCGACCGGCGCAGCACCATGGACGCAAGGTCTCGGGCAACTGATGGCAGAAGCTTCAGGGATTCGGTCGGGCCCAGCGCGAGCGCCGAGGCTAGACCGTCGGTGAACGGGCACTGGGACACGGCAGCTCGCAGTTCAGGGTGGCGTGACGCGACGGTGATGGCATGGCCGCCGCCAAAGGAGCTGCCCCACACCGCGATACGTGATCCGTCGAGATCTCGTTGAGCCTTCACCCACGCAATCGCGGCATCCCAGTCGGCGAGCTGTCGCCTGATCGACAGCAGCTGACGAGGCTGCCCGCCGCTGTCGCCGAAGTGCCGGTAGGTGAAGGCCAACGCTGCGATGCCGGCCTGGGCGAAACGCTCAGCGAACGCGTCCAGTCGCATCTCACGGGTGCCGCCGAGGCCATGGCCGAGGATCACCGCCGGCGGCGACGTGACCCCGTCTGGCAGGTAAAGCCAAGCGGCACACGAGTCCTGGCCGGAGGCGAAGGAGATGTCACGTCGGGTGAAGGAGTGGGCGGTGTTCATTTCTTCGCCGCCCCGTTGGTCGAGCCGGCCGCGGGTACCCGGCCCGTCGCCAGAGCTTGCGCGTAGATGTCCGGACGGTACAGCGGTAGCTCACCGGTGGACTGAGTATCCGCAAGGTACTGCAACATCAATTGTTGACCGGCCTCGGATTGATCGGTGCGCAGGAACTCGGTGCGCTCGACGTGTAGGCCCTCCGACAACGACATCGACCCGCCGAAGTAGACCGACCGCTTGATGGCCTCGACCGATCCCTTGGTCCGCTTGCCAAGGTACCCGCCGAGTTCGGCCGCCCGCTCGACGACGTCGTCGAGCGGCACAACCTCGTCGACAGCGCCGTTGGCCAGCGCCTGCGCGGGGGTGAAGGGCTTGCCCTCGAGGATCGCGACCAGCGACTTGTGATTGCCGATCAGGCGAGGCAAGCGCTGGCTGCCGCCACCGCCGGGCATGATCCCGAGCAGGACCTCGGGCTGACCGATGAAGAAGTCCCCTTCGGCCATGACGCGCAGATCGTGGGCCCAGGCGAATTCCGCGCCCAGACCAAGGGCCGAACCATTCAGGGCGGCGACGAAGATGACGCCGCTGGCGTTCATCTTCAGAAACGTCGCGTGCAATTGGTCGAGCTGGGCCAGTGCCCGCATCGGGGTTCGCTGCACAATCGGCTCGGGCACGCGGGCGCGGTCGATTCCTCTGGCCAGTCGCAGGGCGGCCGAGGCGCCGCGTCGGCCCAAGTCCGGAGCCGCCGCACCCTCAGCTTGCAGCCACCGCACGTCGGCGTGACTGACGAATCTGCCTTCCCGCGCGCCGGTAAACACAACGGCGTGGACGCTCGGATCGCGGTCGACTCGGTCGACCAACTCCTCGAGCTGGTTGGCGAGTTTGACGCCGAACAAGCTGTGCGGGCCGCCGTCGACACGGGCGATAAGGACGGCTCCGCGGTCCTCGATTTCGAATTGGCTGTTGTCTTGGTGTGTCATGGCTGACTTCTTCCGTGAGGGTTCGCGGGTTGTGGACGTGCTATAACGAAGTTATCCGATACTATAACAAAGTTATTCCGAGTGTGACAAGGGTCATGGAAACGGACTGTCACCCGGGGAAGGAGCCAGGGAACATGCCGGACAGGGCAGGCGGGGCAGCGCCCAATGGTGTGCCCGAGCGGCTCATTCACGCCACGATCGGCCTGCTGGCAGAGCAAGGACCGGCCGCGATCAAGGCGCGCACCGTGGCGTCAGCGGCCGGCCTCTCGACGATGGTCGTCTACAGCCATTTCGGTGGGATTCCCGAGCTGACACGCGCTGTCATTGACTACGGATTCAAGCAGCTGGACAAGGCGTTTTCCCAGCTACCGGTGACCGACGATCCAATCGCAGACCTGGCCTTGCAGGCGTTGACTTGTCGACGGGTCGCCCATGAGAACCCCCACCTGTACGACCTGATGTTCGGACTGTCCACGCGCGCCACCTACCGGCCACTGAGCGATCCGAGCACACGCTTGAGTGGGAGTTCGCCGGCATTCCGAAGCGTCTACGCTCACGTCACGGCCGCGTGCGCACGTCTCGTGGATAGCGGCAGGGTCAGACAACAAGATCCCGACGGGGTGGCCGCGCAGTTGTGGAGTTTCGTGCACGGCTTCATCACCCTGGAGTTGGGCGAGACTTTTCTCGACTCCGACGACCCGGTCCGGCAGGTGCTACTTCCGATGGGGGTGAATCTCACTGTGGGGCTGGGTGATACGCGCGAACGCGCCCAGGCTTCACATGAAGACGCTGCGCGTCGGTACGAATCGATCACGCGAGGCGACACCCAGCAGCGCCATGTTGCGCACATCCATCGGAAGTGACGCCCGGAACCTGTACGCGTTATAACGAAGTTCTATACTCGAGGTCACGACTAGCAGTGCCGGAAGGACGATCAATGCCGCTCTATCAATGCTTGGTCCCGTCCGGATCGATCGATGCCGGCGAACGTGCCCGCCTCGCCGAAGCGATCACCACCGTGCACACGTCGGTCACCGGCGCGCCCCGCGGATTCGTCAACGTGGTGTTCACCGAATACGAGCCGACCGCGTACTTCACGGCAGGTGTCCCCAACGAGGCGTCGGTGATCAGCGGAACCATCCGGGCGGGCCGAGACCGTGCAACGCGAGCCGAACTTCTGACTCAGCTCTCCGAAGCGTGGATTGCGATAACCGGGCAAGACGCTCGCAGCCTGTTGATCGGACTCAACGAGGTCGATCCGACGTCGATCATGGAAGCCGGGCTGATCATGCCCGCTCCCGGCGAGGAATCGGCTTGGCTGGAGCGCCACAAGCACGAACTCGGGGAAGTGCTCTCCAGCGGATAGCTCACACTGGCTCAGCGCTCACCGCGCGCGAGGCATACAACGCAACGGTGTGTGAGGCCTGGCACAACTCCCGGGTGTCGCCCAGTCCGACTGTCAAGTTAACCATCATCGGTTCCAGTACCTCACGGACCGGATCCTCGAATTGGGCGAAGTGATCCCCCAATTCCAGGGTGACGAAGCCGTGCACGGCGCTCCACAGTTGGGGCGCGATGGCCTCGGGATCCTCGTCGCGGCGGACGCGACCGCTTTCCACGAGCCGCACACATCCCTGGACCAAATGCGCATACGCGGTCTGAAACTCCTCCGATCGGGCTCCTGCGCCGGAACGTGCCGCCTGCAGTGGTCGATAACTTCCCCGTGTGGAGAGCCCGAACATCAAGTCATAGAGGTGCGGATTGTTCTGCGCGAATCGCCGGGTAGCCAACGCGATTGAGAAAAGTGAGGTGACTGGATCGTCGCTCGCCGGCGCGGTGACAAAGGCCTGCCCCAGGTCGCGGAACCCCTTGTTGATGACGGCTTGGAACAGTTCGGGCAGTCCGCCGAGGTGGTAATACACCGCAATCGTCGAGACCTGCGCGGCCTCGGCGACAGCTCGAGCCTTGATCTCGGACGGACCCTTTTCGGCGAGCAACGTGGTGGCCGCTGCAACCAACCGCTCGATGGCCTGTTCGGGTGCCAGTCGTGGTGCGGACTCCTTACGGGGTTTCGCCATTGCGGCCGCATACCTCCTGTGTAGACCGGCTTTCCCTCTAGAACGAGGTTACAAGCACCGCAGTGCACTCGCTCGCAGGCGCACGGCCCATCGCCCACCGCTAAATCCGGGGGTTGCGTCGTGTGACCCAGCACACTATCGTTATAACAAAGTTTATAACAAAGTTATACAAGCGGCGCCCGGGGGCTGCGCCGCATCAATGGGGGTAAGGAGGGCGACGTCATGTCTCGGCGTATCCAGACTGAAGAACTCGAGGGTGGGGTGATCCTCGCGCGATTTGTCGGCAATGAACTGGGGCTGTTCGACCGTGAGGATGGCCCCGAGTTGTTCGGCCTCGTCGAGCGCGCGGACCGCGATCCCAACGTCCGCGCTGTGGTCTTTACCGGGTCGCATCCGCACCGCTTCATCAGCCACGCCGACCTGCAGTGGTTACAAGAGGACGGTTCGGTCATTCCCCCGGTAGGCCGTGGTGTGACCAGCGTGGTCGCGCGGATCGCCCGGCAATTCGGTCGCAACAAACTCACCCGCTGGCTGGCCGGCAAGACGCCGTTGACCGGGGCGGTCCAGCTCGACCACATGCACCAGACGTTCGTACGGATGACCACCAGTTCCACCATCTTCGTGGCCGCCCTCAACGGGTCGGCGCTCGGGCTCGGTGCAGAGATCTCATGGGCGTGTGACCTCCGGTTGATGGCCGAAGGCGATTACTTCATCGGGCATCTCGAGGTACTCCTCGGTTTTCCGCCCGGAGCCGGTGGAACCCAGCGCCTGCCTCGGCTCATCGGTTCACATCGTGCGCTGGTGGCCATTCTGGAAGGTAGGCCGTTCTCCGCCGACGAAGCGCTGGCAGTCGGGGCGATCGATGAGATCGTCCCCGCCGATCAGCTGATTACCCGGGCAGTCGAGCGGGCCAAGTATCTGGCCGCCCGACCAACCAAAGCGATCGCCGCCATCAAGCGCGCGGTGAACGTGGGCGGATCGTTGGCGATGAGCGAGGGCCTACATCTGGAACGCACCGAATTCCTGGCCTTGCTGCCAGAACGGCAGGCCCAGGAAATCATGCTGAGCTACGTGCGCGACACCGCACAAGACGGCGAGCTGCCGGTGTATCAGCCCGGCGGATACGACGCCGCCCTTCTACACGGAAACGCCGCGATCGGCACGACAAGCAAGGTTGTGAGGAAATGACACCCAAGGCCACCAACGGATTCCACCGCCGCACAGTCGAATTTTGGTCCGGCGACTCCTTCTGCTCGGCCTGGCTGTACCTGCCAGACGCCGCATCCGAAGCGCCGGTGCCGGTCGTCGTGATGGGGCACGGTCTGGGCGCTACTCGGGAACTGGGTTTGGCGCCCTACGCCGGGCGATTCGCCGCCGCCGGAATGGCGGCACTCGTGTTCACCTATCGCCATCTCGGCGATAGCGGCGGCGAGCCACGCCAGCTGTTGTGGATGAGCAAGCAGCTAGCCGATTGGGACGCCGCACTCGAGTTCGCAGCCGGCCTGCCGGAAGTCGACGGCAGCCGGATCGCGGTCTGGGGAAGTTCGCTGGGCGGAGGCCACGCCATTGCCGTTGCCGCGCGCCATCCAGAACTGCGCGCCGCCGTCGCCCAGTGCCCCTTTACCGATGGGCTGGCTTCTGCGAGCGCGCTCGGCGTACGGGAATCATTGGTGCTCTTCGGTTTCGTGGTCCGCGATGTGCTGGCAGCGATGCGGGGTAAGGATCCGGTCTGTGTCCCCGTGGCGGCCGCACCCGGACGGCCGGGGCTCATGACCGCACCCGATGCGCTGCCAGGGATGCAGGCGCTGCTGCCACACGGCTATGAGTGGGTGAACCGTGCTGCTGCCCGCAGCTTGTTGAGCCTGATCCGGTATCGGCCCGGCCGGGCCGCCAAGCGCATCGCAGCCCCGACCCAGATCTGTATCAGCACAACCGATTCGGTCGCACCTGCTGCGCCGACGGAGCGTTACGCACGACAGGCGCCGCGCGGAGAGGTTCGGCTCTATAGCGCAGGACATTTCGACTTCTACGTCGGAAAGGCTTTCGAACAACTGGTGGCCGATCAGACCGAATTCTTGGTCAGACACCTCCGACCCGCACATGTCCCGACCCATCTACCGAGCTGACGGTCTCCGAGGGATAAGCGATGGCTGATGCGGCACTTCGAACGCTGCTGTGGTTACTCGGGCAGTGCATCGCGCGGGGATCTCGGTACATGCCGTCGCTGCGTTCCCAGATCACGCGAACAATGACCTTCGAGTTGTCCGCCGGTGAGCGCGTCGCCCGGCACTGGGTGTTCGACGCGCAGTTACGGCGAGCCACAACATATTCCGGGCATGCCTCGGCACCGGATTGCGCAGTGCACATCAACTCGAGTTGGCAAGCGCTGCGCGCGCTCGTATCCCCCGTGACGGTCGACAAGATCGTTCGCGGCCTCCATGAAGGGACCGTCGAGCTTCACGGCAGCGCTTTCGTGCTGCTGTGGTTCCACGGCCTGACCCGAAAGTTCGTCAAACTCGGCCGCCCAGACGGACCTCGCCATCGCATCCCCGGCACGTACATCGCCCACGATCCCGCCGCGTGCGGCGCCGAGACGATCGTCATCGAACCCGCGGTCGTACGGCTAGATCCCACGTGGACGGGTGCCTGGAAAGCGCGCTCGACGTTGTCGACGGTCCGTGCCTGCACCGACGAACCCATGCTGGAGCCCTGACATGACAACAACATTCGAGCGGCAATCCGTTACGTCGACGACCCAAGGCGGACTCAACGACCGATCGCTGGGCTGGCTGAGGTTCTTATGGGACAAGGCGACCACCGACGACGATTGGTCCGACCAAGGCGAACCCCATCAGTGGTGGGATCGCTACAGCGAGCCCCCCATGTGCTCGTTCCCGCGCTTTGACCTCGCCATGATGGGTTACGTATTGCCCATGATGTTGGAGGCGACTCCGGCATGGCGCGAGGGCTACACCCGCATCCTCGACGAGATCGCGCGGCGCTACGTGACATTCTGGGGCGCCATCGATTGGAACACCCTGATCGGCCCTGACCCCGGCGTGGACAAATATCCCCCCGAATGGCTGATGGTCGCGCCCGAGCACCTGCGCGGCCGCTATTCCCTGCCGGGCTGGACCGGAAACGGCATCGAACCGTGGGGTCTGCAACCCGACCCGGTCGGCTGTGACGGCAACCTGTTCTACCGCGGGTGGCTCAACCTGCTGTTGAGCATGCGCCACTACGTGTCGGGCCAGCCGACACAACACGTGACCTTCGACGTTTCCGGTTACCAGAACCGCCAATTTTCCTGGACGCACCAGCGGATCGCGCAGTTCATCTCCGACCAGCTCACAGCGCGACCTCAAGGAGCGCATTGCGAAAACACCAAGATCTGGCCGTTCTGCATGAGCGCGGCCGGTCTGGGCCTGAAGCTCTATGACTCGCTGCTGCACACGTCGCTCAACGAGCCGTTCCTGGATTGGATCGCGTTCGCCAAGAAGCACTACATGGGCCGGGACCGCCGCGGCCGGATCGATTGGGTGGCGTTGTATTACGACCCCATCGAGAACGCGACGATGGCGTTCCCCGGCCCGCTGAACGCCTACAGCGCGCTCTGCCTCCTGCACTACCTCTATCCGCAGGACCCGCAACTCGCCATCGACCTGTACGAGTCAGCGACGCGTCAGCTGGGCTGGAGCAACCCGAAGGTGCCCGTCGTACAGCTGGCCGACGACCCCCAGATGCTGTCGAACGGCTTGTGGATGGCACGCGAGATCGGCGACACCACCACCTGGCAGCGTCTGCGCGCGGTATCGGAAAGCCAGTTCGAACCAACGTTTTTCGGCCAAGACAACAGTCGCTTCGCCTACTGGCTCGACCGAGGTGAGCC
>DASRJA010000196.1:0-18465 GCA_035649695.1 Mycobacterium sp. | reverse complement strand
GGCACGGCGGTGTATTCATCGCCGATGAGGTGCAGCCCGGGTTCGGCCGCACCGGCGAAGCCATGTGGGGCTTCGACCGCCACGGCGTGGTTCCCGACATCGTCACGTTGGCCAAACCGATGGGTAACGGCATGCCGGTGGCCGCGATGGCCGCACGTGACCACGTGCTATGGCCGTTCGCGGCGCGGGTGCCGTATTTCAACACCTACGCGGGCAACCCCGTGTCGATGGCCGCCGCATCCGCGGTGCTCGATGTCATCGAGACCGACCAGCTACAAGCCCATGCCGCGACAGTCGGTGCTGCGCTGCGCACCGAACTGTCCCGGATAGCGAAAGACCACCCGCGGATCGGCGACGTACGCGGTACCGGGCTGTACATCGGGGTCGACGTCGTCAGCGACGCCGACGCGAAGACACCTGACCGGGCGGGCGCCAAGGCACTGGTCAACGCCATGCGCGAGCGACGGGTCCTGATCTCGGTCTGCGGCCATGACGGCAACGTGCTGAAAATCCGCCCACCCCTGGTGTTTTCCCTGACCGACGTCGACTGGTTTTGCAGCGAATTCACAGCTGCGCTGGCGGTTTAGCGAACTGGCACTGCGGGCACGCCTCCCACATGTCAGTGACAGCATTTCAAGATCTGCCGCTCGCTGATCGTGACCGCGAATGGGACGGCGATGCGGCGGACAAGCGTGTTCGCAAGTGGGCCGGCGCAGAGGACGAGCCCAACCAGAAGTACCGCGATGCCCACGTCTGGTACGACGGCGACAAGAAGGACAACTTCACCGCCTACAAGCTGCTGATCGCCGACGTTGTCGGCGGCAAGCTCGAGGCCGTGCCCCGCGGAGTGATGGCGGCAGGCAACATCATGGAGGGTGCCCGCGGCGGCGTCGACCTACCCAAAGACGACATCGATCGGGTCAAGAGCCACCTCGCCAAGTACTACAAGAAGATGGGCGAGACGGCTCCCTGGGAGCGCTAACCCTGTGTCGTGGCGGACCGCGCCAACGAGGCTGAACGAGCGGCACCCGCGCTGACCGTGGTAGACGTACAGATGATCGGCGCCGCATCACCGAGGTGCTGGCCGGCATCGAAGGGCGCGACCATTGACGGACAACTCAAACGGCCTCATCAGCGACTCGGCCAGTACGGTCGTCTCTGCCGACGTGCACGTAGCGGAGCGGGCGCTCATCGAATACCACATCGCGCCGGAGTCGACGCTGAACCTGCTGAACCTGTCGGAGAACGCGACCTACGCGGTACAGGACGGCGCGACCGGTACTCGCTCGATCCTGCGTGTGCACCGGCAGAACTATCACCGCGCGCACGAGATCGAATCCGAACTCGACTGGCTCGATGCGCTGCGGCGCGACAGCGACATCAAGGTGCCCACCATCCTGCCGGCCAGTGACGGTCGTCGGGTGGTCACCGTGAACGTCGACGGAACACCGCGGCACGTGGTGCATTTCGAGTTGGTCGCCGGTATCGAGCCCGACGAGGCGGCATTGACCGTCGATGACTTCCATATGCTTGGGTCGATAACCGCTGCGCTGCACGAACATTCACACAACTGGAAGCGACCGGCCGGGTTCGGTAGATTCTCCTGGGATTGGCCACACTGCCTCGGTGACGAGCCGCGGTGGGGCCGCTGGCAGGACGCCGACGGCGTCGGTAAGCACGAGCATGTACTGCTGGACAGGGCGACGCAACTGCTGCGCCAGCGCTTGTTCGACTACGGATCCGGGCCGGACCGGTTCGGGCTCATCCACGCCGACTTGCGGATCGCCAACCTTCTGGTCGACGGCTCGACGATCACCGTCATCGACTTCGATGACTGCGGATTCGGGTGGTTTTTCTACGATTTCAGCACCGCGGTGTCGTTCATCGAGGACGACCCGGCGCTGCCCGAATGGCAAGAGTCCTGGCTGCGCGGATACCGCAGCCGCCGTTCCATCGACGCCGAAGATGAAGACATGCTGGCGTCGTTCGTGCTGTTGCGCCGGCTGCTGTTGCTGGCATGGATGGGAACACATAGTCATTCCAAGGAATCCCGCACCAAGGCGATCACCTATGCCGAGGGCAGCTGCACACTCGCCGAGCGTTATCTCAACTCCAACGGCCATCGACTGGTCTGATCGAAGGACACGCACATGTTCAATTCACTACAGGGCCGCTCGGCCATCGTCACCGGCGGCAGCAAGGGCATCGGCCGCGGGATCGCGGAAACCTTTGCAGCCGTGGGCGTCAACGTGTTGGTGACGGCGCGAAACGAAGCCGATCTGGAGGCCACCGCGTCCGCTCTGGCCGGACAGCCCGGGAAGGTCAGTGGCCTGAGCGCAGACGTGTCCAATCCCGAGGATTGTCGTCGGGTGGTGGAGACGGCGGTCGACCGCCACGGCGGCCTCGACATCGTGTGCGCCAATGCGGGCATCTTCCCGTCCGGACGTCTGGAAGAGCTGACACCGGAGGACATCGAGCAGGTCATCGCGGTCAACTTCAAGGGCACCGTGTTCATCGTGCAGGCCGCGCTGTCGGCTCTGACCGCCAGCGG
Source organism: Mycobacterium sp. (assembly GCA_035649695.1). Lineage (GTDB taxonomy): Bacteria > Actinomycetota > Actinomycetes > Mycobacteriales > Mycobacteriaceae > Mycobacterium. The sequence goes on along the minus strand of DASRJA010000196.1, from coordinate 15,914 downwards.
ACGCGGCCGCGTGGTCATCACGTCGTCGATCACCGGACCGATCACCGGCTACCCGGGCTGGTCCCACTACGGTGCCAGCAAGGCCGCCCAGCTAGGTTTCCTTCGCACCGCGGCGATGGAGCTGGCGCCCAAGCAGATCACCATCAATGCCGTGCTGCCGGGCAACATCATCACCGAAGGCCTGGTGGAAATGGGTCAGGAATACATGGACCAAATGGCTTCGGCGATACCCGCCGGCCGACTCGGCAGTGTCGCTGATATCGGCAACGCCGCGCTGTTCTTCGCCACTGACGAGGCTTCTTACATCACAGGGCAGACGCTTGTCGTCGACGGCGGTCAGATCCTTCCCGAATCGCACATGGCGATCGCAGAGCTCTAGTCCCTCCACACCAGGGCAAGCTGAGGACATGGCACCTGGAGCAGGCCGGTTCGCGCCCAGCCCGTCGGCTGATCTGCACATCGGCAACCTGCGCACGGCCGTGCTGGCGTGGCTGTTCGCGCGCTCCACCGGTCGCCGGTTCGTGATGCGTGTCGACGACCTCGACGACCGCACCCACGCCGACATCGCCCGCCGCCAGCTCGACGATCTGTCCGCAATAGGGGTGACGTGGGACGGCGTCGAGTGGCAGTCGGAACATCCGCAGCGCTATGACGCCGTCGTGGATCAGTTGGCTGATCGCGGACTGTTGTACGAATGCTATTGCAGCCGAAGGGATATCGCGCAAGCACCGCGAGCCCCGCATGCGCCGCAGGGCGCGTATCCGGGCACTTGCCGCGACCTGACCGACGCGGAGCGCGAAGCCCGGCGGCGCGAGACCGGCCGGCCGCCTGCGCTGCGGCTGCGCACCGATGCGATCGTCTACACAGTGCATGACCTGCTCCACGGTGAGTACACCGGCATCGTCGACGATTTCGTGGTCCGCCGTGGCGACGGTGTCGCGGCCTACAACCTTGCCGTGGTGGTCGACGACGCCACGCAGGGCATCGACCAGGTGGTGCGCGGAGACGACCTACTGCCGTCGTCGCCGAGGCAGGCATACCTCGCGCGGCTGCTCGGGTATCCAGGGCCGATGTACGCACACGTCGCGCTGGTGCTCAACGAGGACGGGGCGCGGCTGGCCAAGCGGGACGGCGCGGTGACGCTTGCCGAAATCGGCGTCCAGCGGGCGCTCGCGCAGATCGCGTCGTCGTTGGGCTATGCCGCCGTGACCCCCGAGCAGATGCTCACGCAGTTCAAACCCGATGCGCTGCCGCGGCACCCGTGGATATACCTCCCCGTGTGAGCAGAACCCTTGGGCGGCGCCTGGCGCCCTGCTAGCTTCCGCCGGTGCACTATCTACGAAGAGCCCCCGTGGCTGTTTTGCTACTCGCCGCGCTGGTGCTCACGGCGTGCGGTTCGTCGGGCAGCAATGGCGACAACCCGGTTAAATCGGCTGGCGTGCTGCGGGTCGGCACCGAAGGCGTGTACTCGCCGTTCAGCTACCACGATCCCGCGACCGGCCAGCTCGTCGGCTATGACGTCGACGTAGCCCGGGCGGTGGCCGACAAGCTTGGCGTCAAGGTCGAATTCGTTGAGACGCCATGGGATTCGATCTTCGCCGCGCTTGAAGCCAACCGCTTCGACGTCGTCGCCAACGAGGTGACCATCAATTCGGAGCGGAAGGCGAAGTACGACCTTTCCGAGCCGTACTCCGTCGGCGAGGGCGTCATAGTCACGCGAGCCAACGACAACTCCATCAAGACGCTGGACGACCTGAAGCGCAAGGTCGCGGCCGAAAGCGCGACGAGCAACTGGGCCGACGTCGCTCGCAAGGCCGGAGCTCGCGTCGAGACCGTGGAGGGCTTCACCCAGGCCATCAAGTTGCTGAACCAAGGGCGAGTGGACGCCACCATCAACGACAGCATCGCGGTGTACGCCTACCTCGCCGAGACCGGTGACACGACAGTCAAGATCGCCGGGAACGTCGGGGAGAAGAGCGAGCAGGGCTTCGCCGCCCGCAAGGACAGCGGGCTGCTGCCCGACCTCAACAAGGCTCTCGACGAGCTGCGCTCCGACGGGACGCTTGCCAGCATCTCGCAGAAGTACCTGAAGGCCAACGCCTCCGGTGCACCCGAGTCGGGCCAGGCGCAACATGCGCCGCGGTCGACCTGGCAGCTGATTCTGGACAGCCTTGGGCCGCTGGCCAAGGCGGCGATCACCAAGACGGTTCCGCTGACGGTGATCAGCTTCGTCATCGGGCTGGTGATTGCCTTGGCGGTGGCGCTGGCGCGGCTGTCGTCGAACGTGGTTCTGACCAACGTTGCGCGGTTCTACATCTCGGTCATCCGCGGAACACCGTTGCTGGTGCAGCTTTTCATCGTCTTCTACGCGATGCCCGAGCTGGGAGTGAAGATCGACCCGTTCCCCGCCGCGATCATCGCGTTCTCTCTGAACGTGGGCGGCTACGCGGCAGAGATCATCCGCTCGGCGATCCAGAGCATTCCGAAGGGCCAGTGGGAGGCGGCCGAGACCATCGGCATGACCTATGTGGGGTCGTTGCGGCGCATCGTCCTTCCGCAGGCCACCCGGGTGGCGGTGCCGCCACTGTCGAACACGTTGATCTCACTGGTGAAAGACACTTCGCTGGCGTCGACGATCCTGGTCACCGAGCTGCTGCGGCAAGCCCAGATCGTCGCGGCGCCGACGTTCGAGTTCTTCGCGTTGTACGGCACGGCCGCGGTGTACTACTGGGTCATCTGCCTGGTGCTCTCGTTCGGCCAGAGCCGCATTGAACGTCGGTTGGAAAGGTATGTGGCGCGATGACAGAGCCGCGTGAAGACAGGATCGTCGCCGAGGGCGTGCACAAGGCCTTCGGGGATAACGAAGTGCTCAAAGGGGTTTCGTTTACCGTGGCGCAGGGCTCGGCGACGACGATCATCGGCCCGTCGGGGTCGGGCAAGACCACGCTGCTGCGCGCGCTCAACGCGCTAGACGTGCCGGACGCGGGCGTGATCCGCGTCGGCGAGGTCGAGCTGGACTTCTCGAAGCCGGTGGCGAAGGACCAACTGCGGCGCTACCGCGCGCAGAGCGGCTTTGTGTTCCAGTCGCACAACCTGTTTCCGCACAAGACGGTGCTGCAGAACGTGACCGAGGGGCCGATCTTCGTGCAGAAGCGCCCGAAGGAGGAAGCGGAGTCCGACGCGCTCGAGCTGCTGCGGCAGGTCGGCCTGGCCGAGAAGCGTGACCAGTATCCGTTCCAGCTGTCCGGCGGACAGCAGCAGCGGGTCGGCATTGCGCGGGCACTGGCGCTTAAGCCGAAGGTGGTGCTGTTCGACGAGCCGACGTCGGCGCTGGACCCCGAACTCGTCGGCGAGGTGCTGTCGGTGATCAGGGATCTGGCCGTCGAGGGCTGGACGCTGGTGATCGTCACGCACGAAATCCAGTTCGCCCGACAGGTTTCCGATCAGGTGCTGTTCACCGACCACGGCGTCATCCTGGAGAAGGGTCCGCCCGCCGATGTGATCGGCAACCCGAAGGAAGAGCGCACGCGCCAATTCCTGGACCGCATCCTCAACCCGCTGTAGTTCTTCGCACGAGTGTGGGATTGATACACGCTTCGGCGGCCGTTGGCGTGACGGTAACCCACGTTCGCGCTTCGGTTACGCCACGGGTGAGCGGCCCTTCGACGCGCGCTCGGCGGCCGCCAGCAGCTCGTCGCGGAATTGCGGATGTGCGATCGCCGCAAGCGCCTCGCCGCGCTCCCGGACGGTCTTGCCCTCGAGTTCGGCGACGCCGTACTCGGTGATGATCACGTCGACTTGGTGCCGCGGCGTCGTGATCACCGCGCCGGGACCGAACCACGGCACGATCCGCGACTGCAGCTCGCCGTCCTTCTCGAACGTCGAGGGCAGACAGATCAGCGAGCGGTCCGAGAGCTCGAGCCCGGCGCCGGCCACGAAGTCCTCGGCGCCGCCGATCCCGCTGAACTGGCCGCCGGAGATCGTGTCGGCGACGACCTGGCCGTGGATGTCGATCGCCAGCGCGCCGTTTATCGAGACCATGTCGTTGTTGGCGCCGATCACGTCCGGTGCGTTGACGATCTCCACCGGCAGGAACGCAACGTCGGAGTTGTCGTCCAGCCACTCGTAGAGCTCCGCCGAACCGAACGCGAACGTCGTCACGCTGACCCCGCCGTACTGCCCCTTGCCGGTATTGGTGACCTTGCCTGCGCGGTGCAGCAGCATGCAGCCATCGGTGAACATCTCGCTGTGCAGCCCATAGTCGCCGCTATCTCCTTCGGCCAGAAGCGCAGCGATCTGGTTGGGAATCCCGCCGATCCCCGTCTGCAGGGTTGCGCCGGACGGAATGAAGGCGACGGCGTGCCGTGCGATCGCCCGGTCGACGTCTGTCGGCGGCGCGCCGCCTCCGGGTAGCGCGAGCGGCGCGTCGGTCGAGCGGACCAAGATGTCGATCTCGTCGACGTGCAGCGCATGGCGATACTGCTCGCCGAAGCCGAGGGTCCGTGGGTAAGCGTCTGAAACCTCGACGACCAGCAGCCGTTCGGGATCGGCTCCCGCGCGGCGCAATTCGTCGATTGTGCCGCCCGCATGCAGTGACAGGGAGCACCAGCCGTCCGCATCGGGCGGTGTCGCGACGGTCGTCATCACACGCGGCGCCTGGCGCTCGAGTAGCGGCCCGAAGCGGCGAAAGTCCGCAGGAGCGAAGTCGACGTTGGCGCCCATGTCCCGCAGCGCTCGGTCGAGCGGACCATAGAAGCCAGACAAGTAATGAACGCCCGGGCGTGTGAACAGTTCGGTGAGAACCGCGAGCAGCGCGCCGTATACGCGCAGATCTGTCCAGTCTTCGCGCTCGCCGAGCGCGCGCAGGAACGCCGGTGGCTGGCCTGGGCCGAGCGGCATTCCCAGCGTGTCGGCGGCGTTCAGCCGCCCTGCGGCCTGCTCGGCGGTCAGGTCCTCTGGCATCACAGCTCCTTCTGGCCCCACGGTGAGCCATAGGCGGTCAGCAGCTCGAGGAACGGCACCGAGTCGAACGCCTCAGGGCCGAGTACGCCGCTGCCGCTCCACGTGCCGTTGGCCAGGAGCTCGAGTGCCACAACGGGATTGATCGCGGTCTGCCACACCACGCACTGGTGGCCGTACTCGGCCATCGACCATTGGTTGTCGACGACGTGGTACAGGTAGGTCGATCGCGGATTGCCGTCCTTGCCGGTGCCCGTCACCCACAGGCCGGCGCACGTCTTGCCGTGCATCTTCGGTCCCAGCGTGGCGGGATTCGGTAGGCAGGCCGCGACCACGTCGCGTGGGCTGACCTCTGCGCCACCGACGTTGACTTTCTCGGTGCGGTCGAGGCCCAACTTGTGCAGCGTCTTGAGCACGTCGATGAACTCCGTGCCGAGGCCGTACTTGAACGTGGCGCGTCTGCATGTGACCCAGCGGGGCATCAGCAGCACTTCTTCGTGCTCGACGTTGACGCACTCGACCGGGCCGATGCCATCGGGAAAGTCGAAAACCTCGGGCTCAGAAAACGGTTCGGTGGTGAACCAGCCGCGGTCGGCTTCCCAGATCACCGGCGGGTTGAGGCACTCCTCGATGGTGGTCCAGATCGAGAACGACGGCGCGAACTCGTAGCCGTCGACGGTGAGGTTGGATCCGTCGCGGGTGCCCAACTCGTCGATGTCGGAGAACAGATGGTCAGCGGCGTAGCGTGCGAACACGTCGGAAAGGCCTGGCTCCACCCCGATTCCGACCAGCGCAAGCCGGCCGGCGGCCTTCCACTGCTCCTCGACGGCGAACTGCTCGTCGCCGAGCTTGACTCCGGTGAGTTCGTAGGGCCGCTCGGTATGGCGTTGCGAGAGGCTCATCGCCATGTCGAGGTAATCGGCGCCACCGGCGAACGCGCCGTTGAAGATTGGCATCACGAACCGCGGGTCGACGGCGTTCATCACGTGGGTGATGCCATGTTGACTAACCACCGCGGCGACGTCGTCGGCCCATGTCGCGTCGACGCGCGCGGCGGAGAAGCGCTTGTCGCCGACTGCATCCGCCGCCTGCTTGGCGCGTGACTCGTCGTAGTCGCTGACGACGATCTGCTCGAAGAAGTCGCGTCGTGCCGCGATGGCGCAGAACGCCGAACCGACGCCGCCGGCGCCCACTAATAGGATCCGCATGCGCTCGACCGTACAGGCAAGGATTCCGAACCAGAGTCGGTCTGTTGCGACTGAAAGCGAAGTGGGCGCGTGCAAGCGGTGAGAGGGTTGCACCATGACACAGCCGTCGAACCTGGAAGCGGACGTCATCATCGTTGGAGCGGGGCTTTCGGGGATGATCGCCGCGCGCAAGGTGCTCGACGCAGGGCTCACGCCGCTGGTCCTGGAGGCCGACGAGCGCGTCGGCGGGCGCATCCTCACGCAGGAGGTGCTGCCCGGCATTCCCGTCGAGCTCGGGGCCCAGTGGATCGGTGACACGCACGAGCGGATGTTCCGATTGGCAGCCGAACTCGGTGTCGAGACCTTTCCCCAGTACGACGAAGGCGAAACGTCCTACGAGCTGGTCGGCTCAGGTGTGCTGCGGGAGAACGAGTTCCACCGTCGGTTCGCTCCGGAGTTGAAGGAACTCGAGCTGGTGCTGCGCCGGCTCGATGTGCTGGCGACCGCCGTTCCGGTCGAAGCGCCCTGGTTGGCGCCACGGGCCGCCGAGTGGGATGCCATTACCGCGGGCACCTGGTATGACGCGCAAGGGCTTTCGCCGGTGGCCCGCACCCTGTTGGAGATCTGCACGGTCGGAATCCTCGCCGTGCCCACGGCCGAAGTGTCTTTCCTGCACCTGCTGTTCACCATCCAGACCTGCGGGGTGACATCGGAGCTGTTCGCCGAATCGGAGGGCGGCGCGCAGACCGCGCGGTTCATCGGAGGCACCGGCGAGATCCCGCGTCGACTGGCCGCGTTGATCACCGACCACATCGTGCTCAACGTGCCGGTCCAGCTCATCGAACACACCGCCGACAGCGTCACCGTGTACTGCCGCGGCGGGCTGGTGGCCCGCGGCCGCCGAGTCATCGTCGCATTATCGCCGACACTCGCCGGACGAATCATGTACGACCCGCCTCTTCCCGGCATCCGCGATCAGCTCACCCAGCGACTGCCCAACGGCTCGGCCATGAAGGCGTTCTTCATCTACGACGAACCATTCTGGCGTGCCGACGGATTCAACGGCCAACTCATCTCCGACGTCGGCCGGCACGAATGTCCAACGACACCTGTATCCCCGGCAACGACCACGGCGTGATCCTGCTCTTCTTAGAAGGCGAGCAGGCCCGCACCTACGGCCGCATCCCCGAGGCCGACCGCCGCGAAGCTCTCACCGCAGAACTGGTACGCCACTTCGGTGGCGCGGCAGCCAAACCCGAGTTCTACGTCGACGGCGAATGGTCGGACCGGCAATGGACCCGCGGCTGCTACAACGCCAACCACGGACCACATGTGTGGACGACCTACGGCCCTGCGCTCACCACGCCTATCGGCGTGATCCACTGGGCGTCAACCGATACCGCGACCGACTGGAGCGCATACATGGAGGGCGCGGTCGATGCCGGGGAGCGGGCCGCGGAGGCAACCATCGCCGAATTGGTGCGGTAGCCCCCATCCGCGGTCCACACTGAGCCATGGCCATACTGCACATCGAACACGAGATCAGTGATCTTGCGACGTGGCTCGAGACGTTCAAGCGGTTCGCGCCCGCGCGTGAGCAGGCCGGAGTCCAGCAGGCCGAGGTGTTCCAGCCAGCCGACGACCCCAACTACATCGTGGTCAATCTGCGATTCGAAAGCGCTGACGCCGCAAGCAATTTCCGCAAGTTCCTCATCGACGTGGTGTGGGCGTCGCCGGACATCTCCCCCGCACTCGTCGGCGCGCCGACGGCCAGAGTCCTGACCGAGGTGAGCGTCTAGACCGCGACCTCAAGCGAGGCTAGCCCGCGCAATGTCAGGTTCGGCTTGTACTGCGGCTCGCCCGTCATCCGCGCCTGAGGAAAGCGTGCCGTCACCTTCGACAGCGCAACGGCAGCCTCCAAGCGGGCTAACGGAGCGCCGAGGCAGAAGTGCGGACCCTTGCCGAACCCCAAGTGACGAATGTTTTCGCGGTCAGGGTCGAATTCGTCGGGCCGATCGAACGCGGCTGGGTCGTGGTGCGCCGCGGCAAGAAGCAGCATCATCACGTCGCCCTTGGGCACCAAAGTCTCGCCAATTGTCATGTCGTCAGCGGCAATTCGGCCCATCAGCTGTACGGGCGGGTCGTGGCGCAGCGTCTCCTCCACCACCACGGACACCCGCTGCGGGTCTGCGCTGAGCGCCGCCCACTGCGACGGGTGGCGCAACATCGCCAGGATCGCATTAGCGATCAGGTTCACCGTCGTCTCGTGGCCGGCGACCAGCAGCAGGTTGCACGTCGCGACGACCTCCTCCTCGGTGAGCTGATCCCCGGACTCCTCGACATGGATCAACGCCGACATCAGATCGTCGCTGGGGTCGCTGCGCCGAAGTGCGATCAGGTCTCGCAGGTACTCGCGCAGCCACAGCCCGGCCTGAAACATCTCGTCGAAACTGTCGGGCGCTTGACCGGTGAACGAGATGACCGGGTCCAGTGCCGCCGCGAGCAGCGCCGATGCGTGGCTGAATTTCGGCTCATCCTCGATCGGGACGCCGAGCAGCCGGCAGATCACCGCGACCGGCAGCGGATAGGCCAGGTCGGCGATCACGTCAAAGGAGCCTTGCTCCTCGACCTTGTCGAGCAACCCGTCGACCAGTGCCGTGATGTCGGGCTCCAGCGCCTTGACCACCTTCGGCACGAACGCCTTGCTGACCAGCTTGCGCAGCCGGGTGTGGTCCGGCGGATCGAGGAACAAGAACCCCGGCGGACCTACCGGGCGAGCCTCGGCGCCCTCGGCGATCTCGCGCTGCGCCGCAGTCGACTTCAGTCGATCACTGGCCGATGACGGATGCCGCAGCACGTCATCGCAGTCCTGAAATGACGAGAACACATTCAACGTCATGCCCGGCAGCTGCAGGGGCCCGCGCTCCCGGATCTGCGTGTACGTGGGATAGGGGTCTGCCCGGTTCGACGGGTCGAGCAGATGCAGCAGCAATGCCTGCGAATCCGCGGCGGTCGTCATCTACTTATTGTGCACGCGTCGAGTAATACCGGCCCAGAACGTGCGCGCGGAGTTCGTCGAACTCGCCGGCACGGATCGCCGCGCGGATCTGGTCGACGAGCCTGATAACGAAGCGCTCGTTGTGGATCGTGCACAGCGTCGCCGACAGGATCTCCTTCGCCTTGAACAGGTGGTGCAGGTAGGCGCGGGTGTAGTGCGCGCACGTGTAGCAGTCGCAGTCGGCGTCGACGGGACTGAAGTCACGTCGATACCGGGCGTTGGTGATGTTGAAGCGCCCTGTCGAGGAATAGACCGCGGCGTTGCGTGCCACCCGCGACGGAGACACGCAGTCGAACGTGTCGGCGCCGGCGGCGACCGCGTCGAACAAGTCATCGGGCTCGCTGATGCCGAGCAGGTGACGAGGCTTGTCCGCGGGCAGCTCGCTGCTGACCCAGCCGACGATGGTCGCGAGGTTCTGCTTTTCCAGCGCCCCGCCGATGCCGTAGCCATCGAACCCACGGCCGGTTTCGTCGACGATCGTGGTCAGCCCGCGCGTGGCCTGCCTGCGCAGATCCTCATATTGGGCGCCTTGCACCACGCCGAACAACGCCTGCGGTGGCTTGTCCGGATGCAGGGCGGTCAGGCGGCGGTGTTCGACCAGGCATCGCACCGCCCAGTCGTGGGTGCGCTGCACCGACTCTTCCTGGTAGCCGCGGGTGTTGACGAGCGTGGTCAGCTCATCGAAGGCGAAGATGATGTCCGCGCCGAGCTTGTGCTGGATCCCGATCGACATCTCAGGAGTGAAGCGATGGGTGGAGCCGTCCAGATGCGACCGGAAGGTGACACCGTCGTCATCGACATGGGCCAGCCGCTCCTTGCCCTCGGCGATGACGTCGTCGGCCTGGACCCGTTCGGTGTCCATCGCCAGGACTTTCTTGAATCCGGCACCGAGTGAGAGCACCTGAAATCCGCCGCTGTCCGTGAACGTCGGCCCGGGCCAATTCATGAACGCGCCGAGCCCGCCTGCCTCCTCGACGATGTCAGGGCCCGGTTGCAGATACAGGTGGTAGGCGTTGGCCAGAACAGCTTGTGCGCCAAGCTCTTTCATGGTTTCGGGCAGCACGGCCTTGACGGTGGCCTGGGTGCCGACGGCGATGAACGCGGGTGTGTGGATGTCGCCGTGCGCGGTGCGGATGACGCCGGCGCGACCGAGCCGGCCGGGCAATTCGGCGTCAACGGTGAAGAACGACTCGCGCACGCCGTAGATTCTGCACTGTGAGAACTCGATGGGCCGTCGCCGCCGCGGCATTGCTGGCTGTCGCGGGGTGTTCCTCCAGCCCGCCGGACTACAAGCCGGCGCCGGGCACGCTCATCGCGGGCACTGCGCAAGTGACCGTCAACGGGCAGAACACCGGCACCACCCAGGCGGTGCAGTGCACGTCAACGGGTTCACTGACCACGATCAGCACCGGCGATCAGACATCGGGCGTCACGGCCCTGGTCTCCAACAGGGACGAGCTCACCGCCGCATCCGTCGGCATCAACAACGTCGCCGGCTTCACCGGCAGTTACAACGCGGGCCTCGGGGGCACCGCGAAGGTCACGATGAAGGGCCGGACCTACGACATCTCCGGAACCGCCGACGGTTTCGACACCGCCAATCCCAGCTTTCGCACCTCCGGTACCTTCGCCGTCAAGGTGGCGTGTTAGCGCGCCAAGAACTGCACGATCGCCTCGGCGAGTTCCTCGCCCGCGTCCTCCTGTAAGAAGTGCCCGGCGTTCGCTATGACGGGATGGTCGACGCCCTGCGCGCCGCGCATCTGGCTGGCGAAGATCCCCGCCATCGGCCCGGTGATCGGGTCGCTGTCGCTGAACGCGACGAGCATCGGGGTTGTGCTGGCGCACAGCGCTTTCCACGCGGCACGGTTGGCCTCCGATGCCGGGTCGTCAGGCGCGGTGGGGACCAGACCAGGCATAGCGCGAGGTGCTGCGCAGTAGGAGTCGTCAGGGAATGGCGCGTCGTAAGCGGCGCGGACGGCGTCGGTCATCGGACGAACGCAACCGGACTCGACAAACCTGCCGACTTCGAGATGCGGCGCACTTTGGATGGCCCTGCGGAACATCCACCAGATCTCGGGCATCGGCAGATCGCCGGTGGGCAGGCCGGTGTTGGCGACGACGATGCGGGCGAAGCGATCCGTATTTTCCGCGGCGAGCCGAAGCCCGATCAGGCCGCCCCAGTCCTGGCCGACGAGCGTCACTTGCTGCAGGTCGAGCACGTCGAACGCCAGCGCTCGCATCCACTCCACGTGACGGGCGTAGGTATGGTCCTCGATCCGGGTCGGCTTATCGGACCGGCCGAAGCCGACCAGGTCCGGACAAATGACGCGATGGCCGGCCGCCGCCAAAATCGGCATCATGTGGCGGTACAGAAATGACCACGACGGCTCGCCGTGCAGCATCAGCACCGGATTCGCTTCGGCGGGACCATCTTCCACCCATGCGATCCGCAGAGTACCGCCGTCCTGGTCGGAAACCTCGCAATACTTTGCGGGATAAGGGAATTCAGGCAGATCGGCAAAATGTTCGTCGGGCGTGCGCAAACTCTGCATGACCGCGAACATACCGAATATCCCGATTTCGATACCGCCGTTCGCATCAACTGCAGATAACGAACAGCCGGTGCACAGGCAAATTTTTCGCCCAATCGCCATATCCGCGTTGAAAGGGCCCACCATACTGTCCGGGATGATCCGCCGATCTTGACGGGTCACGACAAACACAAAGGAGAACAGTGGTGAAACGTGGTTTGGTGGTCGCCGTCGGCGGCGCGGCGATTGTCATCGCCGGTCTGTCAGGCTGTTCGTCGGACGAGAAGAAGTCCGAGAGTCCGGCAACTACAACGGCAGGGGCAACCACTGGCGGGGGGACCGCCAGCGCCACAGCTGCACCCAGCGGCGGCGGAACCAAGGTCTCCATCGACGGCCAGGACCAGAACGTTTCTGGCACCGTCGTGTGCAGCGCGATGGGCGGAAACATGAACATCGCGATCGGCGACGCGGCGACCGGTATCGCGGCGGTGGTCAGCGAGGACGGCTCTAACGTGCAGTCCGTCGGGCTCGGCAACGTCAACGGCGTCACGCTGGGTTACCAGACGGGCACCGGCCAGGGCGAGGCCAAGGCCGAAAAGAGCGACAAGACCTGGAAGATCAGCGGCACCGCGAGCGGTATCGACATGGCCAACCCCATGCAGCCGGTGAACAAACCGTTCGAAATCGAGGTCACCTGCCCGTAGCCAGGTACTCCTAGTTCGAAACGATGGCGGCGTCCCGGCAGGGGCGCCGCCGTTGTCGTGCGCGAGGTCAGGCAGGCAAGGTGTAGCCGGCCGCCGACTGGCGCAGTTGCCAGATCTGCGCGGGGCACAGCTCATTGACCGCCTGGTTGATCAGGTAGGCGCCCTGGTAGTAGTCGGCCGTGTTGAAGTCGGCCTTGACCTGGTCGACCAGCTGCGCGTAGCTCATCTTCGCGGCGACCCGATCGCAGATGCTGTTGCCGTAGCCGATCGCGGCGTCGGCGTTGGGGAAGTTGTAGCCCGGCCGCACGTGCACGTTGACCAGATATGCCACCACGTCGGCGTTGGCGGGCGGCGCCAATCCAAGGACCGCCGTGCCTGCTATCACCGCGCCGAGCAGCCATCTCATGGCACATGAGCGTAGTGCGCGGCATCGACTGTGGCGATTGTTGAGCCAACCCCACGGCGAGGCACATACGCTAAGCGCCATGAAGCTCATGGCTGCAGTGGCGTTGGGTTGTGGATTTCTCGCGGCACCGATGGTGTCGGCGACAAGCGCGTCGGCGTTTCCGGTGTCGTGCGACGGCACCGACGTGGCGTGTGTTCCGTATGTCGAGCGCGGCGCCGTCCTGGGCGACGGCTGCACCACGAGCACCCGATACAACCTGGGCCTGACGGCATCGGGCGCGACGTTGGCCTGCGGCGCCAAGGGGCAATGGGTCGCGTCGCCGCCGCTGGTCGGCACTCGCACGCTGCGCGCGCAATGCGGCGAGGACAAGGGCGTGGCGCTGTCACCCGACGGTGTGACGTTGAGCTGCGTTGACGGCGCGTGGTCAGCCGACTACAGGGTGCCGTTCGCCTAGGGACGGTCCGAACATCTCGTCTTTCACGTCGCGCTGGGTACACCCCGCAGTGAAAGGAGATGCGATGACGACGGACAGTCCGGCCTCCACACACGCGACCGTTATCACCGACCGGCCCGACCGGTACGGCAAGCAACTGGCGTCACACCTGGGCCGCCTCGAGGACGTGGTGGCCAGCCGTCTCGTCCGATTCGGCGAAAAGGACGAGCTATCCGTTGTGTGGCAACGCGACAACGGCTGAACCGACCGCGCATGTCGCAACAAAGTCGATTACGGCGGCTGGCCCACAACAACGGTTTGCTCTTGACCTGCCTCGCGCTGTTCGCGGTCTTCTTCGTCGGTATGATTTTCTCCGGCGCGGCGACCTACAACCAGGAGCAGCAAGAGCACGGCTCGAAAGAGCAAGTGTCGATATTGCACTACCTCACGACGGGCCACTTCGTCGAAGCCACGTTCGAGAACTGGGAGTCGGAGTTTCTGCAGATGGGGATGTACGTCGTGTTGACGGCATTCCTGTATCAGAAGGGTTCCTCTGAATCGAAGCCGATCGGCAAGCGCGCACCGCAGGACGAAGACCCGCGCAACATAACGGCCTCGGCCGAGACTCCGTGGCCGGTCCGCAGGGGCGGGTGGGTGCTGGCGGTCTACGAGCATTCTCTGGCGATTGCGTTCTTCGCCTTGTTCTTCGCGTCAGTAGCGCTACACGCTGTCGGCGGCGCGAAAGCGTTCAATGAAGAACAGCTTCAGCACGGCGAGGCCGCCATCTCGACATGGCGGTATATGACCACATCGCAATTCTGGTTCGAATCGATGCAGAACTGGCAGAGCGAGTTCATCGCTGTGGCCGCGATCATCGGCTTGTCGATCTTCCTCCGGCAACGTGGGTCTGCCGAATCAAAGCCGGTGGCCGAGCCGCACCACAGCACTGGCGGTTGAGCCGCGCGCTCTGGGCGAAGGAATGGTCACCCGCGAGGGCGGATCAGCGGATCAATTCGACCTTTTCCCAGGCGTTCGGCGAGTAGTAGACCGTTCCGGGGCCGGTTCTCTCTCTGCCGTTGAAGACCTTGAGGGCGGATCCGGGGAGATCGAAGGTCATGGGGTCTTCGTACTCTTCGACGCTGCCGTCCGAGAAGGTGATCTTGAAACGGGTTCTACTAGCCACCCTGGGAGTGTGGCATGAGGTTCAGCCCGAGGGCACCGGTCAAGGCTTCCCGTCGGAAGGCGTTGGCGGTGGCGGAGGGATTCGGCTGGCTGATCGGCCGGCGATCCCTTGCTCGAATCCCTCACGGATGAGCCGACCTAACTCATCATCGGCGGCGTCGAACGATTCACGCCCTGGTCTCGCAGCTTCGCCGAGGCGCACGGGGACACACCGCGATCGACACCAAATCAGATCCACGGCGCGTCTATCCGGGTTTGCCCCAAACTCGTTACAGCACCGATTCGTTGGTCGCCGGGTGCGGCGGAACCAGCCCGAGCGAGCCTACGCCGCAGCCTCGCGCGCGACGTAACGTACGCCACAAGTAATCCGATATCGGGTCATGAGGCCCGTCGCGAAAACACCAGGCGCGCACCGTGTCCTCGGTCTGGCGGCCGCCGCCGCGCTCGCCCCTGCATTGGTGATTGCCCCGGCAGCGACGCCCATGACGCTGATTCCGGCGGCATCGGCGGCATGCCCTGATGCCGAAGTGGTTTTCGCTCGCGGCCGACAGGAACCACCCGGCGTCGGCGCAGTCGGCGATGCACTCGTCGCTTCGCTGCGCTCCAAGGTGGGTGTGTCGGTCGGGGTGTATGGAGTCAACTGGCCCGCCGACTTAAGCGCCGCCAGCGGCGCCAGCGATATCAGGGCCCACGTTCAATCCATGGCGACAAGTTGCCCGAACACCCGCATGGTGCTCGGCGGCTATTCCCTGGGTGCCACGGCGGCTGATCTGGCAATCAGGGCCATGCCGCCGGACATGAATCAGCACATCGCAGCGGTTGCGTTGTTCGGTAACGGCGCCAGGCGACTCGGCCCGGCCCCCGCGTTTGCCGGTAAGACGATCGACCAGTGCGCTGACGGCGACCCAATCTGTGGGAGAGGCTTGAATTGGCCGTCGCATCTGCAGCCTTCATACCTCGGCTCCGGACTAGTGGAGCAGGCCGCCAGCTTCATCGCGGGCAAGCTCTAGCCGGGCCAGAGCCGGGCCAGCGACAAGCGACTCTTTCGCATAGATGCCGTCGCTTCATCTCTTGATTTGAAGTGTGCCCATTCTGTGCCCAAACGGTGCCCAGTCGGCGTGGCCGGGGCATGAAATGAGGGTCCGACCTGCAGTGACAGCGGTAGAGATTTGGCGGTGGCGGAGGGATTTGAACCCTCGGACGGGGGTTACCCGTCACACGCTTTCGAGGCGTGCTCCTTAGGCCGCTCGGACACGCCACCGCGTGGCAGCTTACCGGCCGAGCGCGGCGCGAATCCAATCGCCGACAATCAGGCGGTGACCAACCGCATCCAAGCCCTGCTCGATATCGAATACCCCGTCGTCCAGGCACCGATGACCTACATCGCCAGGGCTGAACTGGCCGCCGCGGTCTCCGAAGGCGGCGGCCTCGGCATGATCGAGACGCTTACCCCA
>DASRJA010000195.1:0-3388 GCA_035649695.1 Mycobacterium sp. | reverse complement strand
GAATTGCACCGGCGCGGCGATCACCAGGTGGGTGCCGAGTTCGTCGGCCAGGGCGCCGGGCACCTTGATGCGCAGTTGTCCGTGCTCGTCGACGCGGATGGTTTCGTTGCCGCCGGCTTTGCCCGACTCACCATCCGCTGTAAGAAACAGCCGCGCGGCGTCCCACTTTTCGCGCCATCGCTGTTCGGTCATGCCGACGGCGTCGAGATTGTTGCGGTTGCGCCACAATCGTTTCCCCGCCGACGGTCATCGACGGCCGACCCGCCCCAACGCCTCCTCAGCGGTGGCCAACCGGCCACGCAACACCGCCAGGCGGCGGGTCTTGGTGAACCGTTCCGCGCTGTTCCGGTATCCCCGACGCCGGCGCCGAGCTTGGGGGTCGGTGGTCTCGACCGGCGCGAGCTCGTCGGGCCGCAGCGCGCACCTCTGCTCGAGCATCTCCCCGGCGGCGCGTAGATCCTCCACCTGGGCGGCCAAGCCGCGCGTCCCGAGCTGGTACTGGTCCTCGACAGCCCGGGTGATCGCACCGGCCCACCGCGACGATGACCCCGCCGTGAGGGCCCGCTTACGTTCCGCCCGCCACAACGCGTGGGCCTTGCGGTCCAAGCGGCCCAACCGGACCCGCTCGGCTAGCTCGCTGCGATACACCGACCCCAACAGCTCGCCGATAGCCGCTAGCGTCTCGGCTTCGGCGGCTGTGGGATGTATCCGGGTGCGGATGCGCGCCCCGGCCGGCGCGTCGGCCACCACAGGGTCACCGATCGCGCGCAATCGTTTACTCACGGTCACCATCCTGACCGCCGGCACCGACAAACATCACGACCCCGACATCACGTTGAGCGCATCGCACCGCTGCGGTCGCCGGTTTCCGGGCTGAACGCCGACCCCCGGCGGAGCGGCCGTCGCCATCTGTTCGAGTGATTTTCACCGGTGGCAGGGGGCCGTCGCGTTGTTATGGTCGCGTGTAGGCGATCGAGGAGGTCCCAATGTCCGTGACCGACGAATATCTGAAGAACAACGAGGCCTACGCGAGCACGTTCACCGGCCCACTTCCGCTGCCACCGAGCAAGCACGTCGCGGTGGTGGCGTGCATGGACGCCCGGCTGGACGTCTACCGGGTTCTCGGCCTAGGCGACGGCGAGGCGCACGTCATCCGCAACGCCGGTGGCGTGATCACCGACGACGAGATCCGTTCGCTGGCCATCAGCCAGCGGCTGCTCGGCACGAAAGAGATCATCCTGATCCACCACACCGATTGCGGCATGCTGACTTTCACCGACGACGAGTTCAAGCGGGCCATCCAGGATGAGACCGGTATCAAACCGGAATGGGCCGCAGAGGCGTTTCCCGATCCCGAAGAGGACGTGCGTCAGTCGCTGCGCCGCATCGAGGCCAGCCCGTTCGTCACCAAACACGAATCGCTGCGCGGTTTCATCTTCGACGTCGCCACCGGCAGGCTCAACGAGGTGACCCTCTAACCGATCTTGTAGGTCGCGATCGCCTTCGCGACCGCTTCACCCTCGGGCGTGACGACGTCGACGTCGCAATTCACCAATGTCTTGCCGCGCTTCAACACCCGGCCGATCGCGATCAGGTCGGTCGCGCGGGCCGGCGCCAGAAACTGCATCGACATCGATGTGGTCACGCCGCGCAGTGAGTCCGGTACGTCCGCGCCCACCCACGCGGCCGCCATCACCGCGACGTCGGCCAGTGCGGCGATCGCGCCGCCGTGCACCATGTCGGCGATCGTGACGTTGGTCGGATCCCAGGGCAGCCGCAGCCGCACCTCGTCGCCGTCCAGCACCTCGGCGACGATGCCGAGCTTGGCGACGAACGGGGACGACGGGATGAACTGGGCCATGACATCCGCGCCCGACTGGGGCTGGGTGGGGGTCGACATGGCTCCAGTATGTGCGGTGGATCAATTACCTCTGGGGTAAGAGGGGAGCGACGAGGTCCGCAATTGAGGTTGCTAGCACCGGGCACCCGGCACCAAAGTCGCTGTCCGTCAACATCGTTCAGCCCCACGGTCTCTTGTCTGGGCGGGCGGGTCCTACTCGGAACCACAAGACAGGTAGTTCGCTACTCGTGTTTTTCGGTGCCCCAGGCCATTACGTTCCTGACGTAACGAGCCGGTACACCCGGGTCTGTGCAGAATCGTGGAAGCGGAGATGTTGGTCGGACGCGAGAAAGAGCTGGCCGCGATCCAGCACGCTCTCCACGGTCTAGGCGGTGCGAGGCAACTGCAGCGCTCGCGATTCCTGGAGGTCGTCGGCGACCCCGGTATCGGCAAGACCAGCCTGCTCGACGTTCTGCGAGCCGAGGCCGAGGCGCGCGGCTGGTGGACGCTGCGAGGTTGCGCCACCGAGTTCGAGACTGAAGTGCCGCTCTACGCCCTCGTCGACGCGATGGACGACACCTTGAGCGGTATCCGGCCGAGCCTGTCGGCGTCGCTGGTGTCGGCGCTCGGGACTGTGTTCCCGGCACTGTTCGACTCCAACGCGGCTGCAGAGACGACGATGCGCGAGCGTTACCGGCTGCACCGTTCGATCGGCCAACTGCTCGAGCACATCGCCGCCGCTGGGCCGGTCGTCGTCATCCTGGACGACATGCAATGGGCCGACCCGGCGCTGGTCGACCTACTGGCCCACCTCACACGGCACCCGCCCCGCGCCCGAGTGCTGATCGCGCTCGCCTACCGTCCGCGTCAGGCCCCGGCGCGCCTGGTGGACGCGCTGGCCACCGCACCCGACGGGCTCGTCGACCGGCGCGAGCTCGGCCCGCTTACGGCCGAGCAGACAGGAGAACTGCTCGGAGCCGCGGTCGCTCCGTCCCGGGTCCAGGAGCTGCACGACCATAGTGGTGGCAATCCCTTCTACCTCCAGGCGCTGGCCCGTGCTGCCATCGACGCCCCAGCATTGACAGCGCGCAGGAGCCTCGAGCCGCTCGGCGGAGAAATGCCGGCCACCGTGCGGGCCGCGTTGCTAACCGAAATGGACGGGCTGTCCGCGACGGCACGCCTAGTCGCCGATATTGCCGCAGTCGCCGGCGATCCGTTCGAGCCCGACCTCGTGGCCGACGTCGCCGAGCTCGACGCGACGCGGGTGCAGGCCGCCATCGACGAGCTCGTCGAACGCGACCTGATCCGTCCCGAAAGCCCCGACGCACGCTTCGGATACCGGCATCCCCTGGTGCGCCACGTGGCCTACAACGCGACCGGCCCGGCCTGGCGCTGCGGCGCGCACGGACGGGTCGCGCGGGCGCTGGAGCGACGTGGCGCGCCGCTGGTGCTTCGTGCCCATCACGTGGCCCGTTCGGCCCGCCCTGGAGACACGTCGGCTGTCGAGCTGCTCGCAGCGGCGGCCCGGGACACGCTGGCTCGGGCGCC
>DASRJA010000194.1:0-8498 GCA_035649695.1 Mycobacterium sp. | reverse complement strand
TGCCGGTCGACGCCGCCACCCGAGCCGCGCTGCTGGACCGGTTCGGCATGTTCGGCATCAGGATCTCGATCGCGGTGCTGCGCGCCGGTGTCAGCGATTCGGTGGCGCTGGCCGACGAGCTGCTGGAGCGCAGTGGGCTGGTGGCGCTGCGCGACGTGATCGACCAGCAGTTCGCGCAGCGTTCGGATCTGCTCAAGGCGCACACCGCGCTGCTGTCGTTGCGGCGCTTCGTGGAGACCAACCCGATCTATGCGACGCGATACATCATCGCCGATATCGACCCGCTGCTTGCCGACACCCACGCGTTTGAAGAACTTCGGTTGTTGAGCGCTTTGCGTTCCCGCCCAACGACTTTGAATGAGGACGAGATGGCTTCGCTGCGACGCATCATCGGTGGCTCCGGTACCGACGCGGCGAGCAGGCTTGGCCTGCAGCCCGATGCGCCTTACGACGGGCCGCGGGCGGCGTTCGCGGCGGCCCAGCGGTGGCGGCGCCGCGCCGACCATCCCCTCAACGACCCGTTCACCACGCGAGCGTGCCGGGCGGCGGTGCGCAGCGCGGAGGCTATGGTCGCCGAATATGCCGCTCGCGGACGCTAATTCGCTTTCGTTGACTCTGCGCTGAGGGCGCAAGTCTCTCGCACTTTTGCGCCCTGCACACAGAGTGAACTGGATGCGCTACCGGGCACGTCAGGGTGGCGGGGGCACTGTGACGGTCTGGGTGACCGTGCTGGTGCTTGTGCTCGTGCTGACGCTCGTACTCACGCTCGGTTCGGTCATCGTCGTGGTTGTGGTCGTCGTGGTTGTGGTGGTCGTGGGCTCGGTTGTGGTCGTGGTCTGCTCGGTGGTGGTCGGCTCCGTTGTCGCGGTGGTCGTCGTGGGCGCGGTCGCCGACGTCGTGGTCCGGGTGATCGGAGTGAGCGTGGTCGGCGCTTCCTGTGACGTGCCGCCGGTGAGCAGCTTGACCAGACCGAAGATGAACAAGGCGATCAGCACCGCGCCGACCGCGCCGAATGCCACCAGCGCCACCGGTTTGCGATACCAGGGCAGCGGCTCACCCGGCGGTTGCTGCCCGTAGTCCCCGTAGTTGATGTAGGCAGTCGGTTGGTTGTCGGGGTTGTTCGGGTCGTCGGGAGGTCCGTAGCGCGCCACGGGCACTGATAGTAGGCGGTTACGGCTGCGGATAGAGCGTGCGTGTCACATTCGTGCGTGGGCCGCGTCGCGTCGTACTGGGCGCCGATCCGTCGTTGCTCGGACGGCTGTTGGTGACCCGAGTCGACGTCGAGGGTTCACTGCTGCTGGACGTGTCGGACGAGGACGAGGTGGTGGCCGACGGTGCGTTGATGTCGGTGGTGACCGGGGGGCTGGTGCTGGTGATGGTCTGGGTGGTGGTCGGTGTCGACGACCCGGTGGCGGTCGCCGAAAACGATGGCTCGACGAAGTTCAGTGGCGCTTGCGTGGGCTCATTGAACTGGCCCGCGACGAAAGTCACGGCGGCGATGAGAATGCCGATCACGGCCAGGCCGGCCACGCTGGCCCCGATGACGTTGGGCGTGCGGTTGTACCACGGCGTCTGCTCGTCGTCGTAGTCGTCATGGTCGGCGTCGGCCATGGCCAGTGATAGTAGCCGTGGCCGGCGCGACGACGCCGGTCAGCCGAACTGCGGGATGACCTGGGTGGCGAAGAACTCCAGGTGGTCGAGGTCCGACAAGTCGAGAAGCTGCAGGTAAACCCGCTGCACGCCCAGCTCGATATATGCGCCGAGCTTGTCAGCGATCTCCGCGGGTGTTCCCACCGTCGGGGAGTTGCTGCGCAGTTCGTCCACCTCACGGCCGATCGCCGCTGCGCGCCGCGCGATCTCCGCGTCGTCGCGTCCCGCGCAGACCACGAAGGCCGCCGAATACGTCAGCGAGTCAGGTTGCCGCCCGGCGTCACTGAGCGCGGTGGCGACCCGGTCGTACTGGGTCTTGGCCACGTCGAATGGTGCGAACGGGATGTTGAATTCTGCGGCGAACTGCGCGGCAAGGGCGGGCGTTCGTTTGGCGCCACCGCCACCGATGATGATCGGCGGATGTGGCGACTGCGCGGGTTTGGGCAGCGCCGGGGATTCGGTGACGGTGTAGTGCTTGCCCTCGTAGTTGAAGGTGTCCCCGGCCGGTGTCGTCCACAGCCCGGTGATGATGTGCAGCTGGTCGGTGAGCCGGTCGAAGCGCTCGCCCAGCGACGGGAATGGGATCGCGTAGGCCTGATGTTCGGCTTCGAACCAGCCGGCGCCGATACCCAATTCCACACGGCCGCCGCTCATTTCGTCGACCTGGGCGACCGAGATCGCCAGCGGCCCCGGGTAGCGGAAGGTCGCTGAGGTGACCATGGTTCCGAGCCGGATCGTCGACGTTTCGCGCGCGATGCCGGCGAGCGTCACCCAGGAGTCGGTCGGTCCCGGCAGGCCGTCGCCGCTCATCGCGACGTAGTGATCGGATCGAAAGAAGGCCGAATATCCCAGCGCCTCGGCGGCGCGGGCGACCGCGAGCTGATCCGAGTAGGTGGCACCTTGCTGGGGTTCGACGAAGACGCGGAAATCCACGACCGCCAGCCTAGAGGCGCTGCCTGGTACGTGCTGACCTCGTCGACGCTGACCGACATGCCATGGCCGGTGCGGTCCGGCGCCAGTGGTTCAGTCTCTGCCGGGGCCGCGGCAGAGACCCCGATCGCCGCGGCGAGTAGGAAAACGCCAGCAAATCGCAGTCCCAAGAAACTCTTGAGGATCCTCCAAGCCCGCACACCGACACTTTTGGGCACGCGGAAGTCACCGCACCAAAGCATCAACAGGAGGATCAGCTTGACTATCACGGCAATTCGGCCCCGGACCGATGGCGAGGCGGCTGTTCTCGTACGTATCGCGTTGTTTGTCACCTGGGCGTCCATGCCGTTGCTGGCGATCGTCGCGGACGTCTTCGGCCTGGTGCCGATGGGCACCTCGGCGATCATCGTTGTCCCGCTGAGCGTGATGCTGCTCGTGCTGATGAA
Organism: Mycobacterium sp.; assembly: GCA_035649695.1. GTDB lineage: Bacteria > Actinomycetota > Actinomycetes > Mycobacteriales > Mycobacteriaceae > Mycobacterium. The sequence continues at coordinate 5,472 of DASRJA010000194.1, read as the reverse complement.
GGTGGCGCCGCATCCGAGCGACGCCATCATTCGCCACGGGTTCATCGTGGGGATGGTCGCCTGCGTCCCCTATGACGTGTTTCGGTTGAGCGCAGTGCATCTGGGCCATTTGATGGGCGACTTCATCCCCAAGCTGGGGTTGTTCATCATGGGTGATTCCGGTGCTGTGGGTGCCACGGTCGGCTACCTGTGGCGCTACCTGGGCGATGCCGCCGGCGTTGCGGTCGGCTTCTATGTCGTCGCGTTCATGGTGGGTCTGCACCGGTGGTCGCGCCCCGGTCGCGTGGTGCTGGCGGCCACCGCCTTCGCAGTGTTCCCGGTGTGGACCGGTCTGATAAGCCTGGTGGCCCTGGCTCCGCGTGGGGAAGAACTGATGTTTGAGCTCACGCCGGCCACCGTTGCGATCACGTTGATCGGTCACATGATCTTCGGCTTCGTACTGGGGCTGGGCTTCGTCCGTGCCCGCCACCTCGACGCGTACTGGCCGTGGCCGCCGCTTTCACTTACCGCACTGCGCCGCGACGCAGCGCCCGCGGACGTGCATCAGCTCACGAAGCCACGGTTGGCAGAGGCGGCCTGAGTCACAGGCCGCGGCGGTTGGCGCGAACCGTCTGGGCGACCTGGGCATCGGAGAATGTCAGCCGCACTTCGTCGCGACCAGAGAGGAAGAGCAGCAGTTCCTGCGGTTCGCCGGTCACGGTGAGCTCGGGCCCGCGGCCCAGGGCAACGACCTCTTTACCCTGCGGAGTGCGGAGGGTCACCCTCGCCGGGGCCTTGGCTAACGTGAGCCTTGCCATGATCGAAAGTCCCCGGCCCAGGGCCTTTACCAGCCCGTCGTCGAGCTGCCTTGGCTCCCAACCGGTTTGCGCGCGGCGGACATCCTCGTGGTGGATGTACATCTCGCCCAGGTTCGCTATCGGGTCGATGATCTTGAACGGTGAATAGAGCGGCGGGCCGGAGGCGATCTTGTCCAGCAGCTTCTCCCAGTCGGTGGACTCGGTGACCTGACGCTGAACCTTGGCCGTGTACCCGGCGAGAAACGGAATCGCAACCCCCGCAGTGGCATCCGGCCGGCCTTCCCGAACCACCAGGTGCGCGGCGAGGTCACGGGTCGTCCAGTCCCCGCATAGCGTGGGCGCATCAGGGCCGACGGCGCGCATGGTTTCGACAAGTGCGGCGCGTTCGCGCTGAGCCGCGGTCATGCGGCGCCCACCATCTCGGCATAACCGTCGGCCAGCGCCCGCAGCTGCGCGGCGCCGTCGCCGGAGTACGACGAGCCGTGCATGATCGCCAGCGTAGTCGGGTTCAGCTCGGCGAGTTGCTCTAGCGTCGGCCCGAGGTTCGTCGTAAGGCCTGTTGCGTGGAAAATCTCCTCGGCTTCCAATGCCGGTGCGACGCAGTCAGATTCGGTCAAAGCAGGACATTGCCCGGTGTGGGTGAGCAGGTCACCGGCCAACAGGGTCGACGTCGCCTCGTCGAACCAGAGTCCGGCTTCCCAGTTGTGCGGGACGTGTGGGGTGGCGATGAACCGCAGTCGGTGGCCGCCGGTGTCGTGGACGCCATCCTCGGGTGCCAGCACAGGCGGGCGGTCGCACAAATCGTTCAACGACACCAGGCACGCCAACGCGCTGTGGATGACCTCGGCATTCGGGGCAGCGCCCAGCAACAGGTTCACCGCTCCGCACTCGTCGGCCTCGAGATGGCCGAACGAGATCCACCGCAGCTTTTCCAGCGGCACGACCCGGTTGATGGCCTCCGAAACCAACGGGAACAGCTGGCGATGACCGCAGTGGAACAGGAACGGCTCGTCGCCGGTCAGCAGGAACTGGTTGAACGTGAACCCGTGCTCGGTGACGTCCGGAACCCAAGTGGAAAGCCGGAACACGTCGGGCCCGATCTCGTCGACTTTCGTCTCCATGAGTCCATCGTGCGCCTCGTCGTCAGGTCAAGTCGTCGAATGCGACGGCAAATCCCGCCACCGCGATAACGGCGGCGATCACCGCCCACCCGAACACCACGTAGTTCCATTTGGCGAGCACGACAACGCCGGAAGGTGTTCACTGTTATCACCGTCATTCGGTCTATCGAGGTGGGTCTCATGGCACGCGTTGATTTGTTCGCAAAGATTCCATTGATCGGGATGTCCCTGGTGTTCCTGGCGATGTTCATCGTCGCGGTCACCGCGTACCTCCATATCGGTTGGTACTCGATCATCGGCTACGCAATCGCGGCGGTCGTCGCCGTGTTCGGCTTCGTCATGACGTTCCGTGACGTCAGGGATACGCCAGGACCTGCGGAGAAGTGGGATGTCAAAGGCACCCCCATCGATCCTGCGTCACCCCAAAACTGACTAGAGCGAGGACTGGTTCGATGACCACCGCACCCCAGGAACATGTGTATGACAACTCCGCGCTGCTGGCGGAGGACGAGGGCTACCACAAGGGCCTAAAGCCCCGGCAACTGCAGATGATCGCGATCGGCGGTGCCATCGGCACCGGACTGTTCCTCGGTGCCGGCGGCCGACTACACAACGCCGGACCGGGGCTGTTCTTGAGCTATGCGTTCTGCGGCATCTTCGTCTTTCTGATCCTGCGGGCGCTGGGCGAACTCGTGCTGCACCGGCCGTCATCGGGGTCCTTCGTGTCGTATGCGCGCGAATTCCTCGGTGAGAAGGCGGCGTTCGTCGCCGGCTGGATGTACTGGCTGAACTGGGCGTTCACGGCCATTGTCGACTGCACCGCGATCGCCACCTATTTCCACTACTGGTCGGCGTTCGGGAGCGTCCCACAGTGGCTGCTCGCACTGCTCGCGCTGGCGGCCGTGGTGAGCGTAAACCTCATTTCGGTTACCCTGTTCGGGGAGCTCGAGTTCTGGGCTGCGGCCATCAAAGTCCTTGCGCTGATGACATTCCTGGTCGCAGGCACCATCTTTCTTGCCGGCCGCTACGACATTCAAGGGCAGTCAACCGGTTTCAGCGTGATCGCCGACAACGGTGGGCTTTTTCCCACCGGCCTCTTCCCATTGGTGATCGTCATGTCCGGCGTCGTGTTCGCTTACGCCGCAGTCGAACTCGTCGGAACAGCGGCTGGCGAGACCGCGCATCCGCATAAGATCATGCCACGCGCGATCAACTCGGTGATCGCACGTATCGCTGTCTTCTACGTCGGCTCACTGTTCCTGCTGGCCCTTCTTCTCCCGTACACCACCTACAAGGCCGGCGAGAGCCCGTTCGTCACGTTCTTCGGCAAGATCGGGGTCGAGGGCGCGGGCACGGCCATGAACATCGTCGTGCTTACCGCCGCATTCTCCAGCCTGAACGCCGGGTTGTACTCGACCGGCCGGATCCTGCGGTCGATGGCAATGAACGGCAGCGCACCGAAGTTCACGGCGGTGATGTCCAGCCGAGGCGTGCCGTACGGCGGAATCTTCCTGACCGCAGCCGTCGGGCTGTTCGGTGTCATCCTCAACCTTCTCTTCCCCGGCGAGGCGTTCGAGATCGTGCTCAACATCGCGGCCCTCGGCATCATCGCGTCCTGGGGCACCATCGTCATCTGTCAGATCCAGCTCTACCGCTGGTCGAAACGCGGCATCCTGGAGCGGCCGTCATTCCGGATGTGGGGCACGCCGTACACCGGCTATCTCACGTTGGCGTTCCTGTTTGGCGTCGTCGTGCTGATGGCGCTCGACCCGCCGATCGGCACCTGGACCGTCGCCACGCTGGTGGTCATCATTCCGGCGCTCATCATCGGTTGGTATGCGGTTCGCGGGCGGGTGCTGGAGATCGCTCGGGAACGCGAGGGCTTCACCGGCCAATTCCCGGTCGTCGCCAACCGCCCGCTGCCACGCGACAAGGATGACGAAGACAAGGACAAATGACCTAGTCATTCCGTCTAGCTGACCGGCCGGTTTACCGGGACCGACCAGATGGCCGACCCTAACGGCGGTATGGATGGGAACAAATCGCGCCGACCTGCCGTTAACTAATCCGACAGTTGAGTTCAGCACGCTCAAGTCTGGGTTGACAGGGTAATGTCGGCCGGAGCAGTCTTGAGTGCGGTGCACTCAGACCCCTAGTACGTCTATTTCAGGAGGCAAAACCATGGCTCGTGCGGTCGGAATCGACCTCGGGACCACCAACTCCGTCGTCGCGGTGCTCGAGGGTGGCGACCCCGTTGTGATCGCCAACTCCGAGGGCTCCCGCACCACGCCGTCCGTCGTCGCGTTCGCGCGCAACGGTGAGGTGCTGGTCGGCCAGCCCGCCAAGAACCAGGCAGTGACCAACGTCGACCGCACCATACGGTCGGTCAAGCGTGAAATGGGCACCGACTGGTCCGTGGAGATCGACGGCAAGAAGTACACCGCGCAGGAGATCAGCGCTCGCGTGCTGATGAAACTCAAGCGCGACGCCGAGGCCTACCTCGGCGAGGACATCACCGACGCGGTGATCACCACGCCCGCCTACTTCAACGACGCCCAGCGCCAGGCCACCAAGGAGGCCGGCCAGATCGCCGGCATGAACGTGCTGCGCATCGTCAACGAGCCCACCGCGGCGGCGCTGGCTTACGGGCTGGACAAGGGCGAGAAGGAACAGACCATCCTGGTGTTCGACCTCGGTGGCGGCACCTTCGACGTCTCGCTGCTGGAGATCGGTGAGGGCGTTGTCGAGGTCCGCGCCACCTCGGGAGACAACCACCTGGGCGGCGACGACTGGGATCAGCGCATCGTCGATTGGCTCGTCGACAAGTTCAAGGGCACCAGCGGCATCGACCTGACCAAGGACAAGATGGCCATGCAGCGGCTGCGTGAGGCCGCCGAGAAGGCCAAGATCGAGCTGTCCAGCTCGCAGAGCACCTCGATCAACCTGCCCTACATCACCGTCGACGCAGACAAGAACCCGCTGTTCCTCGACGAGCAGCTGACTCGCGCCGAGTTCCAGCGCATCACACAGGACCTGCTGGACCGCACCCGCAACCCGTTCAAGTCGGTGATCGCCGACACGGGCATCTCGGTGTCCGACATCGACCACGTGATCCTGGTCGGTGGTTCCACGCGCATGCCCGCGGTTACCGACCTGGTCAAGGAACTCACCGGCGGCAAGGAGCCCAACAAGGGCGTCAACCCGGATGAGGTCGTCGCGGTGGGCGCCGCGCTGCAGGCCGGCGTGCTCAAGGGCGAGGTGAAAGACGTTCTGCTGCTTGATGTCACGCCGCTGTCCCTCGGCATCGAGACCAAGGGTGGTGTGATGACCAAGCTGATCGAGCGCAACACCACGATCCCGACCAAGCGGTCGGAGACCTTCACCACTGCCGACGACAATCAGCCGTCGGTGCAGATCCAGGTCTATCAGGGTGAGCGCGAAATCGCCTCGCACAACAAGCTGCTCGGCAGCTTCGAGCTGACCGGCATCCCGCCGGCCCCGCGTGGCGTGCCGCAGATCGAGGTCACCTTCGACATCGACGCCAACGGCATCGT
>DASRJA010000193.1:0-2103 GCA_035649695.1 Mycobacterium sp. | reverse complement strand
CACCCGATCACGATCCTCGCCGACCACATCGCCGACACGTTCGTCGCAATGGGCTGGGAGCTGGCCGAAGGCCCCGAGGTCGAGACGGAGCAGTTCAACTTCGACGCGCTGAACTTCCCGCCTGACCACCCGGCGCGCAGCGAGCAGGACACGTTCTACATCGCCCCGGACGAGTCGCGGCAGGTGCTTCGTACCCACACGTCGCCGGTGCAGATCCGCGCGCTGCTCGAGCGCGACCTGCCGGTGTACATCATCTCCATCGGCCGGACGTTCCGCACCGACGAGCTCGACGCGACGCATACCCCCGTCTTCCACCAGGTGGAGGGCCTGGCCGTGGATAAGGGCCTGACGATGGCCCATCTGCGCGGCACACTCGACGCCTTCGCACGCTCGGAGTTCGGTCCGCAGGGCCGTACCCGATTCCGGCCACATTTCTTCCCGTTCACGGAACCCTCGGCCGAGGTCGACGTCTGGTTCGCCAACAAGAAGGGCGGCCCCGGCTGGGTGGAGTGGGGCGGCTGCGGCATGGTCAATCCGAATGTGTTGCGCGCCTGCGGCATTGACCCCGAGGTCTACTCCGGCTTCGCGTTCGGCATGGGACTGGAGCGCACGCTGCAGTTCCGCAACGGCATTCCCGACATGCGCGACATGGTCGAGGGAGACGTCCGCTTCTCGCTGCCGTTCGGGGTAGGAGCCTGATGCGGCTTCCCTACAGCTGGCTTCGCGACGTCGTCCAGGCCGGCGCTCCCGGATGGGACGTGTCCGCCGACGACCTGGAGCAGACGCTGATCCGCATCGGTCACGAGGTCGAAGAGGTCATTCCCGTCGGACCGGTGACCGGACCGCTCATCATCGGTCGGGTCCTCGAGATCGAAGAACTCACCGAGTTCAAGAAGCCGATCCGCGCCGTCAAGGTCGACGTCGCTGAGGCCGAGCCGCGTGACATCGTCTGCGGGGCAACGAACTTCGCTGTCGGCGATCTGGTCGTGGTCGCGCTGCCTGGCACGGTGCTGCCGGGGGACTTCACGATCGCAACCCGCAAGACCTACGGCCGCATATCCGACGGGATGATCTGCTCGACGGCCGAACTCCACTTGGGCACCGACCATTCCGGCATCCTGGTCCTTCCGCCGGGCACCGCGGAACCGGGAACCGCGGCGGCCGACGTGCTCGGGCTCGACGATGTGGTGTTCCACCTGGCGATCACGCCGGACCGCGGCTACTGCCTGTCGGTGCGCGGCATGGCGCGCGAAATCGCCTGCGCCTACGATCTCGACTACGTCGACCCCGCCGATGTACCACCGCTGCCCGCCGAGGGTGAGGCCCTGCCGGTGACCATCCAGCCCGGCACGGGCGTGCTGCGATTCGGTCTGCGGCCCGTCATTGGCATCGACCCGAATGCGCTGTCGCCGTGGTGGATGCAACGCCGACTCTTGCTGAGCGGCATCCGCGCGATTTCCCCGGCCGTGGACGTCACCAATTACGTGATGCTCGAGCTCGGTCATCCGATGCACGCCCACGACCACAGCCTGATCACCGGCGGCTTCAAGGTTCGCTTCGCGGAGCCGGGAGAGACAGTCGTCACGCTCGACGACATCGAGCGCAAGCTCGACCCTCGTGACGTGCTCATCGTCGACGACGTCGCGACCGCCGCGATCGGCGGCATCATGGGTGCAGGCACCACCGAGGTGCGTGACACCACCACCGACCTGATGCTGGAGGCGGCGGTGTGGGATCCCGCCGCGGTCTCGCGCACCGCGCGTCGCCTGCATCTCACGAGCGAATCGGGCAGGCGCTACGAACGGACGGTGGATCCGGCCGTATCGGTCGCTGCCCTCGATCGAGCCGCCACTCTGCTCGCCGACATCGCGGGCGGCACAATCGAACCCAAGCTGACCGACTGGCGCGGTGACCCGCCACGCGAGGACTGGTCGCAGCCTCCAGTCAGCATGGCCGTCGACCTGCCGGACCGCATCGCAGGCGTCGATTACGCCGACGGCACCACACGGCGCAGGCTGACCCAGATCGGCGCCGAGGTGGCGACCGACGGCGACCAATTGACGGCCACCCCGCCGAGCTGGCGGCCCGACCTGCGCGAGCCCG
>DASRJA010000192.1:0-13143 GCA_035649695.1 Mycobacterium sp. | reverse complement strand
GGTCACGCGGGGCTGGCCGGCTCCGTGGGCTGGGCCGACCCGTCGACGGGGCTGTCGTTCGGGTTCGTGCACAACCGGTTGCTCACCCGCATGCTGCTCGACCAGGCAACGTTTGCCGGTCTGCATGCCCTGATCCGCCGCGACTCGGCGCAGGCCCGCAAGCGGGGCTACGAGACGATGCCGGCGTTCGGCGCGCCATACGACGTGCCCAGGCCCGTCGCGGGCTAACTACCTACTGGCGCGGGTGAACCACTTGGTCTTGATGCGCCAGGACTGCGCGGACGTCAGCGCGAATCCGGCGCCACAGCCACAGGCGAAAATCCACACCAGCGTGCCGCCCTCGACCGTCTGCAGCGCGGGCACGTAGGCGGTGATGATCCGCACGGTGCACGCCATGATCCCGCTGGCTGATGCGACGAGGTAGATGTTGGCGATCTTCCGCGACCGGGGATCCTGTCGGAGGATCATCAGCGCCCGCATACCGTAGGTCAGCAGGTAGATCAGCATGCCGCAGAGCAGCAGCCAGTACATGTTGAGCCAGAAGTCGGTGGGCACCTCGAAGAAGTCGGACCGGTACACGCTTGCGCCGTTGCCGATCGAGAACGTCACCAGCAACAGTGGGATGCAGAGCGTCGCAGGACGCTCCACATACTGCTTGAACGAGGTCTGCATGGCGTGGTCGTCGGCGAGGCGCCCGAGCGCGTTGTAGACGACTGCGGAGGCGGCGACGATGTAGGCGTCGTGTCCGATGTAGTCCTCGAGATTCCACATGCCGGTCAGCGCATGCAGCCAATGGCCGAGCGTTTCCGAGGCCAACGGGGACATGAGTATGACGGCAAGACCCTGCAAAGCGATGTTCAGGGTCGCGGCGACCTCCCACCGGCACGACCACGTGACGCGGCGGATCCACAAACTCCAGCCGATACACCCGAGGGTGATCGCTATGAGAGTTGCCAGAGCCATCAGAGTTGCCTTCGTACAGAACGTGTCAGCAAATTGTACGGCCTTCCGATCCTAAAGAGGAGGAGCGTCCGCTCGCGGCTTCAGTTCGGATAGCTTCGGCGGGCGGGTCGTCGTCTTGGTCTGCACGGCTTCCTGCACTGCCGTCATCGTGAATCGGGCCGATTCGATATAGCTCCACACCTCTTGGCGACTCATCAAACCGAACTGAATTTGCAGATCGGGGTAGCTGAGCGCGAACCTGTCGGCTACTCGCCGAAGCTCCTCGGCGTTGGGATAGTCGTCCTCTTTGATGCGCCGGTAATAGGTACTGCTGGAGGTACCGAGCGCATCGTAGATGTCCTTGGCGTCGATCTCTCCGTCGAGGAGGTAGTCGAGCAATGCCTTGAGCTGTCTGCCGTTCTCGTCGGTCCGTGGCATCCACCTACGATAGCTCCTGATCCCGGCTTTGGGCAGCACGCTTCGCAAATCGGATGAATTAGCCATTATTGACACTGGCGTCACAGTTTTGGGAGGAGTCTCCCATTTCTGGGAATGAGGTGTAGGGTTAGCTGCATGGTGGCTCCGTATTTAGCTGATCAGTCCAGCGATTTGACGTATCCGGCCGACAACCTGGCCATGCCCACGTTGCGTGTCGTCGACCACGACATTGCCAGCGGGACCTCGCCGGTCCTGCACAAAATCGCCGCGGCCCCGTCCGAAGAGGTGACCGCGGAAGTTGACGGAGCAACCGAATGGCTCGGGGTTGCGGCCGACGAGATCTTGCTTGCCGCGCTCGGGCGGGCGGTCGCGCGAACCATCGGTGATGGTGTGGTTGCCGTCGATGTTACCGGCGAGCGCCGTTGGCTGCTGCACGCGATCCCGCTGCTCTGCGCGACCGCACAGCAACTTGGCCCGACCGAGATGCTGGGCAATGTGCACCGCTCGCTCGGTGCGGCGCCGGCGCATGGCACGTCCCTGCCATCGGAGATCTTCCTCAACTACATCGGCACGCTGCCTGACGGCACCTCACCGATGTACGAGACGCCGCCCGGCTTGGGGTACGCCCTTGAGCTGCGGGTGTACCGCACCGACGGACTGCTGCACCTCGATTGGTGGTACGACACGACCCGCTTCGACCGCTACACGGTGGAAGAGCTCACGGAGCAGTTCCCGCTTGCGCTCTTCGAAATGACCTCAGACGCCGCCGCTCCGGTATGACGTCATCGGGCATCTTCCAGGCGGAACCCCACTTTCAGCGTGACCTGGAAATGCCCGATGGCGCCGTCCTGAAGGTGCCCCCGGACTGACTCCACCTCGAACCAGTCGAGGCCGCGCATCGTCTCCGATGCCCGAGATATGCCGTTGCGGATCGCTGCGTCGATGCTGTCGGGCGAGCTCCCGACGATCTCAATGATTCGGTACGTGTGATCGCTCATGACGCGACGCTACGCGGTTTAGGGTGCGGCTATGCCCGACTCCGCGAGCGCGCGTGCGTTGGTGTTGGAACGGCCTCGTCACCTCGTGATCCACGACATCCCACTGCCGGCACTCGGCGACGACGACGCGCTGGTTCGCGTGGAGGCGTGCGGACTGTGCGGAACCGACCACGAGCAGTACACCGGCGAGCTCGCGGGCGGATTCGCGTTCGTTCCCGGCCACGAGACGATCGGGATCATCGAAACGATCGGACCGAGGGCTGCACAGCGATGGCAGGTAGCCGAAGGCGATCGCATCGCGGTCGAAGTGCTTCAATCCTGCCGCGCCTGCGATGCCTGTCTGACGGGGGAGTACACCCGCTGCAAGCGGCACGGGGTCGCCGACATGTACGGGTTCATCGATGTCGACCGCGCACCCGGCTTGTGGGGCGGTTATGCCGAATATCAGTACCTGGCACCGGATTCGATGGTCCTGTCTTTGCCGGACAATCTCGATCCGGTTCTCGCGACGTTATTCAACCCGTTGGGGGCCGGAATCCGTTGGGGTGCAACGTTGCCGGGCACCGGTGACGGCGATGTCGTCGCCGTACTCGGGCCGGGCGTGCGCGGGCTTTGTGTCGCCGCCGCAGCGAGGGAAGCAGGTGCGGGGTTTGTGATGGTGACCGGATTTGGCCCGCGGGACGCCGAACGGCTTGCACTCGCATCGGACTTCGGCGCCGACCTCGCCATCGACGTCGCGGTCGAAGATCCCGTGGCCGCGCTGCGCCACGCCGCAGGCCGGCTGGCCGATGTCGTCGTCGACGTCACCGCCAAGGCGCCCGCCGCGTTCGCGCAGGCGATCAAGCTAGTTCGCACCGCCGGCACTGTCGTCGTCGCCGGGACGCGGGGTTGGGGGGTCGGCGCGCCCGGGTTCTTTCCGGACATGGTGGTGATGAAGGAGATCCGCATCCTCGGCGCGCTCGGTGTCGACACGACGGCATACCGTGCGGCGCTCGATCTGCTGGCGTCCGGGCGATACCCGTTCGCGGACCTCCCGCGGCGGTGCGTGGGGCTCGACGGAGCGGCTGATCTGCTCGCCACGATGGCCGGCGACCGTGACGACATCCCGCCCGTGCACGGGGTGGTGACACCGTGACCGAGGCTCGTGTCCCGCGGCTACCGATCGAGGAGGCCAAGGCCGCCGCCGACCAAGCGGGCGTCCCCGACTACATGGCTGAATTGTCCATCTTCCAGGTGCTGCTGAATCACCCCGCGCTCGCGCGGGCCATCAACGATCTGTTAGCGACGATGTTGTGGCACGGCAAGCTCGACCGGCGTCTGCGCGAGTTGGTGATCATGCGGATCGGCTGGCTGACCGCCTGTGACTACGAATGGACGCAGCACTGGCGGGTCGCCTGCGGGCTTGGCGTGCTCGCCGATGACCTCCTTGGTGTGCGGGACTGGTCAACCCATCACGGATTCGGAGCGGCGGAGCGTGCCGTACTCGCGGCGACGGACGACGTCCTGCGCGACGGTGCGGTGAGCGCGCAAACGTGGGCGGCCTGCGAACGCGAACTCGACGCGGATTCGGCCGTGTTGATCGAGTTGGTCACCGCGATCGGGGCGTGGCGGATGATCGCGTCGATTCTGCTCAGCCTCGGGGTGCCGTTGGAGGAGGGTGTCGACAGCTGGCCGCCGGATGGTCAGCCGCCGAGTCGGTAAGTCTGCACCGCATGCGCGACGACATTGCCGTCGGCGTCGGTCGCGGTGATCTCGGTGAACGTGAGTTCCTTGCGCCTGCGCACGGTGCGGGCGTGGCAGATCAGGTCGGACCGCTTGGCTGCACCGACATAGTTGACCGTCATCGAAATGGTGGAGGCGCGCGTCCCCTTCTCGAAGTCGTGATTCGACCACGCCGCCGCTGCGCCTGCCGTGTCGAGGACCGAGGCGATGACGCCGCCGTGGTAGTAGATGCCGTCGTTGGTGAGCTCCTCGCGGAAGGGCAGCCGAATGGTGACCTCGTCGGGTTCGTAGCGGTCGAACACGATGCCCAGCCAGCTCATGTAAGGCGTGGACGGCATCAGCTCGACCACTGCCTGCCTCCGTCGTTGCTGCTGCTCCTCGGTCAGTGACTCGCCCATACGCGAGCACGTTACTGACGCGGTGTTGCCGAACCAACTGGTTCGGGAGTAGCATCTCGTTTCCGAACCAGATGGTTTGGCAATGGGAGGACGGCCATGGACATAGAGAAGGCTCGGACGCGCTTCGCCGAACTGCGCGGCGAGCGCGACGTGAGCCCCGCCGATCTCGACGAGGTCTGGACGGCGCTCGACACCGTCCGATCCGCTGACATCGTCGGCACCTGGAGGGGCGACGAATTCCACACCGGGCACAAGATGAACGGGCAGTTGAAGGCCGCGCGCTGGTTCGGAAAGATCTTCCACTCCGTCGACGACGTCGAGCCGATTGTCTGCTAAGACGATGACGGAAACCTGTTCTCCAACAACGAGTTGAGCCGCGGCGGCGCCAGCCTGTGGGACATCGAATTCCGTGGCGACGTCACGGCCACGATGGTGTACGACGGCCAGCCCGTCTTCGACCACTTCAAGAAGGTCGACGACGACACGCTGATGGGCATCATGAACGGCAAGCGGCAGCGAGCCAGCGGCAACTATTTGTACTTCCTGCTCGAACGAGCCTGATGAAGGTCACTGCCGCGGTGAGTCGGTCGCCGGATTCGCCGTTCACGCTCGAATCGGTCGACCTCGACGAGCCGCGACCGGACGAGGTGCTTGTCCGGATATCCGCGACCGGGCTGTGCCACACCGACTTGAGCTCCAAGTCCCTGATGCCAGGTCCCGCTGTCCTCGGGCACGAGGGCGCCGGCGTGGTCGAGGCGGTGGGTGCGCGGGTGTCCGGGATTACACCGGGCGACCATGTTCTGTTGAGTTATCGCAGCTGCGGTGAGTGCGCACAGTGCAGAGGCGGTCATCGGTCCTACTGTTCGCGAGGCGCGCTGCTGAACTACTCGGGTGGCCGTGCGGACGGCACGGCGACCTTGTCCCAGAACGGGACTCGCCTGTTCGGGTCGTTCTTCGGCCAATCGAGCTTCGCACAATACGCGCTTGCCGCCGCGGACAATGTCGTCGTCGTTGACCCATCTGTTGATCTCACCGTCGCGGCTCCGCTCGGGTGCGGGTTCCAGACGGGCGCCGGGGCGGTCCTGAATGTTCTCAGCCCCGAGCCGAATTCGCGGCTGGCGGTGTTCGGTGCAGGTGGTGTCGGCCTGGCCGCGGTGATGGCAGCCAAGGCGGTCGGCGTCGAAGCCGTCACTGTGGTCGATCCGGTTGCGTCGCGACGGGCCAAGGCCGTCGAACTCGGTGCGAGTCAAGTTGTGGACCCGTCGTCCGAGGACGTCGCGGCGGCGGTCCAGGGAGCCACGCACGCGCTCGATACGACCGGGCTTGGAGACGTCGTCGCAGCGGCACTGAGCGCGCTTGAATCACGAGGAATATTGGCGGTGGTCGGTCTAGGTGCGCGGCACGTGACAATCGATATCACCGATCTATTGATGAACGGCAAGATGATTCGCGGGTGCATCGAGGGTGACGCAAATCCGTGTGAGTTCATCCCGGAACTTCTCACCCTCCACGCTCAGGGCAAGTTTCCGATGGACGCGATCGTGCGGCGCTACGACGCACGCGACATCGAAACGGCCGTCGCCGATTCCCTGTCCGGCGAGGCAATCAAGCCAGTGCTGGTCTGGTGACTGCGATGCGAGCAGCAGGACGGGCAACACGAGATCGCATCCTGGCCGCGGCCAAGGACGAATTCACCGAATACGGTTTCGCAGGCGCGCGGCTGAACCGGATCGCGTCTGATGCGCGCGCGAGTAAGGAACGGCTGTACAGCTACTTCGCGAGTAAGGAGCAGCTGTTCGAGGCCGTCGTCGCGCAATGGATCGAGGACGCGCCCTATCGGGTGCCGTTGACCGCCGAAGACGTCCCGGGCTACGTCGAGGGACTGTTCGACAACTTCGTCGCCGATCCGCGCGGGGCCCGGCTGCAGCGCTGGATCGAACTGGAGGCCCCCTCGGGGTTGTCCGACGATCACCTGCTTCGACGGCTGTTTCGGGCAAAGCTCGCGGAGGTGCGCAGGGGCCAGCAGGCCGGCCTGATCGACCCGAGCTGGCACCCCATGGACCTGCTGACGCTGCTGACCGAGATCGTGCAGTCGATGGCCGCCGGTGCTTCCGTCGTCAGCAGCATCGTGGGCGAAGCGCGGGGCAGGGACACGCTGGCCGAGCGGCGAGCCGCCGCGGCGGAAGCGGCCCGCCGCCTGGTCGCCTACTGATTTGCGACGGCCATTAGACTCATCAGTGAACGGCACCGATCCGGCCATCACCGGGGAGCCTTCGGAAGAACGGCTGATGCAGCCCAGTAGAACCGAACGGGTGGGCCCGTCATCGCCCGCAGTTGAGCGGCGCACACGTTTGTGTGTGCAAGCGGGGTGGTACCGCGGCGCTCGCGCACCGGCGCGACGTCGTCCCCGTGCCTGAGGTTTCGGCACAGGAGACAACGCACCACAGTGACCGCCTATCCCAAGCCGGCCGCCGGAGCTCCGAAGTTCCCGGCGCTCGAACTCGACGTCCTCGACTACTGGGAAAAGGACGACACGTTCCGCGCCAGCATCGAGCGTCGCGACGGCGCACCGGAATACGTGTTCTACGACGGCCCGCCCTTCGCCAACGGCCTGCCGCACTACGGGCATCTGCTGACCGGCTATGTCAAGGACATCGTTCCGCGGTACCGCACCATGCGCGGCTACAAGGTGGAGCGCCGGTTCGGCTGGGACACCCACGGCCTGCCTGCCGAACTCGAGGTCCAGCGCCAGCTCGGCATCACCGACAAGGCGCAGATCGAAGAGCTGGGCATCGAGAAGTTCAACGATGCGTGCCGCGCGTCGGTGCTCAAGTACACCAACGAATGGCAGGCCTACGTGACCCGGCAGGCCCGCTGGGTGGACTTCGAAAACGACTACAAGACACTGGATCCGACGTTCATGGAATCGGTGATCTGGGCGTTCAAGCAGCTGTGGGACAAAGGGCTCGCCTACGAAGGCAATCGGGTGCTGCCGTACTGCTGGAACGACGAAACCCCGCTGTCCAGCCACGAACTGCGGATGGACGACGACGTCTACCAAAGCCGCCAGGACCCGGCGATCACTGTCGGCTTCCGCGTTGACGGCGGCGACGACAAGGAACTAGCCGGTGCTTTCCTCTTAGTCTGGACGACGACGCCGTGGACCCTGCCGTCGAACCAAGCCGTCGCGGTCAACCCGGAGGTCACCTACGTCCTGGTTCAGGGCCCCGACGACAGGCGCTACGTGCTGGCGCAGGCGCGGCTGTCCGCGTACGCCCGCGAGCTCGGCGAGGAGCCCGAAGTCCTGGCCACCTACACAGGCCAGGACCTGCTGGAGACGCACTACCTGCCGCCGTTCCCGTACTTCATGGACGTGCCGAACTCGTTTCGGGTGCTGCCCGCCGACTTCGTCAGCACCGAAGACGGCACCGGCATCGTGCATATGTCGCCGGCGTACGGCGAGGACGACATGGCGACGACGCAGGCGGCCGGCATCCCCGCGGTCACGCCGGTGGACGCCAAGGGTCGCTTCGACGAGACCGTGCCGGACTATGCCGGTCAGCATGTGTTCGACGCGAATCCGCAAATCATTCGAGACCTGAAGAACCAGGGCCGCTCGGCGGCCGTCAACGGTGCGGTGTTGCTGCGCCACGAGACCTACGAGCACTCCTACCCGCATTGCTGGCGGTGCCGAAACCCGTTGATCTACCGGGCCGTATCGTCGTGGTTCATCAAGGTCGCCGACTTCCGCGACCGCATGGTCGAACTGAACAAGGACATCACCTGGTATCCCGAACACGTCAAGGACGGCCAGTTCGGCAAGTGGCTGTCCGGCGCCCGGGATTGGTCGATCTCGCGAAACCGGTACTGGGGCACACCGATTCCGGTATGGAAGTCTGACGATCCGGCGTATCCGCGCATCGACGTGTACGGCGGCCTCGACGAGCTGGAGCGCGACTTCGGCGTCCGGCCCGCGGATCTGCACCGGCCGTACATCGACGAGCTGACGCGGCCCAACCCCGACGACCCGACCGGTAAGTCCACGATGCGTCGCATCGAGGACGTCTTCGACGTGTGGTTCGACTCGGGTTCGATGCCTTATGCACAGGTGCACTACCCGTTCGAGAACCAGAAGTGGTTCGACGGCGTGAGTGGCGAGGACGGGCAAACCGGCGTCGACGCGCACTTTCCCGGCGACTTCATCGTCGAGTACATCGGTCAGACTCGCGGCTGGTTCTACACCCTGCACATCCTGGCCACTGCGCTGTTCGACAAGCCCGCGTTCAAAACCTGTGTGGCGCACGGCATTGTGCTCGGCAACGACGGGCAGAAGATGAGCAAGTCGCTGCGCAACTATCCGGACGTGACCGAGGTGTTCGACCGCGACGGCTCCGACGCCATGCGCTGGTTCCTGATGGCCTCGCCGATCTTGCGGGGCGGCAACCTGATCGTCACCGAACAGAGCATCCGCGAAGGCGTCCGGCAGGTGCTGTTGCCGTTGTGGAATGCCTACACGTTCCTCGCGCTGTATGCGCCGAAGAAGGGCACCTGGCACACCGATTCGTCGCACGTGCTCGATCGCTACATCCTGGCCAAGCTGGCCGAGCTGCGCGACGACTTGACCGAGTCGTTGGACGTCTGCGACATCTACGGTGCCTGCGACCACCTGCGTCAGTTCACGGAAGCGTTGACGAACTGGTATGTGCGGCGCTCGCGTCAGCGGTTCTGGGAGGAGGACCCCGACGCCATCGATACGCTGCACACGGTGCTGGAAGTGACGGCCCGGCTGGCGGCGCCACTGCTGCCGCTGATCACGGAGGTGATCTGGCGCGGTGTAACCGGCGAGCGGTCGGTGCATCTCACGGACTGGCCGGAAGCCGGCGTGGTGCCGGCGGATCCGGAACTGGTCACGGCGATGGATCAGGTGCGTGAGGTGACGTCGGCGGCGTCGTCGCTGCGAAAGGCGAAGCAGCTGCGGGTGCGGCTGCCGCTGCCAAAACTGACTGTCGCGGTGGAGAATCCGCAACGGCTCGAGGCGTTCAAGGATTTGATCGCCGACGAGCTCAACGTGAAAACGGTCGAGCTCACCGACGATATCGACACCTATGGCCGGTTCGAGCTGACCGTCAACGCCAAGGTCGCCGGGCCGCGGCTGGGTAAGGACGTGCAGGCGGCGATCAAGGCCGTGAAGGCCGGGGACGCGGTCGTCAATGACGACGGCACGCTGACCGCAGGACCTGCCCTGCTGCAACCCGAGGAGTACAGCTCGCGGCTGGTGGCCGCCGACCCCGAATACACCGTCGCGCTGCCCGACGGAGCGGGACTGGTCGTGCTCGACGGCACCGTTACCCCCGAGCTGGAGGCCGAGGGCTGGGCCAAGGACCGCATCCGCGAACTGCAGGAACTGCGCAAGTCCACCGGCCTCGATGTGTCCGACCGGATCCGGGTGACCATCGCGGTGCCCGAGGACAAGGCGCAGTGGGCGCAGACGCACAGCGAGCTGATCGCCCGCGAGATCCTGGCCACCAGTTTCGAATTCGGCGAGCCGGTCGACGGCACCGAGATCGGCGACGGCGTCCGGGTGGCGATCGCGAAGGCTTAGTCGTAATCCGAAGTCAAGATGGCGAGTTAACGCAGAGCGGCGATGCCGTCGGCCACCTCAGCCGCGGTCGCAAGACGGCTTGCCACCGGAGCAATGCAATGGTGAACCAATCCGGACTCAGCTCGATCCAGCTTCGCCGACACCCGTGTCTTCCCGGATACCGCGGCACGAATGGCTAGCATCGGCTGATCTATCGGAAGTTCGCCATACAGCCCCTCGCCGGAGAGTGCCCGGTTGATCGTCGCGCCGAGCGACCAGACATCGGTTGCACGTGAGGGCATTTCGCCTTGCAAGAGGTCAGGGTCGACGAACTCCGCCGAGGTTGCCGGGGCGAAACTTGTCACGCTGCCCTCTGAAGTCAGCACCCGGGCAAGCCCCAGGTCGGACAGCCGACCGCCGTCGTCTGCGACCATCACGTTCGCGGGTTTGATGTCAGCGTGAACCAGACCATGCTCGTGCAACTCATGAACGGCGCGTGCCGCGTCTTCGAGCGCGCACAGAATTTCGGTGCGCGTCAAGGTTCGCGCGGGTGATGCGAGCGAGCCGAGCGGAAAGTACTCCGTTGCGTACAAGAAGTTGTCCTCCAGGACAACGTCATAGATGCGCACGAGCCTGGGCGACCCCACCGCGGCGAACGCCCGCAGCTCACGAACGCCCCGTCGATATGCATCTTTGCCGGCAGGAGCGGTGAAAACCTTCAGCGCCACTCGATCGGTCGACAAACCAAGACGCTCGGGAGCTTCAGCCAGGTAAAACCGGCCGTTGTTGCCCTCACCGAGCAGGCCGAGGATCCGGTAGTCGGCGATCGCGGCGGGTATCGATTCTGCGTCGACGTGCATTTCACGGTCCTTTGCTCCGTAGCAGGCTAATTATGGTGCACTGTTTGCCATGGGTGCCACATTCGCCTATGTGATGCTCGATGTCGCTGTGATCATCGTGGTCGCGAGACTCTTCGGGCGAATCGCACGGATGTTTCGGCAACCGGCCGTGATAGGCGAAATCGTCGCGGGGATCGCGCTCGGCCCGAGCCTGCTCGGCCTTCTGCCCGGGCACGTTGACAAGCTCCTTTTTCCTCCCGACGTGCTGCCTTACCTGAAGATCCTCGCGCAGCTCGGGCTGGTGCTGTTCATGTTCATCGTGGGCCTCGAACTCGACGTCACACTGATTCGCGGCCGCCAGCGTCGCGCCGGCACGATCTCGTTGCTGTCCATCGTTCTGCCTTTCGCGCTGGGTGCGTTGTTGGCATTGAGCTTGCATCCGCTCCACGACGTGGTCGACGGCAAGCCAGTTCCGTTGTTGGGGTTTGTGCTCTTTCTGGGTGTAGCGATGTCCATCACCGCATTTCCCGTGTTGGCACGGATCCTTGCCGAACGCAGAATGAACCGCACAAGCGTTGGAGTGCTGGCGCTTTCGGCCGCAGCGGTGGACGACATCTTGGCGTGGACCTTGCTGGCCTTCGTCTACGCGGTCGTAAAGGGCGACAGTCCTATGTCGGTGGTGCGCATCGTCGCGTTGTCCGCGGTGTTTGTCACGGTGATGTTCGCGGTCGTGCGGCCGCTGCTGGCCCGGATGCTTTCCTGGTACGAGCGGGCAGGTCGGGTCACTCCCGACATGCTGGCCGTTGTTCTCGTCGGTGTATTGCTGTCCGCGTTGATCACCGAAAGAATCGGTATCCACGAGATTTTCGGCGCGTTCCTTTTCGGTGCGATCATGCCGCGGCAGGGTGCTGTGGAATTCAGGCGCGAGATCTTGGAACGACTTGAACAGATCAGTGTGCTTCTGCTCTTGCCGATCTTCTTTGTGATCGCCGGCTTCGGAGTAAATCTGCGCGCGTTCAAGGATCCGGGGCTGTGGTGGCAGCTCCTGCTGATTCTGGCGGTGGCCATCGGCGGCAAGTTCGTCGGGGCTTTCGTCGGTGCGCGCATCCAGCACATGTCTTTCCAGCAAAGCGCCGCCATTGCGGTGCTGATGAACACCCGTGGCCTGACCGAGCTGGTGATCCTGCTGATCGGCAAACAGGTCGGCGTCCTTGACACCGCGATGTTCACGATGATGGTCGTGATGGCGCTGGTCACAACGGTGATGACTGAACCACTGTTGAGGATCGTCTACCCGGCCAAGGCGGTGCAGCGCGACATCGACGCCGCGACGAAGGCCGCACTTGGATCCGAGCAAACCTACCGCGTGCTCGTCGTTGTCGACGCGGTCCCCAACGCGGCGACGGAGCGCATGCTACGGGTGGCGGATGCGGCACTCGCAGACCGCAGACCTGGTGAGATCATGCTGTCACGATTTCTGGAAACGCCCGAGGACGCCCCACCTCTCGAGCTCGGATCCGGCCCGCTGCCAGATCTCGCGGGTATGGCTGAGGCAGTGGAATCACTGGAGCAGTTCGCGACGCAGACCACGACGACCGCTGCCACGCTGCGGGTTTTGTGTCGGTTCGGTTCCGCGTCCGGTCAGGACGTGATACGTCAGGTGGAAACGTCCGGGGCGGAAGTCGTTGTGGTGAGCGACGTTTGGGCGCACAAGCATCCGCAGGCATACGACGCCCTCGACGCGGTAACCGTACTGGTTGTTCCGGCCGAGCTGCCGACCGTATGGCTGGCGGCCACCAATGAGGCGGCAGTGGGTGTGGCGGACGACGCGGTCTATGTGCGTGACGACGGAGCGGCCAATGGCGCTCGTGCGGTGTTGGTCGCGGTTCGGGCGGCGACGGCTTCGGGACGTTCGCTGATTGCCTTGGTGTCTGAAACGGACGGTCGAGCGCGTCGGCGCCTACAGGCGGCGCTCGAGCCGCTGCGTTCCACGTCGACGCGTGTCAGTGTGGTTTCTGTCGATGGGGGTGGCGTGGTTGCGGGCGCCGATGTTTCGGCAGTGGCCCGCGTTGTTGATCGGGTGGGTGGTTCGCAGGTCAATTTGCGTGATGCGGTGGCCGATGTTGTGTGAGTGCGGTTTTGCTGCGGTGGGCCTGGGCAGGATTTAGCGTTAGAGCTGGCTAACCACCTGAGGAGTCGGCGATGAGCGACACCGAGGATTCGCG
>DASRJA010000191.1:0-8331 GCA_035649695.1 Mycobacterium sp. | reverse complement strand
AGCGCGTCGAGTGTCCGGCCGCCGTCGCCGATGGCGCCGACCACGCAGGTGACCCGGTCGCCGACGCCTGCGTGTGCCCAAATGCGCTGCGCCACTTTGGCATTGGCGGCCGACAGCTCTACGGAGTACACCTTGGCCGACGGTGCTGCGCGGGCGATCCGCAGCGAGCCGTAACCGCAGTAGGTGCCCAGCTCCAGAGCCAGGCCGGGGTTGGCTCGCCGGACAGCCGCGTCGAGCAACTCGCCCTTCTCGTCGCCGACGTTGATCAAGAACGACTTCTCGTACGCAAACTCGTCCACCTTGGCGATCACGTCGTCGATATCGCCGCGACGTGCGTTGGCCACCACATAGTCGGCCGCGGCCGCCTCCCGGCCGTCGCCGATCTGGCCGGTCTTGGAGATGTTGCGGGCCCCGATCGCCAGCCGCCAAAACGACCAGCGCAGGAACGGCACCCGCTGCTTCAGGCTCATGGCCGTCAGCCTATTCGGACGGACTAATCGATTGGGTTCCACGTTGCCCGCGGGTCTGCCGATGCTGGCAGTCACCTCCCGTTAAACTTGCCCGGATGTTCGGAATGCCCTCTGCGTGCCTGACCAGCGACGGTCGGGCATGACCGACGAAGGGGGCGGCGCCGAACTCGGTCTGACGGGCCGCGCGCCGCGGACCATTCCCGAGCCCAAGCCGAAGACGGTGCACGGCCCGGCCAAGGTCATCGCGATGTGTAACCAGAAAGGCGGCGTCGGGAAGACCACGTCGACCATCAATCTAGGCGCCAGCCTTTCCGAGTTCGGCCGCCGCGTGCTGCTGGTCGACCTGGATCCGCAGGGAGCACTGTCGGCGGGGCTGGGGGTGCCGCACTACGAGCTCGAGCACACGATCCACAATCTGCTGGTCGAGCCGCGGGTGTCGATCGATGACGTGGTGATCCACACCCGGGTCAAGCACATGGACCTGGTGCCGAGCAATATCGACCTGTCCGCGGCCGAAATCCAGTTGGTCAATGAGGTAGGCCGCGAGCAGTCGCTGGCCCGGGCGCTGTATCCAGTGCTGGACCGCTACGACTACATCCTGATCGACTGTCAGCCGTCACTGGGTCTGCTCACCGTGAACGGGCTGGCCTGTAGCGACGGGGTAATCATCCCGACCGAATGCGAGTTCTTTTCGCTGCGCGGCCTCGCGCTGCTGACCGACACCGTCGACAAGGTGCACGACCGGTTGAACCCGAAGCTGTCGATCAGCGGCATCCTGATCACCCGTTACGATCCCCGCACCGTCAACTCTCGCGAAGTGATGGCCAGGGTTCTGGAGAGGTTCGGCGACCTGGTGTTCGACACCGTCATCACCCGCACTGTGCGTTTCCCCGAGACCAGCGTCGCTGGCGAGCCGATCACCACGTGGGCACCGAAATCCGGTGGGGCCGAGGCATACCGGTCGCTGGCGCGCGAGGTCATCGACCGGTTCGGCGCGTGAACACGGAAATACAGCCGGAGGAGCAGACCAGACAGAGCGGCTTCCAGGTCCGGCTGAGCAATTTCGAGGGGCCGTTCGATCTGCTGCTGCAGCTGATCTTCGCCCACCGCCTCGATGTCACCGAGGTGGCTCTGCATCAGGTGACCGACGATTTCATCGCATACACCAAGGCGATCGGCCCTCAGATGGAACTCGACGAGACCACGGCGTTTCTCGTCGTCGCGGCCACGCTGCTGGACCTCAAGGCGGCGCGGCTACTGCCCGCCGGTGAGGTGCACGACGAGGAGGACCTCGCGCTGCTCGAGGTGCGCGACCTGCTGTTCGCGCGGCTGCTGCAGTACCGGGCGTTCAAACACGTCGCGGAGATGTTCGCCGAGCTCGAGGCCGCAGCGCTGCGCAGTTATCCGCGGTCGGTGGCCCTGGAGCAGCGCTATGAGGACCTGCTGCCCGAGGTGATGATCGGCGTCGACGCCGAGAGCTTCGCGCAGATCGCCGCCGCGGCATTCACGCCGCGCCCGGTGCCGACCGTGGCCACCGAGCACCTGCACCAGGTGATGGTGTCGGTGCCCGAGCAGGTCGGCAATCTGATGGCGTTGTTGGAGACCCGCGGCATCGGACAATGGGCGACATTCTCCGACCTGGTCGCCGACTGCCAGGCGCCGATCGAGATCGTCGGCCGGTTCCTGGCGCTGCTCGAGCTGTACCGAGCGCGAGCTGTAGCATTCGAGCAATCAGAAGCGCTTGGTGTGCTCCAGGTTTCGTGGACCGGAGAACGGCCAACCAACGATCACCTGGCTACCGCCGACGCGGAAGAAGTAGACGATGACTGACGAATTCTCGACCGAAATGCGCACCGAAATCCCGGCGGACCTCGATCTGGACATCGACATCGCGACCGCGCCGGAGCTGGAGGACTCCGAACTCGGCGCGGTGCTCGAGGCGCTGCTGCTGGTGGTGGACACGCCGGTGACGGTCGACCAGCTGGCCGCGGCGACCGAGCAGCCGGCCTACCGGGTGGCGGCAAAGCTTCAGTTGATGGCCGAAGAGCTGACGACCCGCGAGAGCGGCATCGACCTGCGGGAGGCCGGCGGAGGCTGGCGGATGTACACCCGCGCGAGGTTTGCGCCGTACGTTGAGCGGCTGCTGCTCGACGGGGCACGATCCAAGCTGACGCGCGCGGCACTGGAGACGCTGGCGGTGGTGGCGTACCGGCAGCCGGTGACGCGGGCCCGAGTCAGCGCGGTGCGCGGCGTCAACGTGGATGCGGTGATGCGCACGCTGCTGGCGCGCGGGCTGATCACAGAGGCCGGTGTTGACCCGGACACCGGTGCGGTGACGTTCGCGACGACCGAGCTGTTCCTGGAGCGGCTGGGCTTGACGTCGCTGGCGGACTTGCCCGACATCGCACCGCTGCTTCCCGACGTCGACGTCATCGACGACCTGAGCGAATCCCTCGGCGAGGAGCCACGTTTCATGAAACTCAGCGGCGCGCCAGCGGCCGAGCGGCCGATGCCGTTCGACGTGGACCAGGAGTGAGATGGCGGACTCCGAGGGCGTGCGTCTGCAGAAAGTGTTGTCGCAGGCCGGAATTGCTTCGCGCCGCGTCGCCGAGAAGATGATCCTCGACGGCCGGGTCGAGGTCGACGACCGGATCGTCACCGAGCTGGGCACGCGGGTGAACCCGGACGTGTCGGTAATCCGCGTCGACGGTGCGCGAGTGACGGTCGACGACACGCTGGTGCATCTGGCGATCAACAAGCCCAAGGGCATGCATTCGACGATGTCCGACGACCGCGGTCGGCCCTGCATCGGCGATCTGGTCGAACATCGAGTGCGCGGCAACAAGAAACTGTTTCACGTCGGGCGGCTCGACGCGGACACCGAAGGGCTGATGCTGCTGACCAACGACGGCGAGTTGGCGCACCGGTTGATGCATCCGTCGTTCGAGGTGCCCAAGACGTATCTGGCGACGGTCGACGGCTCGGTGCCGCGCGGGCTGGGCCGCAAGCTGCGTGACGGGATCGAATTGGATGACGGGCCAGCACATGTCGACGATTTCGCGCTGGTGGACAAGGTGCCGGGCAAAACCCTGGTGCGGGTGACGTTGCACGAGGGCCGCAAACGGATCGTGCGGCGGCTGCTTGCGGCGGTCGGGCATCCGGTGCAGGAGTTGGTGCGTACCGACATCGGCTCGGTGTCGCTCGGTGATCAACGACCCGGCAGCATCCGGGTGTTGAGCCGCAAGGAGGTAGGGGAGTTGTACAAGGCGGTGGGCCTGTGAGCGCTTCACTGGTGATCGCGGTCGACGGCCCCGCCGGCACCGGAAAGTCTTCGGTATCAAGGGGTTTGGCCCGATCGTTGGGCGCGCGGTACTTGGATACCGGTGCGATGTACCGGATCGTGACGCTGGCAGTGTTGCGCGCAGGCGTCGATCTTGCCGACACCCCCGCCATCGAGACAGCCGCCGCGGATGTCCCGCTGTCGGTCGGCTACAACCCGGATGAAGACCGGGCATACCTTGACGCAGAAGACGTTTCGGCCGAGATCCGCGGCGACGAGGTGACCAAAGCGGTGTCAGCAGTCTCAGCGGTGCCGGCCGTTCGCGCACGGTTGGTGGGATTGCAGCGCGAACTCGCCGCGGGCCCAGGCCACGTCGTCGTAGAGGGCCGCGACATCGGCACCGTCGTACTTCCCAACGCCGACGTGAAGATCTTCCTGACCGCGTCGGCCGAGGAACGCGCGCGGCGACGCAACGACCAGAACATTGCGTCCGGGTTGGGCGACGACTACGAGGCCGTGCTGGCCGACGTCAAGCGGCGAGACCATCTGGATTCGACGCGGGCCGTGTCCCCGTTGCGGGCGGCCGACGACGCGTTGGTGGTCGACACCGGCGATATGACCGAGACCGAGGTCGTCGTGCATCTGCTGGAGCTCGTCGAACAACGTGCCGGTGCGTCGCGATGAGTGAGGGTACCTGGGCCGACGAAAGCGATTGGGAGCTCGGCGCGGAAGAGGTCGCCGAGGCGATCGAGGCGGCGGCGCCGCCACCTGTGGTGGCTGTTGTGGGGCGCCCGAACGTCGGCAAGTCGACGTTGGTGAACCGGATCCTCGGCCGTCGCGAGGCGGTGGTGCAGGACGTGCCAGGCGTGACGCGCGACCGGGTGTCCTACGACGCGTTGTGGAGTGGTCGGCGGTTCGTGGTGCAGGACACTGGCGGATGGGAGCCGGACGCGAAAGGCCTGCAGCAGTTGGTGGCCGAGCAGGCGTCGGTGGCGATGCGTACCGCGGACGCGATCGTCTTCGTGGTCGATGCGACAGTGGGGGCGACGACGGCCGACGAGGCGGCAGCGCGGCTGCTGCAGCGGTCGGGTAAGCCAGTCTTCTTGGCGGCCAACAAGGTTGACAACGAGCGTGGCGAGGCCGATGCGGCGGAGCTGTGGTCGTTGGGGCTGGGGGAGCCGCACCCGATCAGCGCGATGCACGGTCGCGGGGTAGCCGATCTGCTGGACAAGGTGATCGATGCGCTGCCCGCGGTCTCCGAAATGGCGTCGGGCGGGGGCGGCCCTCGTCGAGTTGCGTTGGTGGGCAAGCCGAATGTGGGCAAGAGCTCGCTGTTGAATCGCCTTGCGGGCGACGAACGGTCGGTGGTGCACGACGTCGCGGGCACGACCGTCGACCCGGTGGACTCGCTGATCGAAATGGACGGCAAGGTCTGGCGTTTCGTGGACACCGCGGGATTGCGGCGAAAGGTCGGACAGGCCAGCGGGCATGAGTTCTACGCGTCGGTACGCACGCACGGCGCGATCGATGCGGCCGAAGTGGCCATCGTGCTGATCGACGCGTCGCAACCGCTGACCGAGCAGGATCAGCGGGTGCTGTCGATGGTGATCGAGGCGGGCCGGGCGCTGGTGTTGGCGTTCAACAAGTGGGACATGGTCGACGAGGACCGGCGTTACTTGCTGGACCGCGAGATCGATCGCGAACTGGCGCAACTGCAATGGGCGCCGCGGGTCAACATCTCGGCCAAGACCGGCCGGGCCGTGCAGAAACTGGTGCCTGCGCTGGAGACGTCGCTGGCGTCCTGGGACACCAGGGTGCCGACGGGACGGCTGAACACGTTCTTCAAGGAGATCGTCGCGGCGACGCCGCCGCCGGTGCGCGGGGGTAAACAGCCCCGAATCCTGTTCGCCACGCAGGCGACCGCGCGGCCGCCGACGTTTGTGTTGTTCACCACAGGTTTTCTCGAGGCCGGCTATCGGCGGTTTCTTGAGCGGCGGTTACGCGAAACGTTCGGATTCGAGGGCAGCCCGATCCGGATCAACGTAAGGGTTCGGGAGAAGCGCGGAGCGAAGTCTCGCTGAGCGACTTTGGGCCCAGCGCAACGCCTCGATAGGGTTGGGCAAATGCCCGTTTCCCATATGATCCTGATCGCCCTGGCAGGCGTCGGGGCGGGGGCGATCAACGCAATCGTCGGCTCGGGCACCCTGATCACCTTTCCGACGCTGGTGGCGCTGGGCTATCCGCCGGTGACGGCGACGATGTCGAACGCGGTCGGTCTGGTTGCCGGCGGCGTGTCCGGCACGTGGGGATATCGGCGTGAGCTGCGCGGGCAATGGCATCGCCTGCGCTGGCAGATCCCGGCGTCGTTGGTGGGCGCGCTGTTGGGTTCGTGGCTGCTGCTGCACCTGCCGGAGAAGGTGTTCGAAAAGGTTGTGCCGGTCCTGCTGGTGCTGGCGCTGGGCCTGGTCGTGGTTGGTCCACGAATTCAGGAGTGGGCGCGGCGGCGTGCTGAGGAGTCGGGCCGGTCGGCGGAGCATGTGAGCGGACGGCGGATGGCGGCGCTGGTGTTCGGCACGTTCGCGATCGGGATCTACGGCGGATACTTCACCGCGGCGCAGGGCATCATGCTGATCGCAGCGATGAGTGCGCTGTTGCCGGAGGACATGCAGCGGATGAACGCGGCGAAGAACCTGCTGTCGTTGCTGGTGAACATCGTGGCCGCGGTGGCGTACACGGTCGTCGCATTCGACCGGATCAGTTGGGAGGCGGCGGGATTGATCGCTGTGGGTTCCCTGATCGGAGGGTTCCTCGGCGCGCACTACGGACGGCGGCTGTCGCCGAACGCGCTGCGGGCCGCGATCGTGATGGTGGGTGCCATCGGGCTGTATCGGTTGGTAACCATTTAGGGCTCTGGCGCCGGTCTGCGGTAGGCTTTCGACCTGCTGCTGGCGATCCCAGCAGCACCGCGGGCTGTGGCGCAGTTTGGTAGCGCACTTGACTGGGGGTCAAGTGGTCGCAGGTTCAAATCCTGTCAGCCCGACCAAGTCGCAACGCTCTGACCTGCCCCGAGATCACCTCTGCCGAAGACCGGAATCCCGGTCTGGCTCGCTCGCGACTGGGCTGACGGCGGCCGCGACTGCGGGTGCCACCGTGCTGTCGAACACGCTGGGCACGATGAAGCTCGGGTTGAGCTCCTCCGGGGTGACGATTTCCGCGATCGCCTTCGCCGCAGCGATCATCATGTCGTCGTTGATCTCGTGCGCCCCGGCATCGAGCAAGCCACGAAAGAAGCCGGGGAACGCGAGCACATTATTGATCTGGTTGGGAAAGTCACTGCGCCCCGTGGCCACCACCGCGGCGTGTTGACGCGCTTCGAGCGGGTCCACCTCGGGGTCGGGATTGGAGAGGGCGAACACGATCGCCCGGTCGGCCATCGTCGCGATATCGTCGCCGTCCAATAACCGGGGTGCGCTTACTCCGATGAAGACATCGGCGTCGGCGAGCGCCTGCTTGAGGGAGCCGGTGACGCCGCGGGGATTGGTGTTCTCCGCGATCCACCGGCGGGTCGGATCGGCGTAATCCTCGTCGCGCGACAGCACGCCTTTTCGACCGGCGGCGACAATGTCCTGGACGCCCTGGGCCTGCAGCAGTCGGATGATCGCCGATCCTGCGGCACCGACGCCGGAGATGACGACGCGGAGGTCGGGCAGTTTCTTGTGGACCACTCGCACTGCATTCATGAGCGCGGCGAGCACCACGATCGCGGTGCCGTGCTGGTCGTCGTGGAAGACCGGGATGTCCAGCCGCTCCCGCAGGCGCCGTTCGATCTCGAAACACCTGGGTGCCGCGATGTCCTCGAGGTTGATCCCGCCGTACACCGGCGCCAGCGCACAGACGATCTCGACGATCTGATCAGTGTCCTGCGTGTCCAGGCAGACTGGCCACGCATCGACCTCGGCGAACCGCTTGAACAGTGCTGCCTTGCCTTCCATCACCGGCAGTGCGGCCGCTGGGCCCAGGTTTCCGAGACCGAGCACGGCCGACCCGTCGGTCACCACCGCCACAGTGTTGCGCTTGATCGTCAGGCGGCGGGCGTCCTCCGGGTTAGCGGCGATCGCCTGGCAGATCCGAGCCACGCCCGGGGTGTAGGCCCGGGAGAGGTCATCGCGGTGGCGCAGCGGCACCTTTGGCACCACTTCGAGCTTGCCGCCCAAGTGCATCAAGAACGTCCGGTCACTGACCTTGCGGACGCGGAAGCCGGGCAGCGCGTCGATCGCCTCGGTGATGGTGTCGCCGTGCGCGGCGTCCGCGACGTCGCAGGTGACGTCGACGACGATCGAGTCGTGACGCGACTCAGCCACGTCCAGCGCGGTCAGCGCGCCGCCGGCGGCGCCGATCGCTGCCGTGAGCTCACCGGTGGCCCTCGACGAAGCCGGCGCCTCAACCCGGACTGTGATGGAGTATCCAGGACTCGGTGCTGCCATGCTGGCCTCTCTCGTTCGTGTAAATCGGCGGCTGTCCGTGCAGCGTATTCGAGACCAATGATGACGGTGATTCGGCGCCGAAGAGCGACGTCGTCCG
>DASRJA010000190.1:0-2768 GCA_035649695.1 Mycobacterium sp. | reverse complement strand
GTCGTAGTCGCACGCCAGCAGCCGCTGGATGAGCGCGCCAACCTCGAGCGGCTCGAAATCGATGGCGATGCCTATGCCCGCCAGTTCGTCGCGCAGCACCGCTGTGCCTCTTTCGTACCAGCCGATACCGCGCTGCGTGATACCGGTGAAGCGCGCCTCTGTGCCGCGTGCGTCCTCGACCACGCCGTTCCCGTTGCGATCCTCCAGCCCAATCCCCTTCAGCAGCTCACGAGCGCGATTGTCGTCGTGGGGGTAGCGAAGCACGTTGGGGGAGAACCACTGCGTGTTCCCGGGCGTGATCGGACCCCACACCGGCACGGCCGCGCCAAGAAACACCGTCTGCGCAAACGCCTCCCGATCGACCGCGTGTGAAATGGCGCGCCGGAATTCGGGGCGCTGCACGAAAGCGAAACGGGGATCCTTCCCCTTGACCTCGGGCTTCAGGCAGAACCAGAACGCGTCGGCGTCGGGACCGACGCCGAGCTCGACGAACCGCAACTGCCCCTGCTCTTCTGCCCGGCGCACCGGCACGTAGTCCTCCGGCCGCAGCTCCGTTGACGTGAGGTCTGTCGATCCCGACTGCAGCCGCAGCAGCTCCGCATTCTGTTCGGGCACGATTTCCAGAACGATGCGGTCCA
The DNA here is from genome assembly GCA_035649695.1 of Mycobacterium sp. GTDB lineage: Bacteria > Actinomycetota > Actinomycetes > Mycobacteriales > Mycobacteriaceae > Mycobacterium. Next base: position 2,130 of record DASRJA010000190.1, on the reverse strand, counting down.
CATACGGCAGCTCGCCGTCGTCTGCCGCACGGCGCCAGTAGCGGGTATTGCGGTCCAGCACGACCCGCTGTCCCGGCTGGTATTCGCGGACCACGAACGGCCCGGTGCCGACGATGTCGGCGGGAGGTGTGGTGCTGGCCCAGGCGCTGGCGAATTTGCCGGAGGCGAGTGCACCCTCCAGCTTGTGCTTCGGCAGAATCGGGAGCTGGTCGAGGAGCCGGATCCCTGGACCCGACGCACCGGCAAACGTCACGATCACCGTTTGCGGGTCGGGCGCGGTGGCATGGATCGGCTGCCCGCCGACCACCAGGATGCTGGCCAGCACGCTCTCCGACTTCGGGTCGAAGACGGCTCGCAGCGAGAAGAGAACGTCGGCCGACGTAAAGGGCGTGCCGTCGGACCAGGTCACGCCCGGCCGGAGGTGGAACGTGTGCGCGCGGCCGTCGCCGCTCGATTCCCACCTCTCGGCCAGCCACGGCTCCAGCTCGAACGTGGCGCGGTTTACCCGCACCAGGCGTCCCTGGGTGAGCTGCGTGAGGAGTTCCGTGGCCTGATCGCGGGCAACGAGCCGGTTGAACGACCGCGGCTCGGCCCGGATGGAGGCCACGATCTGCCCGCCACGGCTTGGCGGCGTATCCGTTTTAACAGACGGCGAATCGCTCGGTTCGCTCCGCAACAGGAACCCGAGCGCGAGGGCAAGCACCGCCGCACCCAGAACCGCCCTGACGAGAGAACTTTTTACGCGCAGTTTCTTGATGCTCCGGTCAATTTATTGGCCGCGCTGAAAATCGTGCAGATTTCAGCACAGAACCGTGCAATGCCCAATAGTGCGCCTCGCCGGGCGCTTCCTCGATTGAAGCGGCCAAACCTCTAGCCTGCCGCAGGCCAACCCGACGCGCGCAACCAGCTGCGCTGTAGCTCATAAGTCGTTCTCGATCATCGAATTACGCGCGCCTCATGATTCGGCCCGGCTGCTGGCACCGCCTCTGCCATAGCAACGGCCCGGAGGCTCATTAAGTGGCAACTGAATATTCCGAATTGCACGCTCCCCAGCGTCTCGGACGAAGCGTATCAATCGATCAGGCCGCGCAGCTGCTGAGCGTATCGCGACGCACCGTTTATTACCGCATCCGCGACGGCCGTCTCCAGACCATCCGCACCATCGGAGGCTCTCAGCGCGTGCTCGTTGAGTCGCTGTTCACGATGGGATTCCGGCCGCAACCGTTTCCGACGTCCGCAATGGCGGCGACGTTCACGGTGCGCGCCGCTCGAGGCTGACAGACCTTTTCCTGTTCCCGGAGGTTTCATTGGCCCCACAGAGCACCGCCGCACCGACCAGACAATCCTCCTTCGCTGTTCCCCTGATCTGTCTTGCGGCGGTGCTGTTGGGGGCGATAGACGCCTCGGCACAAGGGCGCCGGGCGCGTCTCTCCCGCGATCTTGCCCAGCAGCTCGAGTCCGTCACCGACACGGCCACCTGCGTCATCGTCCCCGGCACGCGCGCGCAGCTGGACGGATTGGCGTCGCGACACGGACTCACCATCCGCAAAAGGCTCAAGGCGGGCGCCGTCGTCGAGATACCGGCCGGCGCCCTGGCGGCCGTGGCGGCTGACGCGGGGCTCGACTCCCTCACCAGCAACTATCGGCTGCAACCGCACATGGCGGTGACGACGGCCGCGATTGGCGCCGATCAGGTGTGGTCGACCGGCTGGGTAGCGGGTGCTCCCGGCCTCACCGGCAGCGGCATCGGCGTCGCAGTGATCGACACGGGCGTCGCGGCTGTGCCGGAGCTCAAAAATCGAATCGTCGTCAGCGTGGACTTTACCGGGTCGTCCGGCGCGTCCGGCCAGGCGGTGGGCCGCGCCGGCTGCGGCGGCGCCGGGACGGCGGTGCGGGGACGCGCTGACGACGACAACGGTCATGGCACGCACGTGGCCGGCATCATCGCGGCGGCCGGGGTCAACGCGAAGGACACCACCAGCGGCCTGGCGCCCGGAGCACACATCATCAATCTGAAGGTGCTGGGTGCCGACGGCAGCGGCTATGCCAGCGACGTGGCCGAGGCGATTGACTGGGCGGTTGAGAATCGCGACCGCTACAAGATCAAGGTCATCAACCTGTCGCTCGGTG
>DASRJA010000189.1:0-2071 GCA_035649695.1 Mycobacterium sp. | reverse complement strand
GATCTTCTGTGTTTGCATGGTTTCGCCTCGACCGCTAGATCGTCGGAACCAATCGGCTGTCCCGAAGCCGGCTGTATATTCGTTCGGGCGACAGAGGCAGCGAGCGGTAACGCACACCGGTCGCGTTCGCGAGGGCGTTGGCCAACGCCGGCGCCACCGGATTGATGCAGCACTCTGCGATTCCCTTGGCGCGCATCGGGCCGACCGAGTCAGCAGAGTCAACGAGGAGCACTTCGGTGCGGGGAGCGTCGGCGTAGGTCGGGATCCTGTAGTTGCGCAGGTTCGGGTTCATCATCACGCCGTTCGCATCGACGTGGAAGTTCTCCGTCAACACGAAGCCAATCCCTTGCGCGACACCACCTTCGACCTGTCCGCGCACCTGTACGGGGTTGATCACGACACCGGCATCGGTGGCCTGGACACTGTAGAGTATGCGGATCTCGCCGGTGATCCGGTGAACGGCAACCCTGAAGCCATGGGTGTTCGACGTGACGCTGCGTGGTGACCCATACGCCTTGCGAGCCTCGGTAAACCTCATGCCGCGAGCGTGGCCCACCTCGATAAGTTCGGCCAGGGACATCCGCTTGTCGCCGCAGATGACGGCGTCGTCATCCATCGCGCAGTCCGCGGCGGCCAGGTTCATGTGCGTCGCCGCGACTTCCAGCATCCGGTCGCGCAGGGCGGTCGCGGCCCGCTGCACGGCGTTGCCTGCGACGAAGAGCCCTGCGCTGGCGAATGCTCCCGTGTCGAAACCGGTGCGGTCGGTGTCTGACTGCACCAGGTGGATTCGCGACGGCGTGGTCCCGAGCACGGTGGCCGCGATCTGGACGTGCGCGGTCGAGGTCCCTTCGCCGAATTCGACTGTGCCGACGGCTATCTCGTAGATCCCGTCGTCTCGAAGAGTTGCCCAGGCGTCGGAGATGTGGTCTGTGGGAGGTGCTGTCTCGTGCAGCGAGCTTGCGACCCCTGTACCCACCATCCAGTCGTCGCCGAGGACCTCGCCGTTGGTGTGGTGTCGCAGTGCGTCGTCGACCAGATCGATGCACTTCCCGAGGCCGTCTTCGGTGAACGCGACGTCGTCGGGATGGTCGTCGATTGCCAGCAGCGCGTCCCCCGGCCGCACGATGTTGCGCCGCCTCAGCTCCAGCGGATCGAGGTCGAGCGCGATCGCAAGTTCGTCCATCGCCGACTCCACCGCGAACGCCGGCTGGGTCATGCCGTATCCGCGCAGCGCACCACTGGGCACGCTGTTCGTGTAGACGGAGTAAGCGTCGAATCTCTTGTTCGGACAACGGTATATGGCGATGGCCGCGCCGGCCGCGAACAAGGTCTCGCCGCCGTGGTTGCCGTATGCGCCGGTGTTGGACACGTTGCGGAATTGGAACGCGGTCAGCGTCCCGTCGGCGCGGGAGCCCAGCTTGACCGTTGCCTTCATCGGGTGCCGCGGTGAGGCCGTCGTGAACTCCTCTTCGCGGGTGTATTCGAAGCACACGGGGCGCTTGATGTCCAAAGTGGCCAACGCCACCAGATCCTCGGTGATCACCTCCTGCTTGCCACCGAAGCCGCCTCCGACCCGCTTGCAGAAGACACGGACCTGGTCGGGGCGCAGGTTGAACAGGTGGCACAACTTGACCTTGGCGATCGACGGCGACTGCGAGCTTGTGCGGACGATCAGCCGGTCGTCCTCCATCCACGCGATGGACCCGTGCGTCTCCAGATGGGCGTGCTGGACCCGGGGCGAGAAGTACGTGCCTTCGTGGACCACGTCGGCTTGTGCGAAGCCGGCTTCGATGTCGCCGATCTCACCGTGAAGTTCCAGCAGAATGTTGCGCTCGGGATCGCGGACGAACGGGTCATCGGATCCATGAAGTTGCGGAGCCCCAGGTGTCATCGCCTCTTCGGGATCGAAAACCGCTGGCAGTGGCTCGTATTCGATTACGACCTTACTGCAGCCCTCTTCGGCAGCGGCCACCGTGTCGGCGACCACGGCAACCACCCGTTGACCGGCGAACCGCACGACGTTATCGAGGATGTACGTGTCGTCGGGATCGACGAGGTGGTCGGTGTGGAT
>DASRJA010000188.1:0-6745 GCA_035649695.1 Mycobacterium sp. | reverse complement strand
CGACCACCGACGCCGCTCGGGACTGGCTGCTTGGCACCCCAAAGGACGACTGGGTGTCGATGGCCGTCCTTTCCGACGGCAGCTACGGCGTGCCCGAGGGCCTGATCTCCTCGTTCCCCGTGACCACCAAGGACGGCAACTGGAGCATCGTGCAGGGGCTGGAGATCGACGACTTCTCCCGAGGCCGGATCGACAAGTCGACCGCCGAACTCGACGACGAGCGGAAGGCTGTTACCGAGTTGGGACTGATCTGAGTCCGGGGTTTACAGCCCGTCGGCGAAGTCGTTAATTAGGCCCAGTAACCTGAGCCGGTGACCGAAACGCTGCCGCCGCACTTGCAAAGCCCGCAGATTGTCGTCACTGATGAGGACATCTTCGAGGCCCACGTAGGCGGCAAGCTGTCTGCGGAGCTGAAGGCCCCACTGGACACGCAACGCGCGCTGTCGATCGCCTACACCCCAGGCGTGGCGCAGGTCAGCCGCGCAATCGCCGCCGACCACGCCCTTGCCGCGCGGTATACCTGGGCCAACCGGCTGGTGGCCGTGGTCAGCGACGGCACCGCGGTGCTCGGCCTCGGCGACATCGGTCCTTCGGCCGCCCTGCCCGTGATGGAGGGCAAGTGCGCACTGTTCAAGGCGTTCGGCGGCCTGGACTCGATCCCGATCGTGCTGGACACGAAGGATCCCGACGAGATCGTCGAAACCCTGGTGCGCCTGCGTCCGTCGTTCGGAGCGGTCAACCTCGAGGACATCTCCGCGCCGCGCTGCTTCGAGATCGAGCGACGGGTCATCGACGCGCTCGACTGCCCGGTAATGCACGACGACCAGCACGGCACGGCGATCGTTGTGCTGGCGGCACTGATGGGCGCCACCAAGGCGCTCGACCGTGACATGGCCTCGCTGCGCGTGGTGGTCTCTGGTGTCGGCGCCGCTGGCGTCGCATGCACCAATATTCTTCTGGCCGCGGGGGTTTCGGATATCACCGTGGTGGATACCCGCGGCATCCTGCACCCCGGCCGCGACGGGCTGACCCCGGTCAAGGCCGAACTGGCGGGACGCACGAACCCCGACGGCCTCACCGGTGGCATGGCGGAGGCTCTCAAGGGCGCCGACATGTTCCTGGGTGTCTCCGGAGGTGTGGTGGCCGAGGACATTGTCGCGACGATGGCTCCGGAGACCATCGTGTTCGCGCTGTCGAATCCCGACCCGGAGATCCATCCCGATGTCGCTGCGAGGTACGCCTCGGTGGTGGCCACGGGCCGCAGTGACTTCCCGAACCAGATCAACAATGTGCTGGCGTTCCCGGGTGTGTTCCGCGGTGCGCTGGACGGGGGTGCCCGGCGGATCACCGAGCGGATGAAGGTGGCCGCCGCCGAAGCCATATTCGCGGTGGCGTGCGATGACCTCGCGCCGGACCGGATCGTGCCGAGCCCGCTGGATCCGCGGGTCGCACCGGAGGTCGCGGCGGCGGTGGCCGCGGCGGCCGCCGAACTCTGATCGGCCCGATGCTGTCACGCCGAGTGGCGTTGGCGCTTATCGCGCTGATCCTTGTGGGCTGCGGCGGTCACGGCGGCCCGCCGTCAATCGCAGTTGGCTCCACATCCGACCCGGAATCGCAGTTGATCGCGCACCTGTATGCCGCGGCGCTGCGGTTCTACGGCAGCCCGGCACACGTGCAATCCGGGCCGGATCCGATCTCCGGGCTGGATTCAGGGGAGGTTCGGGTCGTGCCCGGATTCACCGGCCGCCTGCTGGCGAGGTTTGATCCCGACGCCACTGCCCGTTCGGACGCGCAGGTGTACCGCGCGATGGTGTCGGCGCTGCCCGAAGGCGTCGCAGCAGGCGACTACACGACATCCGCGGAAGACAAGCCCGCGCTCGCGATCACCGAGCGGACCGCCGACGCGTGGGGTGGGCGCGATGTGGCCGGGGCGGTCCGCAACTGCGAGAAGCTGAAGCCTGGCGCGCTGGAGGCGGCGCACACGCCGTCGAAGGTCGGAGCGTGCGCGATGCCCAAACCGCGCGAATTCCCGGACAACGCAACACTTTTCGCTGCGCTACGCGCTCGCCAGATCAATGCTGCCTGGACGACGACGGCCACGCCTAACATTCCTTCGGAGCTGGTGGCGCTCTCCGATAAGACGGCTTTGATCCGGGCCGAGAACCTCGTGCCGCTATACCGGCGCAACGAGCTGAACGAGCAGCAGGTGCTGGCTCTCAACGAGGTGGCAGGCGTGCTCGACACCGGGTCGCTGGCAGACATGCGTCGCCAGGTCGCCGAGGGCAAGGAACCGGGGCTGGTAGCCGATGCGTGGCTCGACGCGCACCCGCTCGGCCGCTAGTTATTTGTTGGCGCCCTTCCCGACGTGCGTCACCCCGAGGGCGTCTCTCGTGGCCCGCGAATTGTTCGTGTTGGTGGCATTCGGCGTGGGCTGAATCGGCGTGCCGGAGCCACTCGCGGTCACCTGGGCGCAGGCGCGGTCATACTGCGACGGCGCTCCCGCACTGTTGTAGGCCTGATTACCCTTGCCGCCGCTGACGCTGTTGACGCCGGGTTCGTTGAACACCGAACCCGGTGACGTCGCGGCGTTGCCCGGCGAACTGGTGGCTACTGGCCCGTCCATAGGATTGCTGTTCCCGCATTCGGCTTCGCCGCCAAGTGGGACGGCGTATGCGGGCGCGGCACCTACCAGGGCCACGGCCATCATGCCGCTCGCGCAAAGCAGTTTGTACCTCATGGTTTTCCCCTCCGTTCCTCACGGAGCTAGCGGTTGTCCGGGGCACACATCATTGAACCCGTTACGACCCCCTCACTTGAACCACGAAGTCGACGGCCGTGGGGTTCAAGCGATGTGCATCGCGGCAATACTGTGAGTGCGCTGGAAGCGAATTCGCTTTTTGGACAACGATTTCGACGTTGTCAATGCGCTTCGGGCACCATCCGCGACATCACAGTCGAGAACAGCCGCTGGTAGCCCGATCCGGTGATGCGGACGATGAGGTCGAGCGCCGTTGCGTCGGGGCCGACGAGCACGCGGGCCTTGTTCTTGCGGACGCCGTCGAGGATGATCTGCGCGGCCTTCTCCGGGGAGGTGTTGGCGAGCCGCTTGTCGAATGTCTTCGTCAGCTCTTCCTTGTCCACGCTGTCGACGGCCGTCATGTTGCGCACGATGTTGGTCTTGATGCCGCCGGGGTGCACGGTCGTCACCTTCACCGGATGCCCGGCCAGTTCCATCTCCTGGCGGAGAGCCTCGGTGAAGCCGCGGACCGCGAACTTCGCCGCGTTGTAGGCGGCGTGTCCGGGCACCGCGAACAGCCCGAAGACACTCGAGACGTTGATGACGTGGCCGTCGCCGGATTCAATCAAGTGGGGGAGGAACACCTTGGTGCCGTTGACGACGCCCCAGAAGTCGACGTCCATCACCTTCTCGATGTCCTTGAACTCGGTGACCTCGATGTCGCCGGCGAACGCGATGCCCGCATTGTTGTAGATCTGGTTGACCTTGCCGAAGTGCTCCTTGACCGCGTCGGCGTACAGCTCGAACGCCTCGCGCTCGGTGACATCCAGCCGGTCGGACTTCAGCGGCGCGCCGATCGCCTTCAACCGCTCCTCGGTGACCGCCAAGCCCTCGGTGTTGACGTCGCTGATCGCCACGCTGGCGCCCGAGCGGGCCAGCTCGATGGCCAGCGCCTGCCCGATGCCCGATCCGGCGCCGGTCACCACCGCGACCTTTCCAGCGAAGCCCTCCATGCGCACACTCCCTCGTGTCGGTTGACTCGCGTCGAGGTTAGTCGGTACCCGCGGTCCGCCTTCAGGGGGGCTCGCGACGCGGAGTACTGCGCCTTCAGCTGCTAGCGCCCATTTCGACACCATGGTTGTTCGCGGACTGCCACAGCGAGTGATCCACAGCCCTGGTGTCGATCTCGGCAATAGCCCCGGCGAGAGGCTTACCCTTTCGGCTTCGTCGCGGTGATGACGTGGGTGCCCATCCCTGGGCCCCACCACATCCGCCAGCCCAAGTTGCGACGACGGACGTCGGTCCAGCCAAGCGCGCGAAGCTGCTTGGCGTAGTGATTGGTGAAAAAGATGTCGACGAGAGCCAGCCTGCCGCCAGGGCGCAGCACTCGGGCTGCTTCGCTGATCGCCTTGGTGCGGGCCTCCGCAGTCGGAATGTTGTGCACCACAAGGCTGCTGACGATCACGTCGAAACTGTCGTCGTCAAACGGCAGATCGGTGATGTCGGCTGTGCGCACCTCGACGCGGTCGGCGACACCCTCGATGTCGGCGTTGCGCAGCGTGTTCTGCTCCGAGTTGTCGGTTTGGTCGGCGCGCCAGATGTCGACGCCGATCGCGCGGCCGTGCGGAAGCAGCTTGGCCGCGGCGAGCAGGACCGCGCCACGTCCGCATCCCATGTCGAGCAGCGTTTCGTCACCGCGCAGCCTGAGGTTCTTGAGGATTTCTGCCCATACCTCGAACTTGCCGACTCGCGTGGTGCGGATGAACAGCGCCGCGGTCGTAACGATGGCTGCGGCCGAGGTGCCCGTCACCGCCGCGGCGACAGGCTTGCGGCGCACAAGATTTCTGGCGGCCGACGCGAGCAGCGCGGCGCTGATAGTCCCAACGATGGTCGCCACGGTCGGCGCGGACACCTTCCGGTAATCCCCGTCGTACCCGTAATCGGCCTTGTGATGGCGAAGGTCTACGGCAGTCATCTACTCACGGTAGATCGCCGCCACCGGCCGTGGGGCGCTACGTCTTTGGCGCACAGCAGGCCCCAAGGCCACTGACAGCTACGGCGCGAACGCCTCGTCGATGATCTCCTGCTGCTCGACCGCATGCACCTTCGACGACCCCGACGACGGCGCCGACATCGCGCGACGCGAAATCCGCTTGATTCCGCTCAACAGCTCCGAGCACACTTCCGGAAGAGTGAGCCCGAATGTCGGCCATGCGCCCTGGTTTGCCGGCTCCTCCTGCACCCAGAAGTACTCCTGGGCATTCGGATACCGGTCAAGCGTCTCCTTGAGCCGTCGCCTCGGCAGCGGGGCGAGCTGTTCGATACGCACGATCGCGACATCGTCACGCCCGTCCTTGGCCTTGCGCGCGACGAGCTCGTAGTAGATCTTGCCGCTCGTCAGCAGCACGCGCTTGACGTGGTTGCGGTCGCCGGTGCCCTCCTCGTAGGTGGGCTCCTCGATGACGGACTTGAACTTGCCCTCGGTGAAGTCCTTGAGGTCGCTGACCGCAGCCTTGTTGCGCAGCATCGACTTCGGCGTTGCCACGATCAATGGCCGGTGAATGCCGTCCAGCCCGTGCCGCCGCAGTAGGTGGAAGTAATTCGCCGGCGTCGACGGCATCGCGATCGTCATCGAGCCCTCGGCCCACAGCAGCAGGAACCGCTCGATGCGGGCCGACGTGTGGTCCGGTCCCTGGCCCTCGTGGCCGTGGGGGAGCAGCAGTACCACGTCGGAGAGCTGGCCCCACTTGGCCTCGCCGGACGAGATGAACTCGTCGATGATCGACTGCGCCCCGTTGACGAAATCACCGAACTGGGCCTCCCACAACACAAGTGCGTCCGGGTTGCCGACCGAGTAGCCGTACTCGAAGCCCACCGCCGCGTACTCCGACAGCGCGGAGTCGTACACCATGAACTTGCCGCCGGTGGGCGTGCCGTCGCTGTTGGTGGTCAGCAACTGCAGGGGCGTGAACTCTCGACCGGTCTTGCGGTCAATGATCACCGAATGCCGCTGAGTAAACGTGCCGCGGCGGGTGTCCTGGCCCGACAGCCGAATCGTCTTGCCTTCGGCCAGGAATGAGCCGAGCGCCAGCAGCTCCGCAAATGCCCAGTCGACCTTGCCTTCGTAGGCCATCTCGCGGCGCTTATCCAGCACCGGCTTGACGCGTGGGTGCACGTTGAAGTCATCGGGAAACGCCAAGTGCGCGTCGCCGATTCGAGCCAGCAGCGACTTGTCCACCGCCGTCTTCATCCCGGCGGGCACCATCTGATCGGATTCGACTGAGGCACTCGGCGCGATCGGGTGCTTTTCGAGCTCACGCACCTCGTTGAACACCCGCTCGAGCTGTCCCTGGTAGTCACGCAGGGCGTCCTCGGCCTCTTTCATCGAGATGTCACCACGGCCGATCAACGCTTCGGTGTAGGTCTTGCGAGACCCGCGCTTGGTGTCGATGACGTCGTACATATACGGCTGCGTCATCGAAGGGTCATCACCCTCGTTGTGTCCGCGACGGCGGTAGCACAGCATGTCGATGACGACGTCCTTCTTGTACTGCTGCCGGAAGTCCACGGCCAGCCGCGCCACCCAGGCGCACGCCTCCGGGTCGTCGCCGTTGACGTGGAAGATCGGCGCGCCAATCATTTTCGCGACGTCGGTGCAGTACTCCGACGACCGGGAATCGCCCGGCGATGTGGTGAACCCGATCTGGTTGTTGACGATGATGTGGATCGTGCCGCCGGTGCGGTACCCGCGCAGCAGCGCCAGGTTCAGCGTCTCGGCCACCACGCCCTGCCCTGCGAAGGCGGCGTCGCCGTGCAGCATCATCGGCACGATCGAGAAATGGTTGGAACCCTCGGCCTCTTCTCCGACGTCCAGCAGATCCTGCTTGGCGCGGACCAGACCCTCGAGCACCGGGTCCACGGCCTCCAGATGAGACGGGTTGGCAACCAGTGACACCTGAATATCGTTGTCGCCGAACATCTGGAAGTACTTGCCGCCGGCTCCGAGGT
>DASRJA010000187.1:0-2605 GCA_035649695.1 Mycobacterium sp. | reverse complement strand
GAAGACGGTCTACGCGTTCCCGGGTCAGGGCATCCAGTCCAAGGGCATGGGCATGGAGGTCCGCGCCCGGTCCAAGGCCGCCCGCAAGGTGTGGGACACCGCCGACAAGTTCACTCGCGACACGTTGGGCTTCTCGGTGCTGCACGTGGTGCGCGACAACCCGACCAGCCTGATCGCCTCCGGTGTGCACTACCACCACCCCGACGGTGTGCTGTTCTTGACGCAGTTCACTCAGGTCGCGATGGCGACCGTGGCTGCCGCGCAGGTGGCCGAGATGCGTGAGCAGGGTGCGTTCGTCGAGGGCGCGATCGCCTGCGGCCACTCCGTCGGCGAGTACACGGCCTTGGCCTGTGTGTCCGGTGTCTACGAGCTCGAAGGGCTGCTGGAGGTGGTCTTCCACCGCGGCTCCAAGATGCACGAGATCGTGCCGCGCGACCAGCACGGCCGGTCGAACTACCGGTTGGCCGCCATCCGGCCATCGCAGATCAACCTGCCGGATGACGAGGTCACCGAATTCGTCGCCGAGATCGCAGAGCGCACGGGCGAATTCCTGCAGATCGTCAACTTCAATCTGCGCGGCTCGCAGTACGCGATCGCAGGAACCGTGCGCGGGCTCGAAGCGCTCGAGGAAGAGGTCGAGCGGCGCCGCGAGATCAGCGGCGGCAAGCGCTCGTTCACCCTGGTGCCCGGCGTCGACGTGCCGTTCCACAGTTCGGTGCTGCGGGTCGGCGTTGCCGACTTCCGCCGCTCACTGGAGCGCGTCATGCCGCGCGATGCGGATCCGGCACTGATCGTCGGCAAGTACATCCCGAACCTGGTGCCGAGGCCGTTCACGCTCGACCGCGACTTCATCCAGGAGATCCGCGATCTGGTGCCCGCCGAGCCGCTCGACGAGATACTCGCCGACTACGACACCTGGCGTAACGAGAAGCCGGTCGAGCTGTGCCGCAAGGTCGTCATCGAGTTGCTGGCTTGGCAGTTCGCCAGCCCGGTGCGCTGGATCGAGACCCAGGACCTGCTGTTTATCGAGGAGGCCGCAGGGGGTCTGGGTATCGAGCGGTTCGTCGAGATCGGCGTCAAGTCGGCGCCGACGGTTGCGGGGCTGGCCGCCAACACGCTGAAGCTGCCCGAGTATTCGCACAACACCACTGAGGTGCTGAACTCCGAGCGCGACGCCGCGGTGCTGTTCGCCACCGACACCGATCCGGAACCGGAGCTGGAGCCGGAGGAGGACGACACGCCGGACTCGGCCCTCGAGGCCGCGCCCGTCGAGGCGGCTGCACCGGCTGCTCCGGCACCTGCGCCCGCTGCCCCGAGCGGTGGTCCGCGGCCGGACGACCTCGGCTACGACGCAGCCGACGCCACCATGGCGCTGATCGCGTTGTCGGCGAAGATGCGCATCGACCAGATCGAGCCACTGGACTCCATCGAGTCGATCACCGACGGTGCGTCCTCGCGACGCAACCAGCTGCTGGTCGACCTCGGCTCGGAGCTCAACCTCGGCGCCATCGACGGGGCCGCTGAGGCGGACCTCGCCGGCCTCAAGGGACAGGTCACCAAGCTGGCCCGGACCTACAAGCCTTACGGCCCAGTGCTTTCCGACGCGATCAACGACCAGCTGCGCACTGTGCTCGGCCCATCCGGCAAGCGGCCGGCGGCCATCGCGGAGCGCGTCAAGAAGACGTGGGAACTCGACGAGGGCTGGGTCAAGCACGTGACCATCGAGGTCGTGCTCGGCACCCGCGAGGGCACCAGCGTGCGCGGTGGAGCGCTCGGCGGGCTGCACGACGGCGCGCTGCCGGACGCGGCGACGGTCGACAAGGTCGTTGACGCGGCGGTCCTTGCCGTCGCAGGCCGCCGCGGTGTGTCGGTGTCCCTGCCGTCCGCCGGCGGTGCATCGGGTGGTGTCGTGGACTCCGCGGCACTCACCGAGTTCGCCGAGAAGGTCACGGGCCGCGGTGGTGTGCTGGCGTCGGCGGCCCGGCTGATCCTGGGCCAGCTCGGCGTGGACACGCCGGTCAGCGCCGAGGAGACCGCCAGCGACGCCGACCTCATCGACCTGGTCACCGCCGAACTCGGTTCGGACTGGCCACGTTTGGTGGCTCCGACGTTCGACGGCCGCAAGGCGGTGCTGTTCGACGACCGCTGGGCCAGTGCCCGCGAGGATCTCGCCAAGCTGTGGCTGTTGGACGAGGGCGACATCGACACCGACTGGGCCCGGCTCTCGGAGCGCTTCGAGGGTGCGGGCCACGCCGTGGCTGCCCAGGCCAGCTGGTGGCAAGGCAAGGCGCTGGCGACGGGACGCAACATCCACGCCTCGCTGTACGGGCGTGCCGCGGCCGGTGCGGAAAACCCGGGCAAGGGTCGCTACACCGACGAGGTCGCGGTCGTCACCGGAGCGTCAAAGGGATCCATCGCCGCATCGGTGGTGGCCCAGTTGCTCGACGGCGGTGCGACGGTCGTCGCGACCACGTCCAAGCTCGACGACGACCGGTTGGCGTTCTACCGCACCCTGTACCGCGACAACGCCCGCTTCGACGCGAAGCTGTGGGTGGTCCCCGCCAACATGGCGTCCTACACCGACATCGACGCGCTGGTTTCGTGG
>DASRJA010000186.1:0-2984 GCA_035649695.1 Mycobacterium sp. | reverse complement strand
CACAGACGCCGAACGCTGCAATCCCTCAACCCGGCTGCCCGCCTGGCGCGAGGGAAACCTGGTGGAACCGTTGGTCCACGGTGCGACGTACTTTGACCGGTTGGCAACCGAGGTCGAGGCACTGCGCTCGGGCGACCACCTGTTCTTCACGGACTGGCGCGGCGACCCGGACCAGAAGATGCGCGAAGGCGGGCCGACCATCCGCGAGGCGTTCAGCGGCGCGGCGCAGCGCGGCGTGGTCGTCAAGGGTCTGGTGTGGCGTTCCCATCTGGACAAGTTCGCCTACAGCGAGGAAGAGAATCAGCACCTCGGCGAGGCGATCGAACAGGCCGGCGGTGAGGTGCTGCTGGATCAGCGCGTCCGGTTCGGCGGCTCACACCACCAGAAGCTGGTTGTGCTCCGTCATCCGGGGGAGCCGTCGCGTGATGTGGCGTTCGCCGGCGGCATCGATCTGTGCCACTCGCGGCGCGACGACTCATCGCATCGGGGGGACCCGCAGGCGGTGCGGATGTCGAAACGCTACGGCGACCACCCACCGTGGCACGACGTCCAACTACGGCTGCAAGGACCGGTGGTGGGTGCTCTCGACATGACGTTCCGGGAACGCTGGAACGACCCGGCGCCGCTGGACACCCTGTCGCCGATTGCGTGGATCGAGGACAAGCTGCGCGGGGCGGACTTGACACCGGGCAAGCTTCCGCCGCAGCCGCCGGATCCGCCGCGGTGCGGGCCGCACGCGGTGCAGGTGTTGCGCACGTATCCCGACGCACATTTCGAGTACGACTTCGCGCCGCGCGGCGAACGCAGTGTCGCGCGTGGGTACAGCAAGGCGGTGCGACGGGCTCGGCGGCTGATCTACCTGGAAGATCAGTATCTGTGGTCGAAGCGGGTTGCGCAGCTGTTCGCCCATGCACTGGCGGACAATCCCGAGCTACACCTCGTTGCGGTGGTGCCGCGTTACCCGGATGTCGACGGACGGCTGGCGTTGCCGCCCAACACGATTGGCCGCCGTCAGGCGATCGATGCGTGCCGCGATGCCAGCCCGGACCGGGTTCACGTGTTCGATGTCGAGAATCACCAGTGCACACCGGTGTATGTGCACGCGAAGGTGTGTGTCGTGGACGACTTGTGGGCGTGCGTCGGAAGTGACAACTTCAACCGCCGGTCGTGGACGCATGACAGCGAATTATCTTGTGCGGTACTCGATGACACGGGCGCGTTCGCGCGCGACCTGCGGCTGCGGCTGATGCGTGAACACTTGGACCGTGCGGCCGACGGCAGCGAGGACGGTGGGCTCGACGACCCGGATGTAGCGGTGCGGGAAATGGTTGCCGCGGCGGACACGTTGGAGGCATGGCATGCGTCCGGTCGCAACGGGCCACGGCCGCCGGGCCGGCTGCGACCGCACAAGCCCGAACGGCTCGGCCTGTTCACTCGGCTGTGGGCCGCACCCGCCTATCGGATGTTCTACGACCCCGACGGTCGGTCGTATCGCGACCGGCTCGCGGGCAGGTTGTAGGAACGAGCGCAACGCGACGGACGAAAAGTGTCGGTGACCCATGGCATACTCGAACGCATGTTCGATCTGGACGAGTTGGTGGCGGTTGATCCGCTCGCCGATGAGGCGGGCCTGATCGAGCGAATCGCCTGGTTGGAAAGGGTGAAGTCGGCAGCGGCGGCAGGTCAGGCGAGGGCGGCGGCAACGTTGGATGAGAAACGTCGGTGCGACGAGGCTGCCGCCGGGGTGCCGAAGGCCAAACAGGGTCGCGGGGTGGCCAGCGAGGTCGCGCTGGCCCGCCAGGATTCGGCGGCGCGGGGCGGGCGGCATCTGGGGTTTGGCCAAGGCCTTGGTGCACGAGATGCCCCATACTTTGGCCGCGCTGGAGCGCGGTGCCTTTCGGAGTGGCGGGCCACGTTGATTACGCGTGAGTCTGCCTGCCTGTCGGTGGAGGACCGGCGGGTCTTGGATGCCGAACTGTGCACCGATGTCAGCAAGCTGGAGGGGATGGGGGACGCGAGGATCACCGCGGCGGCCAAGGAGATCGCTGCGCGCCTCGACGCGCACTCGGTCGTTGATAGAGCGGCGAAGGCTGAAGCGGACCGCACCGTGACCATCCGGCCGGCGCCCGACTGCATGACCTATGTGACCGCGCTGTTGCCTGTCGCTCAAGGAGTCGGTGTGTATGCGGCGTTAAAGCGTGCCGCCGATACCACTGTCGACGATCGATCCCGTGGACAGGTGATGGCCGCCGCGCTGGTGGAGCGGGTCACGGGACGTCCTGCTGAGCAGCCCGAACCAGTGGCGCTGAGTCTAGGTGTTGTCGGATCAGTCGCTATGGGGGCAGGACAACGCGCCTGCGGTGCTCGACGGGTACGGGCCGATTCCGGCGTCGGTAGCGCAGCGCCTGGTACGCGATGCGGTGGTCGATGAACGGGCGTTGGCGACGCTTCGGCGACTGTATCGGCATCCGAAGAGCGGATCGTTGGTGGCGATGGAGTCGCGCTCTCGGTTCTTTCCCAGGGGGCTGGCCGGATTCATCGGGATTCGGGACCGAACGTGTCGCACGCCTTACTGTGATGCGCCGATTCGGCATCGTGATCACGCCACACCGCGCAATCGCGGCGGCCCGACCAGCGCCACCAATGGATTGGGCGAATGTGAGCGGTGCAATTATGCGAAGGAAGCACCGGGCTGGCAGGTGACTTCAGGCGACGAAAACGGCACGCACACCGCGGAATTCGTGACGCCGACGGGTGCACGGTATCGCTCGACCGCGCCACCCCTACCGGGGGACCACTGGTCGCCGCGACTGAAGTCGAAATCAGAATCGGGGTCGCGTTGGCCGACCTACACGCCGCCTAAGCGGTAACGCCGCTCGGGCCGGCCGACGCCGTATTGCAGCCGCAGCTCCAATGCGCCGCTGCCGAGGAAGTGCTCGAGGTAGCGGCGGGCGCTGACCCGTGAAATGCCCACCAAGTCAGCG
>DASRJA010000185.1:0-10367 GCA_035649695.1 Mycobacterium sp. | reverse complement strand
TAGAACGCGTTGGCCCACCCGCTGGCCGAGAGGTTCCACAGATACAGCACGGCCGTCGCGGCCAGAAGCAGGCCCAATCCCAAGCGCGAGCAGGGCCCACGCGCAAGCAGGGGAACGCGAAAGTCCCCGTTTTCGCGGCGTGTCGGGGACTTTTGCGTCTGCTCGTCAGGGAGAACTAGGGCGGTCATCAAGGCGAGTTTCGTTGAGCGCGCTAGGCGCCGGTTTTGGACGCGCTGTGACTCCACTGTGAATTGGCCGGAAACCTCACCACGAACTCCGTCTTGCCCGGCACGCTGCGCACGTCGATCGAGCCGCCGTGGGCCCTGACGACCGCGGCGACGATGGCCAGGCCCAGCCCGGTGCTGCCGCCGCGGCGGGAGCGCGACGTATCGCCTCGGGCGAACCGCTCGAAAATCTCCGGCTGCAGCCACGGCGGTATTCCTGGACCGTCGTCGGTAACCGTCAGGACGGCACCGCCGGAGTCGTCGACGGCCAGCGATGTGGTGACCGAGGTGCCGGGCGGCGTGTGGGTCCTGGCGTTGGCGAGCAGATTGGCGAGCACCTGGTGCAGCCGGGCTTCGTCGCCGGTGGCAAGGACGGGTTCGTCGGGCAGATCCAGTAACCACTGATGGTCGGGCCCCGCGATGTGGGCGTCGCTCACGGCGTCGACGACGAGCCTGGACAAATCAACCTGCACGCGTTCCAACGGCCGCCCGGTGTCCAGCCGCGCCAGAAGCAACATGTCCTCGACGAGCTGCGTCATCCGTTCGGTTTCGGATTCGACGCGGCTCATCGCGTGCGCGACGTCGTCGGGGAGGTCATCCCGTTTGCGTTGCGCCAGTTCGGTATAACCGCGAATCGCGGCCAGCGGGGTACGCAGTTCGTGGCTGGCGTCGGCGACGAACTGGCGTACCCGTGTCTCGCTGGCGTGCCGCGCGGACAGCGCACCCGCGATGCGGTCCAGCATGCGGTTCAGCGCCGAGCCGAGCTGCCCGATTTCGGTATCCGCGCTGGCAGGATCGACTTTGACGATTGGGGTGGGTAGCCGCACTTCCCCACGGTCCAGTTCGAGGTCGGCCACTTGCCGAGCAGCTTCGGAAGCCCTTGATAGCGGGGCGAGTTGGCGGCGGATGATCACAATGCCCACGGTGGTGCCGCCGATCAGCGCGACGGCCCCGATCACGCAGAAGATGACAAGAACCGACAGCAGCGTGTCGTCCACCTCCGAGGTGGGCAACCCTGTCACGATCGTCTCGCCGGGTCCGCGTGCGTGCATCGCGACGACGCGGTAGCGGCCCAGTCCGTCGAGCTCCACTGTTTTCGGTACGCGGTCCGGCGTGATGTGAGCGAGTTGTTGCGCTGCCGTGGAACTGATTTGGGCTCGGGTGCCGTCGGCGGTGATGACACCGGCATCGACCGGCGTGCCGTGCGATATCACCGCGCCGACGGTGCGTGCGGCCTGCCCGGGAGCGTTGAGGAAGGCGGGGCCCGGACCGTAGTCGTCGCGAATGATGACCCGTCGTGGGAACCCGGGAGGATCCGGGTAACCCGGCATCATCGGGCCCATGCCCGGCGGCGGTGGAGGCCCGAATTCGAACAGCCCGACCGATCGGTGACCGGTTTCAGCCAACCGATCATCGAGCTGATTCATCAAGAAGCGTTGCAGCGCAAGCTCGGTGCCCACCCCGATCGCCGCACACACCAGGGCAAGCAGGACGATCTGGGACGCCAGCAGCCGGGCCCGCAGCGACCAGCTCCGCGGCGAGCGGAAGCGCCGGCGGGCCGCGTCAGCGCGGGGGCTTGAGGACATAACCCGCGCCGCGCAGGGTGTGGATCATCGGCTCTCGCCCGGCATCGATCTTCTTGCGCAGATACGATACGTACAGCTCGACGATGTTGGACCGCCCGCCGAAGTCGTAGCTCCACACCCGGTCCAGGATCTGCGCCTTGCTCAGTACTCGTTTGGCATTGCGCATCATGAACCGCAGCAGCTCGAATTCCGTCGCGGTCAAAGAGATGAGCTCGCCGCCACGAGTGACTTCGTGGCTGTCCTCGTCGAGCACCAGATCGCCGACGACAATCTTGGCCCCGCCGGTTTCGCTGGTGACCCCGGTGCGCCGCAGCAGCGCACGCAGCCGCAGCACCACCTCTTCGAGGCTGAAGGGTTTGGTGACGTAGTCGTCGCCGCCCGCCGTCAGGCCGGCGATACGGTCCTCGACAGAATCCTTCGCAGTCAGCAGTAGCAGCGGAAGCCCGGGAATCTGCTCGCGCAGCTTATGCAGGACGTCCAGGCCGCTCATATCGGGCAGCATCACGTCGAGCACCACGACATCGGGCGGGGTGTCTTTGGCCGATGCGATCGCCGAAGCGCCGTCGCCGGCAGTCGCAATTTCCCAGCCCTCATACCGTAGGGCCATCGACACGAGTTCGGCGAGCACCGGCTCGTCGTCGACGACCAAGACGTGGATCGGGTTCCCGTCGGCCCGCCGCATGACGACGCGTCCGGAGTCGTTCTCGTTCACCGTGAAAGCGCTGGGAGTGGACACGGGCCTATTATTCGCGGCGCCCATGGGTCCAGACTGTGCCCTATCTATGAGCCGGCTGTGAAGGTTCCCAGACATAGCCTCCGCTGAAATGGCGCACAGCGGATTCACAAGAACTGCTTGCAGTGTGGTCGCATGACCACCACCACCGGCTGGCGATGGCGGGAAACCGCCGGGGCCGTTGCGATCGCGGCCGTCACCGCCGCGCTAGGCGGGGCGGCAATCTACGCCGCTACCGAGGGCAACTCGCACACGTTCGGGCCGTCCCACCAGTCGTTCGGACCAGGTGGCGGCAAGCCGGGCGGCCAGCACGGCGCCGTCGGCGGGCCCGGCCCCGCGTCCGTCGATGCGACGTCGCTACATGGCGAGTTCGTGGTGCCCGACGGCGCTGGCGGCTACACCACAGTGGTGACGCAGACCGGTGCGGTCACCGCGATCTCGCCGACGTCAATCACGGTTCGAAGCGACGACGGCTACAGCCAGGCCTACGTCATTCCAGACACGGCTGGGAACGCAAACGTGCCATTCGCCGTGGACGACCACGTGGTGGTCCGCGCGACACGCAACGGTCAGACCGTGACCGTCACCAATATCGGCGCCAATGAGCCGCCGACGGATAGCAATTAGCGGTTATCAGCCGCCGTTGCCAAAGCCCTCGGGCACCGAGGCCGTCACCTCGGGCACGGCGAACGACGTAGCGAGTTCAGTAACGCCGGTTTCGCTCGTGGTGGTTTCGCCAAGCGTGAGGCTGAGGCCGGCGCCGCTGATATTTCCGGGCGACTCACTGAACACAACGGTGAGCGCGCCCATCGCAACGAGCGCGAGCCCACCGACACCCGCCGCGACAGCTTTGAGCTGACTCGATTTCACCTCTGACCACTCCATTCGGTCCTGTCGTCTCGGACAGTTCACGAGGGTCGACGTAGACCCTCCGCTTTTTTGGGTAACCGAAGTGATCAGAGGTGAAACCTGGTCGGACTAGGAGTCGGCTAGGAGCCGGCGCCGCCGAAGGGGGTTGCCTTGACGGCGGGCACCGCGAGCGTGGTCTCCGGGACGGCAGGCGGCGTTTCCTGAGTGCTGGTCGCGCCGACGGTCATGCCCGAACTGGTCACGGTCGCCGGCGACGCCTGCTCCTGGCCGATCGCCATGGTCAGGGCGCCGGCGGCCACGACGGCGCTGCCGCCGATCACGACCGCCAGCATCTTCACATTGCTCCGCCTGGTTGCTTGCATTGTGTTTGCTCCTCTCGTGGTGAGCCGGTTCGAGCGGCGAACCGGCAAACGTGCAGGTAGGAGCTAGTGAATGCGGCAAATCTGTGAAAACCCTGGATCAGGGGTACGAACTACCTAGGTGCGCGCTGGTACAGCGCTCACCTGTGAATTTGGGTCGGAGAAGGCTACGGCGCGGCGGGCCCCTGCTCCTCGGCCGGTAACGCCGCCGGGCCCCGCAAAGCCGGCGCCGCCATCGTGGTGGCCTCCACCGTCGGCGGCGTCGTCTCGGTGCTTGTCGAGCCGACGGTCATCGTCGTCGACTTGGCGGCAGACTCCTGGCCCGCCTGTTCCTGAGCGATGGCAACGGACATCGCCCCCATGGCGATCACGCCGCTGCCGCCGATCACCGCGGCAAGCAGTTTCACGTTGTTGCGTTTAAGAGAATTCATTCCTCGAACACCTCACCTTCCTGGCGTTTGTCCATGCCGCCGCGCCCTTACGGCGACCGGTAAACCTGCAGGTGAGAGCCAGTCAACTCCCCCAAACTGGTAGCGGCCTTAAGCGCCGGTAGGAATTGTCTTGCCACGCCGGGGCTGCAAGAACGCGCTGGCGCGGGAGACATCTCATACCCTGTGCGTCATGCGGGCCGCCCAGGGATGTCGCCGATGACGCGCTTCCTCGCGCGGCGGCTGCTGAACTACATCGTGCTGCTGGCGCTGGCGTCGTTCCTGACGTTCTCGCTGGCATCTTTTATGTTCCGACCGCTGGACAGCCTCCTGCAACGCAATCCACGGCCACCGCAGGCAGTCATCGACGCCAAGGCCGCCGAACTCGACCTCGACAAGCCGATACTGGTGCGCTACGGCCATTGGGTGGGCGGCGCGGTGCACGGCGACTTCGGCACGACGATCGGCGGTCAACCCGTGTCGGACGAGCTCGGGCGGCGCATCGGCGTGACGCTGCGGCTACTGGTCATCGGGTCGGTCCTGGGCACGGTGATCGGCGTCGTAGTCGGCGCGTGGGGGGCGATCCGGCAATACCATCTCTCCGACCGCGTCATCACGGTGTTGTCGCTGTTGGTGATCAGCATCCCGGTGTTCGTGCTCGCCAATCTGTTGATACTTGCCGCGCTGCGGGTGAACTCGGTGTTCGGGGTTCAGGTGTTCGAATACATCGGCGAGACGTCGCCGGATGCGGTCGGCGGCGCCTGGAACCAATTCGTCGATCGAGTGCAGCATTTGGTGTTGCCGACATTCACGCTGGCGCTGGGCGGCATCGCCGGTTACAGCCGGTATCAACGCAACGCCATGCTCGATGTGCTCGGCCAGGATTTCATCCGCACCGCACGGGCCAAGGGGCTGACCCGGCGCCGCGCGCTTTTCAAACACGGCCTACGCACTGCGCTGATTCCGATGGCGACGCTGTTCGCTTACAACATCGCCCTTTTGGTGACGGGCGCATTGTTCGTCGAGACGATCTTCGGCTGGCATGGCATGGGTGAATGGGCTGTCAAGGGCATCGCCACCCAGGACATCAACATCGTCGTCGCAATCGGCTTCTTCAGCGCCGTGATGGTCCTGTTGGCCGGGCTGCTGTCCGACGTCATCTACGCCGCGCTCGACCCAAGGGTCCGAATCACATGACCGAACCCGTGACCACCGACACCGCAACCACCGCCAAGTCCGGCGTCGACGTTGCCGCGTTCGCCTCCCGACGAACGTTGGTGCTGCGCCGATTTCGGCGCAACAAGCCCGCCGTGGTCGCCCTGCTGCTGTTAGTGGCACTCTTCATCGGCTGCTACGCGTTGCCGCCACTGCTGCCCTACTCGTACACCGATCTGGATTTCTACGCTCTGCAGCAACCGCCGAGCACCGACCACTGGTTCGGCACCAACCCGCTCGGGCAAGACCTGCTGGCCCAAACCCTGCGCGGCATGCAGAAATCCATGCTCATCGGGGTATGCGTGGCGTTCTTCTCCACCATCATCGCGGCGACGGTGGGGGCGATCGCGGGGTACTTCGGAGGCCGGCGTGACCGCGCGCTGATGTGGATCGTCGATCTGTTGTTGGTGGTGCCCAGCTTCTACATCATCGCGATCATCACACCGCGGACGAAAGAGTCAGGGACCGTCCTGTGGTTGATCTTGCTGCTGTCGGTGTTCGGTTGGATGATCAGCTCCCGGGTCATACGCGGCATGACCATGAGTCTGCGGGAACGCGAATTCGTCTCCGCTGCACGCTATATGGGTGTGAGCAACACGCGTATCATCATCCGGCACATCGTGCCCAATGTGGCGTCGTTTCTCATCATCGACACCGCGCTGAACGTCGGTATAGCGATCATGGCGGAAACCGGGCTGAGCTTCTTGGGTTTCGGCGTGCAGCCGCCTGACGTATCGCTTGGCACGTTGATCAACGACGGCAAGACATCGGTGACGACGTTTCCGTGGGTCTTCCTGGTCCCGGCGAGCGTGCTGGTGTTGATCATCTTGTGCGCCAACCTCGTCGGCGACGGCCTACGCGACGCGCTGGATCCCAGCGCTCGGCCACTGCGGAGGCGTCGGCGATGAGCCTGCTGCAGGTAACCAACCTTTCTGTTGTGTTCCCGACCGATGCAGAGCGTGTTAATGCCGTCCGCGGCATGACTTTTCACGTCGAGCCCGGTGAGGTCGTCGCACTCGTCGGCGAATCCGGATCGGGCAAGTCGGCCACCGCGACGGCCATCATCGGGCTGCTGCCGGAATACGCCGAGGTGTCTGGGTCGATCCGGCTGCACGACGACGAGCTGCTTGGATTGCCCGACAGCCGGATGTCACAGATCCGCGGCAAATCCATCGGCACCGTGTTCCAGGACCCGATGTCGGCGCTCACGCCGGTCTACACCGTGGGCGACCAGATCGCCGAAGCGCTCGAAATCCATAACCGCGACGTGACCAGGCGGGACGCCCGCACCCGCGCTGTCGAACTCCTCGAGCTGGTCGGAATCGCGCAGCCGGAGCGCCGCGCCAGCTCGTTTCCACACGAGCTCTCCGGCGGAGAACGCCAACGCGTGGTCATCGCGATCGCCATCGCCAACGATCCCGACCTGCTGATCTGTGACGAGCCGACCACCGCGCTGGACGTCACCGTGCAGGCGCAAATCCTCGAGGTACTCAAGACCGCGCGCGACGTAACGGGGGCGGGCGTGCTGATCATCACCCACGACCTCGGCGTGGTCGCCGAATTCGCCGACCGCGCACTGGTGATGTACGCCGGACGCGCCGTCGAGACGGCCGACGTAGGCTCGCTGTACCGCGACCGCCGAATGCCTTACACCGCAGGGTTACTCGGCTCGGTACCGCGGCTGGACGCGCCGCAGGGCGCCCGATTGGTGCCGATTCCCGGAGCGCCGCCGTCAATGGCAGCGCTACCGCCGGGTTGCCCGTTTGCGCCACGCTGCCCGCTCGCCATCGACGACTGCCGCGCCGCCGAACCCGAGCTGATCCCCGTCGGCCCCGATCACCGGGCGGCGTGCATCCGCACCGACCAGGTGGCCGGCCGCAGCGCGGCGGAGATCTACGGCGTCTCCACCGAGCCACCGGCTGACATCCAGGACGCCGATGCGTCGGTTGTGCTGCGGGTGCGCGATCTGGTGAAGACGTACAAGCTGACCAAGGGCGTGGTGCTTCGCCGCCAGGTCGGCGAGGTGCGCGCGGTCGACGGTGTGAGCTTCGAACTACAGCAGGGCCGCACGCTGGGCATCGTCGGCGAATCCGGCTCCGGGAAATCCACGACGCTGCACCAGATCCTGGAATTGTCGGCTCCGCAGTCGGGCTCGATCGAGGTGCTCGGCGAGGACGTCGGCGGGCTTGATCGGCATGGCAGACGCGCGTTGCGCGGGGACATTCAGGTGGTATTCCAGGACCCCGTCGCGTCGCTTGATCCGCGGCTGCCGGTGTTCGACGTCCTCGCGGAACCGTTGCAGGCCAACGGCTTCGACAAGAACCGCACCGATGAACGGGTAGCCGAACTGCTGAACATCGTCGGACTGCGCCGCGAGGACGCCAGTCGGTATCCCGCCGAATTCTCCGGTGGGCAGAAGCAGCGCATCGGCATTGCGCGGGCGCTGGCGCTGCAGCCGAAGATCGTCGCTCTGGACGAACCTGTCTCGGCACTCGACGTTTCGATCCAGGCAGGCATCATCAACCTGCTGCTGGACCTGCAGCAGCGGTTCGGCCTGTCCTATCTCTTCGTGTCGCACGACCTGTCGGTCGTCAAACACCTCGCCCACCGGGTCGCCGTGATGCACAAGGGCAAGATCGTCGAGCAAGGTGACGGCGACCAGGTGTTCACCCATCCGCAGCAGGACTACACCCGCCGATTGCTTGCCGCAGTTCCTCAACCAGACCCGAATCGCAGGTAACGTCTGTCGCCATGAAGATCCGACGCTTCGCCGTGATTGCCCTTGTCGCAGGTCTGACGCTTACCGCGTGCTCCGGGGGCAAGCAGGAGACCCCGTCGGCAGGCGGGTCCGCGGAGGTCGGCACGACCAATGACATCAACCCGCAGGATGTGTCGAAGCTGCAGCAGGGCGGCAATCTGCGGCTGGCGCTCACCGCGTTTCCCGAGAACTTCAACTCGCTGCATATCGACGGCAATTCCGCTGACTCGGCGGGCATGCTGAAAGCCAGCATGCCGCGGGCGTTCCGCGTCGCCGCCGACGGGTCGATGACGCTGAACACGGACTACTTCACCGGCGCCGAGCTGACCGGCACCAACCCGCAGGTGGTCACATGGACCATCAACCCCAAAGCGTTCTGGAGCGACGGCTCCCCGATCACGTGGGAGGACATTGCCTCCCAAATCCACGCCACCAGTGGCCAGGACAAGGCATTTGCGGCCGCCAGTCCCAACGGAGCGGACCGCGTCGAGTCGGTGACTCGCGGCGTCGATGACCGCCAGGCGATCATGAAGTTCGCGAAACCGTATGCGGAATGGCGCGGCATGTTGTCGGGCAACACGATGCTGCTGCCGAAGAGCATGACCGCGACGCCTGAGGCGTTCAACAAGGGTCAGCTCAGCGGTCCCGGCCCATCGGCGGGACCGTTCATCGTCTCCACTGTCGATCGCACGGCGCAGCGAATTGTGCTGACGCGCAACCCGAAATGGTGGGGAACCCCTGCGCTGCTGGACAGCGTCACCTATCTGGTGCTCGACGACGCCGCGCGAATCCCCGCCCTGCAGAACAACACAATCGACGCCACCGGGCTGGCCACCCTGGACGAGCTGACCATCGCGCGGGGCACCAACGGGGTGTCGATTCGGCGTGCGCCCGGAAACAGTTGGTATCACTTCACATTCAACGGTGCACCCGGTTCGATTCTGGCCGACAAGGCGCTGCGGCTGGCGATCGCCAAGGCCATTGATCGTCAGACGATCGCCAATGTCACCCAGCGCGGGCTCGCGGACAAACCCGTCCCGCTGAACAACCACGTCTACGTCGCCGGTCAGGAGGGCTATCAGGACAACAGTGCCGTGGTCGCCTTTGACCCCGAAAAGGCCAAGCAGGAATTGGACGCGCTCGGCTGGCGACTGAACGGGCAATTCCGCGAGAAGGACGGACGCCAGCTCGTCATCCGCGACGTGCTGTACGACTCATTGGCCACCCGCCAGTTCGGGCAGATCGCGCAGAACAACCTTGCCCAGGTCGGCGTCAAATTCGATCTCGACGCCAAGGGCGGCGCTGGATTCTTCTCGAATCACATCAACGTCGGCGACTTCGATATCGCCCAATTCTCCTGGGTGGGCGACGCATTCCCGTTGTCGGGGCTGCCCCAGATCTACGCCTCGGACGGCGAAAGCAACTTTGGCAAGATCGGCAGTCCGGAGATAGACGCCAAGATCGAGCAGACACTTGAAGAGCTCGACCCCGCCAAGGCCCGCGATCTGGCCAACGAGGTGGACAAGCTGATCTGGGCCGAGGGCTTCAGCCTGCCACTGACCCAGTCGCCCGGAAACGTCGCGGTGCGAAGCACTTTGGCGAACTTCGGCGCATTCGGTCTGGCCGATGCGGACTACACCAAGATCGGCTTCATGAAGCAGTAACGCGCGCAACGGTGCGGGGCACCACCGCTGGCAGCGCGTGTTCGAGCGCGGCCGCGGCCGCGATGCCCCAGACCAGCGCCCGCACCCCGAGGCCACCCGGCGTCGAGTCCAGCTTCTTGGCGCGCGCGGGCAGACCCGCGCTCGTTCCGTCGTAGGTGGCCTTGATGATCTCCAGCGCCGCACGCTCGCGAAGGTCGATGACGGAGTGTCCGGCGGTGGGGAGGTTGACCAGTACCGCGCCCGGGATCAGTGACGCGATCCTGCGGGCGACCGCGGGCGGGGTGATCAGATCGCGGCCACCGGAAATCACGACCGTAGGCCAGGTGAACCTGGGCATCTCATCACTGAGGTCGAACGGTTCGGTCTCGAATTCCGCTGTATCTGCTGCTATTTCGTGATACGCGACGGCGGGATCGAGCGGCTTTCCGTCGGGGACCGCGGCGTAGTTCAGTTCGCGGTATCCGATCCTGCCGACCAGATCCGGCTCGTGACGGTACGGCGCCTTGCGTTCGAATAGGAATCGGGCGCCC
>DASRJA010000184.1:0-4595 GCA_035649695.1 Mycobacterium sp. | reverse complement strand
TTGTCCATCCGCTGGTATGCGACCGCGAGCGCGGAGTCGCCGGTGAAGGGTGTGGTGCCGGTCAGCAGCTCGTAGGCCAGGATGCCGACCGAGTACACATCGCTGCGCGGCCCGGCGTCGCCGGTGCTGACCTGCTCGGGGGACAGGTACGCCGCGGTGCCCAAAATCACGCTGGTGGAGGTGATCTTGGCTTCGGCCACCGCCCGCACCAAACCGAAATCGACGATCTTGACGTCACCGTCGTCGGAGATCAACACGTTCTCGGGCTTGATATCGCGGTGCACCAGTCCCGCCTGATGTGCCACAGCCAGGCCGCTGAGCACGGGGCGCAGCACTGCGGCGACGGCGTGCGGCGGCATCGGACCGCGCTCACGCAGCAACTCGCGCAGCGTGCCGCCCTCGATGAGCTCCATCACCAGAAACGGATGCTGGCCGTCGACGCCCTGGTCGTACACCGCGACAAGACCGGGATCCTTCAGTCGAGCCACCACTCGCGCCTCACGCTGGAACCGGGTCAGGAACTGGTTGTCGCCGGCATACCGGGAGTCCATGATCTTCAGCGCGACCGGCCGGTCCAGCCTCAGGTCGAGCCCGCGGTAGACGGCAGACATGCCGCCCGTCGCGATCATCGCCTCGACGCGGTACCGGCCATCCAGCACGGCCCCCACGAGCGGGTCAGATTGCTGGTAGGCCTCCACCGAAGACATGTTACGAGCCGTCCCTTTCGTCTTAGACTCAGTGCGGTGAGCAGCATTCCGGCCGCCGACGACGTTCTCGACCCCGGCGAGGCCGTCTACGACCTACCTTCCGTTGCCGATTTGCTCGGGGTTCCCGTCACGAAGGTGCAACAGCAGCTGCGGGAAGGGCACCTCGTCGCGGTGCGCCGCGAGGGCGCGGTGGTGGTGCCCAAGGCCTTCTTCGACGACACCGGCCACGTGGTGAAGAGCCTGGCCGGCCTGCTCGTAGTGCTACACGATGGCGGCTACCGCGACACCGAGATCGTGCGCTGGTTGTTCACGCCCGACCCGTCATTGACCATCAGACGCGACGGCACGACCGATCGGCAGGCTAATGCCCGGCCGGTGGACGCGCTGCACTCGCATCAGGCCCGGGAAGTGGTGCGTCGGGCCCAGGCGATGGCGTATTAGGCGCGCTGTAGAGCGAATACCACGCCACCGCAGCGCATGCCGTGGCGAGCAGCACATGGATCCATGAGTACATGCCGTGCGCACCATCGGGTTTCCAGATCACCGTGATCCATGTCGACAGGCCCGCGATCACCGCGATCGCCTGCCGCGTCTGCGCTAGCGCGGCCACCACCGCCAACGGCCATGTGTAGTACCACGGCAGCGCGGCGGGGACGAACAGCACCACCACGATCATCACCACCGCGATGCCGATCAGCGCCTCGCGGTCGGTGTGGCGAAACCGCCACCACACCAAGGGAAGTGAGATCGCGATGACGGCGATCCCGATGATCCGGGTGATATCGAGCACGGCGTAGAAGTTCACCGGCAACAGCAGGCTGCCGAACACGTTGACCAGATTCGCCGCGGCCGTGGGCACGGTCAGCCAGTTGATGATCTTCACGGAGCCGGCCAATGCGGTCAGCCAGCCCAGCCCAACTCCGGCCAGCCATGACAACACCGCGAACACCGCGACGAAGATCACCGCCGACGCCGCCGTCGCCGCTGCGAAGGCCTTCGTCGGAGAGTATCCGCGACCGTCGCGAAGGTGACGCATCCATACCCACACCATGAACGGAAGAGCCAGTCCCGCAGTCGCTTTCACGGCCACTGCGACAGCGATCAAGCCGACGCCCCAGATGTGGTGGCCGCCGAAGGTCAGCGCGATGCCTGCCACCATCAACCCGACCATCAGCATCTCGTTGTGCACGCCACCCATCAAATGAATGATCACCAGTGGATTCAGCGCGCAGATCCACAGCGCGGCCGCACCGTCGGCACCGACATGGCGGGCCATCCGCGGTGCCGCCCAGATCAGCAAGGCCAGGCCGGGCAGCATGCACAGCCGCAACAGCATGGTGCCCGCCACCACGTCGTTGCCCACCAGCATCGTGACGAACTTGGCGATCAGGATGAATGCGGGCCCGTACGGCGCGGTCGTCGTTGTCCAGATCGGACTCACGTTGTCCAACAACGAGTTCGGATTGTCGATGGGACCGACGACGTACGGGTCGAGGCCGTCGCGCAGCAGCGCGCCCTGCGCCAGATACGAGTAGGTGTCGCGACTGAACACAGGAACGGAAAGCAACAGCGGGGCCAGCCAGAACCCCGTCGTCGCCACCATCGTGTATTCGTTTGCGGTGCGGTCGATCACCCGCCGGCCCAACCACAGCCAGGCAATCAGCATCAGTGCGACGCCTATCCACAAAAGCACCGACGACAGCACGAGGCCGTGACCGAACCGAAGCCACGACACGTGCAGCGATTCCAGCAGCGGATCGTGCAGCCGGGTGCTGCCCGCGCCGAGCCCGCCTGCGGTGATCATCACGGCACCCAGTGCGCCCAGCAGCGCTGGCCGTGCCTGCGGCGACGTCGCGAATGACGTCAGTCTCCAAAGATGGTGCGCCGGCCCGGTTTTCGGGACCTGCGTCGGCGTCGGGGTTGTCATGCTCCTAGGCGGACCGGTTCGCGGCCAATCTGGCGAGCTCGGACAGGCCGACCTTGGCCTGGACGTCGATCGACGCGGCGTTCAGTATCTCCAGCGAGCGGCGGGTAAGTGCATCGATACGCTCCTCGACCGCGGCCAGCGCCCCGACCGATTCGATGACCAGACAGAGTTCCTTCACCGCAGCGTCGGTCAGCTCGGTGCCGATCGACGTGCGTAACAGCTTGGCCGCGACGGGGTCTACCTTTTCGGCCCGCTCAACGGCCTCGGCCAACAACACCGTGCGCTTACCGGATCGCAGGTCGTCGCCGGACGGCTTGCCCGTGACCGCCGGGTCCCCGAATACGCCGAGCACGTCGTCGCGCAGCTGGAACGCCACACCAAGGCTGGTCCCGAGCTCGTGGAACGCGGCGAGCACGTCGGGGCGGTCGGCGGCGGCCGAGGCGCCGAACTGCAACGGCCGGGAGATCGTGTATGACGCGGTCTTGTAGATGTTGACCGTCATCGCCGACGCCACCGATTCCGCGCCGCTGGATTCGGCGACGATGTCGAGGTACTGCCCACCGAGCACCTCGGTTCGGATCGCCGACCAGACCCGCCGCACCCGCAACCTTGCGTCGGCGGGCAGGTCAGCGGTGGCGACAATGTCGTCGGCCCACACCAGCGCGAGATCGCCCAACAGAATCGCGGCCGAGAGCCCGAACTGTTCGGACGACCCGTGCCATTGGCAGGTCCTGTGCTTGTCGGTGAACAGCCGATGCACGGTCGGCAGCCCGCGGCGGGTGGCCGACGCGTCGATCACATCGTCGTGCACCAGTGCGCAGGCATGCAGCAACTCCAGGGCCGAGAACAGCCGCAGCATCGACGGATCGACGGGATCCTGGTCTGCATCCGCCACTGCGCGCCATCCCCAATAGGCGAAGGCCGGGCGCAGGCGTTTTCCGCCGCGGAGTACGAATTCCTCAAGGGCCGCGGTCAACTCGGCGTAGTCGGTGCCGATGTAAGCGGCGTCACTGCGACGATTGCGGAGATACTCCCGCAATTGGCCGGTGACGGCGCTGGCCAACTCGACGGCTGACGGTGCCGCTGCATCCACGCTCAGCGGGCGCCCCTTTCCGAACGTAAGTCTCTAGTACTCGCCCCCCGAGTGCATTCAGAGTAGAGCGTGCGACTGGTTTTGTACCAAGTCAGGGCGCACATCCACCAGGGGCATTCGCTGACAATCAGGTCGGCCGGGGCGATCGGTCCCGGCTGTAGTACGCCACCCCGCCGACGATCCCGGCCACCAGAAACGACGCGATGGCAAGCCAGATCGCCGCTCCGGTGAACGAACGTGCGCTGGGATCGGTGTAGCGGGCCTGGGCGTTCATCGTGCTGACCACGCCGGGGCGCAGCTTCCATTCGACGACCTCCGACGACACCTGGTCACCGTTGGTCGAGGTCACCTCGCCTGGGAACGCCACCGAAAGCGAAACGTCGGCCTCCGGGTCGTTGAGCGACGTGAGGTCGGCGCGACCTTCGAGGATGACCAGGTCGCCGGCGCGGCGCAGCGAGATGTCGACGCCCGCGGCGTCCCGGTTCATGTTCGCCAGTTGGGGCAGCTCGGCGAAGGTCAGGTCGGAGAACACGGCCTGCGAGCCGACGTAATCGTCGCGGTTGTAGTCCGACACCGCGACCTTCTGGGCGAACGGCAGGCTGTTGAGCAACTGCGGGCCTTTGTCGTCGGCGTTGCGGGGCTTGGCGGCTGCGACGATCTGACCCGACACCCGGTCGTCCGGCGACACCGTGATCGATGCCCGCACCCGCACACAGCCCACCGCCATCGGCACGATGAGCAGCAGCAGCAACGCGACGGCGAGCTTGCGGAACCGGGCGGGCACGTCGTCATCGTGCCAGATCCAGCGCCCTTACAGGGGCAGAGCCCGGCCCAGAATCGCGAAGGCGCGCGGATCGCCGGCGAAGTG
>DASRJA010000183.1:0-8381 GCA_035649695.1 Mycobacterium sp. | reverse complement strand
GCACTACATCGTGCGTGACGACGCGGTGCACCTGATCAACGCCTCCCGCGGCCGCATCGCGCAGCTGCAGCGCTGGCCCGACGGGCTGCAGGCCGCGGTCGAGGCGAAGGAGGGCATCGAGACCACCGAAACCGGCGAGGTCCTCGACACCATCACGGTGCAGGCCTTGATCAATCGGTATCCCACGGTGTGTGGCATGACGGGCACCGCGCTGGCCGCCGGCGAACAGCTGCGGCAGTTCTACAAGCTCGGCGTGTCGCCAATTCCGCCGAATACTCCCAACATTCGTGAGGACGACACCGACCGGGTGTACATCACCGCGGCCGCCAAGAACGACGCGATCGTCGAGCACATCAAGGAGATTCACGAGACTCGTCAGCCCGTGCTGGTCGGCACCCGCGACGTCGCCGAGTCCGAGGAGCTGCACGAGCGGCTGGTCAAGGCCGGCATCCCGGCGGTGGTGCTGAACGCGAAGAACGACGCCGAAGAGGCCGCCGTCATCGCCGAGGCAGGCACGCTCGGTACGGTCACCGTGTCCACGCAGATGGCGGGCCGCGGCACCGACATCCGCCTCGGCGGTTCCGATGAGGCCGATCACGACGAGGTCGCCGAGCTCGGCGGACTGCACGTCATCGGCACCGGTCGCCACCACACCGAACGGCTGGACAATCAGCTGCGCGGTCGCGCCGGACGCCAGGGCGATCCCGGCTCCTCGGTGTTCTTCGCCAGCTGGGAAGACGACGTGGTGCTGGCCCACCTCGAGTCCAACAAGCTGCCGATGGAATCCGACGACGACGGCCGCATCGTCAGCAAGAAGGCAGCCACCCTGCTTGACCACGCCCAGCGCGTCGCTGAAGGCCGGATGCTCGACATCCACGCCAACAACTGGCGCTACAACCAGCTGATCGCCCAACAGCGCGCGATTATCGTCGAACGTCGAGACACCTTGCTGCGCACCGCGACTGCGCGCGAGGAGCTCGCCGAACGCTCACCGAAGCGCTATGAGGAATTCGTCGAGGATCTCGGCGAGGAGAAGCTGGAGAAGATCTGCCGGCTGATCATGCTCTACCACCTGGACCGCGGCTGGGCCGACCATCTGGCATACCTGGCCGACATCCGGGAGAGCATTCATCTGCGGGCCCTGGGCAACCAGACCCCGATCGACGAGTTCCACCGGATGGCGGTGGACGCCTTCGCCTCGCTGGCCGCCGACGCGATCGAGGCCGCCCAGCAGACCTTCGAGACGGCCGCCTCGATCGAGGACGAGCCGGGCGTCGACCTTTCCAAACTGGCCCGGCCGACGTCGACGTGGACGTACATGGTGCACGACAATCCGCTGGCAGACGACACCATGTCGGCGCTGAGCCTGCCCGGCGTCTTCCGATAGGTTTAGCCCATGGCGGGCGCAGCGGGCGGTGTGCGCGACCGGGTGCTGACGATACCCAACGCGCTGTCGGTGCTGCGCCTGGTCCTGGTACCGGTCTTCCTCTACCTGCTGCTCGTCGTGCACGCCACGGGCTGGGCGGTCGGCGTGCTGATGTTCAGCGGATTCTCCGACTGGGCCGACGGCAAGATCGCGCGGCTGGTCGACAACCAGTCGTCGCGGCTGGGCGAGCTGCTCGACCCGGCTGTGGACCGCATCTACATGGTGACAGTGCCTGTGGCGCTTGCGATTTACGGCGCGGTGCCCTGGTGGATCGTGCTCACGCTGCTCGGGCGTGACGTCGTGCTGGCTGCGACCCTGCCGGTGCTGCGCAGCCGGGGATTGACCGCGCTGCCGGTCACCTACATCGGCAAGGCTGCCACCTTCGCCCTGATGTCGGGCTTCCCGCTGATCCTGCTCGGCCAGTTCGACACGCTGTGGAGCCGCATCATCCTGGCCTGCGGCTGGGCGTTCTTGATCTGGGGAATGGCCATGTACCTGTGGTCGGGGGTGCTGTACCTGATTCAGGTGGCGATGGTGGTGCGCCAACTGCCGAAGGTGTCGACATGAACACGCTGGGCGGCTACGACCCCCAAGCCGGCCGCAACGCTCACGAGGCCAACACGCCGACGCTGATCCCGGTGCCATCGCTGCTGCGCTCGCTGCTGTCCGACCACCTCGACCCGGGCTACGCCGCGGCGGCGGAGGCGAAAGCGCGCGGCGAAAAGCGGCGGAAGTGGTGGCAGGCGTCGACGTGGCAGATCTGCGGCGCTTTGCTGATCGCGGCGGTGTTCGCCGCGGCGGTGGCCCAGGCCCGCTCGACCGCACCCGGCGTGCGGGAAACGCAGCAGGTGCTGGCGGGCAGCGTCAGGTCGGCGGAAGCCACCGCCAACGGCGTCACCGCCCGCCGCAACGCGCTGGCTTCGGAGGTGGACGCGGAACGGCGCAGCCGGCTCGAGGGCGACGAACGCGGTCAGCAGCTGCTGGGCAATCTCGATCAAGCGAACTTCGCGGCGGCCGCCACGCCCGTGATCGGGCCGGGCCTGACCGTGACCGTCACCGATCCGGGGATGTCCAAAGACCTCAGCGACGTCTCTAAGGAGCGCGTCCCCGGCAGCCAGCAAGTGATCCTGGATCGCGATCTGCAGCTGGTCGTCAACTCGCTGTGGGTCAGCGGCGCCGAGGCCATCTCGGTGGGCGGAGTGCGAATCGGTCCGAACGTCACCATCCGGCAGGCGGGCGGCGGCATCCTCGTCGACAATCAACCGATCAGCAGCCCCTACGCGATTCTCGCGGTCGGACCGCCGCATGCCATGCAGGACGTGTTCGACCGCAGTCCCGGCCTGCAGCGACTTCGGTTGCTGGAGACCAGCTACGGCGTCGGGGTCAATGTCAGCTCCGGCGACGGCCTCACGCTGCCGGCCGGTTCGGTTCGAGATATCAACTTCGCCAAGCAGATTGGGCCCTAGTGACGGGACACAAATGATCGGAATCGCCGCACTTGTCATCGGGATCGTGCTCGGTCTGGTGTTTCACCCGAGCGTTCCCGAAGTCATCCAGCCGTACCTGCCGATCGCGGTGGTCGCCGCGCTCGACGCGGTGTTCGGCGGATTGCGGGCCTATCTGGAGCGCATCTTCGACTCGAAAGTCTTCGTGATCTCATTCGTCTTCAACGTGCTCGTTGCCGCGCTGATCGTCTACGTCGGCGACCAACTAGGGGTCGGCACCCAGCTGTCCACCGCCATCATCGTCGTGCTGGGCATTCGGATCTTCGGCAACGCAGCCGCGTTGCGACGCAGGCTTTTCGGGGCATAGATCCATGAGCGACACCCATGGGCAGCACGAAGCCGAGCCGGATCAACACGGTCGGCACGAACTGCCCGCCGACGAACCGGCACCGCAGATCGGCGATCTGCATGCCGGCGGTGTCAAGGGACTGGTGCGGCGGGGCAGGTCGCAGATCGTGTTCGGCGCTCTCGCCGTGCTGCTGTTGGTCCTGCTCGGGGTGGCCATCGTCACCCAGGCTCGTCAGACCGAATCCGGCGACTCACTGGAGACGGCGCGGCCCGCCGATCTGCTGGTGTTGCTCGATTCGCTGCAGCAGCGGGAGGCCGCGCTGAATACCGAAGTGGCCGACCTGCAGCGCACGCTGGCGCAGCTGCAGGAATCGGGCAGCAGTGATGCGGCCGCGATCGAGAACGCGCAGGCCCGGCTGGCCGCGCTGTCGATCTTGATCGGCACCGTCGCCGCGACCGGTCCCGGTGTGACGCTGACGATCGAGGACAAGGCGCCGGGGGTGCCCGCCGAGACCGTGCTGGACGTGATCAACGAGTTGCGGGCGGCCGGTGCCGAGGCCATGGAGATCCGCGGCGGGTCAGCGGCTGTCCGGGTCGGCGTCGACACCTGGGTAGTCGGGACCCCGGGCGCGCTCGTCGTGGATGGCGCGACGCTGAACCCGCCGTATTCGGTTCTGGCGATTGGTGATCCGCCGACGCTGGCCGCGGCGATGAACATTCCCGGCGGCGCCATGGACAGCGTCGAGCGCGTTGGCGGCACGATGGTGGTACAACAGTCCG
Source organism: Mycobacterium sp. (assembly GCA_035649695.1). Classification (GTDB taxonomy): domain Bacteria; phylum Actinomycetota; class Actinomycetes; order Mycobacteriales; family Mycobacteriaceae; genus Mycobacterium. The sequence goes on along the minus strand of DASRJA010000183.1, from coordinate 4,382 downwards.
ACCGCGTCGACGTAACCGCCTTGCGGCAACCGAAACCCCGCCAATACGCTCAGCCCGTCAAGTGAGCATTCGTCTGAGCCTGTCCACGAGGAGCGCCGTGAGCGAAATCCCAGCCGACCTGTCCTACACCGAGGAACACGAGTGGGTACAGCGCACCGGCGACGACACCGTACGGGTCGGCATCACCGACTATGCCCAGTCGGCGCTCGGCGACGTGGTGTTCGTCCAGTTGCCCGACGTCGGCGCCGACGTCACGGCGGGCGAGTCGTTCGGTGAGGTGGAGTCGACCAAGTCCGTGTCCGACCTTTACGCGCCCGTCAGCGCGAAAGTCGTTGCGGTCAACGGTGATCTGGAAGCAAACCCGCAACTGGTCAACTCCGACCCCTACGGCGAAGGCTGGCTCGTCGATCTGCAAATCGACGCCGCCGCCCTCGACGAGGGACTGCGCGGGTTACTTGATGCGGACGGCTACCGCGCGACCGTGACCGAATGACGAGTTGTTAGGGTTTTCAGACCGAAATCCAACACAGGCCGATCCGGCGGTGGTGGACACAATGATGTCCACTGCGCGGTACGGTCGACACCAGACATCATGGCTGGGGGGCCCGGCCTGATATCGCCACAGCAGCCAGTGAGGAGCAGCGGGTGACGGAAAAGGACCACAACTCTGGGGCTGACCAGTCTGAGGATGTCACCGTGGAGACGACATCGGTCTTCCGCGCCGACTTCCTCAACGAGCTGGACGCTCCGGCCACGGCCGGCACCGAGGGTGCGGTCTCGGGCGTTGAAGGGCTGCCCGCCGGGTCGGCCCTACTGGTCGTCAAGCGCGGACCCAACGCAGGCTCGCGATTCCTGCTCGACCAACCCACCACGTCGGCCGGTCGGCATCCCGACAGCGACATCTTCCTCGACGACGTCACGGTCAGCCGCCGGCACGCGGAGTTCCGGCTGGAGGGAGGCGAGTTCCAGGTGGTCGACGTCGGCAGCCTCAACGGCACCTACGTCAACCGGGAACCCGTCGATTCCGCGGTGCTGGCGAATGGTGACGAGGTGCAGATCGGCAAGTTCCGCCTGGTGTTTTTGACCGGGCCCAAGGGTGACGACGACAGCGGCCCGGGCAGCTAAGCGATGACCGCCCCCGACAGACCCGCTTTGGCCGGGATGTCGATCGGAGCGGTTCTCGATCTGCTGCGGGGCGACTTCCCGGACGTGACCATCTCCAAAATCCGGTTTCTGGAAGCCGAAGGCCTGGTCACCCCTGAGCGGACGCCGTCGGGATATCGGCGGTTCACCGCCTACGATTGCGCGCGCCTGCGGTTCATCCTGACAGCCCAGCGCGACCAGTATCTGCCGTTGAAGGTCATCAAGGCACAGCTCGACGCCCAGCCCGACGGCGAGCTGCCTGCGAGCGGATCCGCTTACGGCGTACCGCGTTTGGTTCCTGTCTCGAGCGAGGACACCGAGGCTGGGATATCGGGGGCGGTGCAGTCGCAGGTGCGGCTTCGCAGGGAGGATCTGCTCGCTCGGTCGGGGATCGACGAGGCTCTGCTGGGCGAGCTGGTCAAGGGCGCCGTCATCAGGCCCGGTCCGGCCGGCTTCTTCGACGAGCACTCGGTGGTGATCGCCCAGTGCGCGAAGGCCCTGGCGGAGTACGGCGTGGAACCACGCCATCTGCGCGCATTCCGCTCGGCTGCCGACCGCCAGTCCGATCTGATCGCCCAGATCGCGGGTCCGGTGGTCAAGGCGGGCAAGGCCGGTGCCCGTGACCGTGCCGACGATCTGGCCCGCGAGGTGGCCGCGCTGGCAATCACCTTGCACACGTCGCTGATCAAGTCCGCCGTACGCGACGTTCTGGATCGCTGAGGATTAGACTCATTTCAAGGCTTCTTTCGTGCGGAGGGCAGACACAGATGGGTGAAGTTCGTGTGGTCGGCATTCGCGTGGAGCAGCCGCAGAACCAGCCAGTGCTGCTGCTGCGGGAGGCCAACGGTGACCGCTACTTACCGATTTGGATCGGCCAGCCGGAAGCCGCGGCGATCGCGCTCGAACAGCAGGGCCACGAGCCCGCGCGGCCGTTGACGCACGACCTCATCAAAGATGTCATTGCCGCGCTTGGTCATTCGCTTAAAGAGGTGCGCATCGTCGATCTCCAGGAGGGCACTTTCTACGCGGACCTGATCTTCGACCGCGACATCAAGGTGTCGGCACGGCCGTCGGATTCGGTCGCCATCGCGCTGCGCGTCGGCGTCCCGATCTACGTGGAGGAGGCGGTGCTCGCCGAGGCCGGCCTGCTGATTCCCGATGAGAACGACGAGGAAGCGGCAGGCGCTGTCCGTGAGGACGAGGTCGAGAAGTTCAAGGAGTTCCTCGACAGCGTGTCGCCCGACGACTTCAAGGCGACCTAGCAGGGAGTTTTGTCACGGAAACGTCTCGTCGCACTCGACACGCGGCGCGGGTTTTCCGCAACCGCGAATTGGGCAGCCATACTTGACGTCGACGAGCAGTAACGGCTCGACGGGAAGCGTATGCTCGACACATTCGAGCTTCGGCAAACGTGCGCCCATGCAGGTCACAGACGCGAGTTCGATCGGCGAGAGGATTCGAGAGTGGGAGACACGCCACGTCAAGAGCAGCTGGACCTGTCCACCAGCAGCGGGCCCGCTGAATCTGAAGCCAGTACGCCCAGCGAACCCGTGCAGGCGGGTCTGTTCCCCGATGACTCGGTGCCTGACGAGCTCGTCGGCTACCGCGGGCCGAGCGCCTGCCAGATCGCCGGAATCACCTACCGCCAGCTGGATTACTGGGCGCGGACCTCGCTCGTCGTGCCGTCCATCCGCAGCGCGGCCGGGTCGGGTAGCCAGCGGCTGTACTCGTTCAAAGACATCCTGGTTCTCAAGATCGTCAAGCGGCTGCTGGATACCGGCATCTCGCTGCACAACATTCGCGTCGCCGTCGATCATCTGCGGCAGCGCGGGGTGCGCGATCTGGCCAACATCACGCTGTTCTCGGATGGCACCACGGTTTACGAGTGCACGTCGGCTGAGGAAGTGGTGGACCTGCTGCAGGGCGGCCAGGGCGTGTTCGGCATCGCGGTGTCCGGCGCCATGCGGGAGCTGACCGGGGCGATCGCCGAATTCCCCGGTGAGCGCGCCGACGGCGGCGAGTCGATCGCCACGCCCGAGGACGAGCTGGCCTCGCGGCGTAAACACCGCGACCGCAAGATCGGCTGATACCACAGGTTCGCCGGCCTGCCGGTAAACTCGTTAGCGCATCGCCCTTGTGCGGGAGAGTTCCGTGACCGCCAGCCACGGACGCCGAAGGAGCAACACCTCTCCGTCAACCTCTCAGGCACCCAGGACCGCGCAAGGCCCCGATGCCTCTGGAGACGCCCGGGCGGGTTGACGACTGAGGGGGAGGAACCCAGCGGTTCTGAGCCCTAACGGAGTGCACGTCAGTGTTCGATCACAATCAGCCCAACTTCGCCGATCGCCACATCGGACCGGACGCGGATGCCGTCGCGACGATGCTCAAGACCATCGGCGTGGGGTCGCTGGACGAACTGGCCGACAAGGCGCTGCCCGCAGGCATTCTCGACGCGCTGTCTGATGACGGCGTCGCTCCCGGCCTGGATCAGCTGCTGCCAGCCGCCAGCGAGCAGGAATCGCTGGCCGAACTTCGCGCGATGGCCGACTCGAACACCGTCGCCGTATCGATGATCGGGCAGGGCTACTTCGACACGCTGACGCCACCGGTGTTGCGCCGCAACATACTTGAGAACCCCGCGTGGTACACCGCCTATACCCCCTATCAACCCGAGATCAGCCAGGGCCGCCTGGAGGCGCTGCTGAACTTCCAGACCATGGTCGCCGACCTGACCGGGCTCGAGGTGGCCAACGCCTCGATGCTGGACGAGGGCACCGCCGCCGCCGAGGCGATGACGCTGATGCAACGGGCTGTCAAGGGCCCGTCAAACCGGCTGGCCGTCGACACCGACCTGTACCGCCAGACCGCGGCTGTGCTGGCCACCCGTGCCGAGCCGCTGGGCATCGAGATCGTCACCGCCGACCTTCGTGGCGGCCTGCCCGACGGCGACTTCTTCGGGGTGATCACCCAGCTGCCCGGCGCCAGCGGCGCGGTGGTCGACTGGACCGACTTGGTGGCGGCCGCGCACGAGCGCGGTGCGCTGGTGGCGGTCGGCGCCGACCTGCTGGCCCTGACACTGATCGCATCACCCGGCGACATCGGTGCCGACGTCGCGTTTGGCAGCACCCAACGATTCGGTGTGCCAATGGGATTCGGCGGACCACACGCCGGTTTTCTGGCAGTGCACGCCAAGCACGCCCGTCAGCTGCCTGGCCGGCTGGTCGGCGTCTCACAGGACG
>DASRJA010000182.1:0-5307 GCA_035649695.1 Mycobacterium sp. | reverse complement strand
GAGCCCGGCACCATGACCGAAATGCTCTCGACGCTGAGCGCGTGCGTGGGGGCCGGCAGCATCAGGGGGCGCGATTTCTCGGGCAGGTTGGCCAGCACCGCATCGAGCCGGGCGCAGGCCTGTCGCGCGGCCACGAACACCCGCCAGTTGCCGATCGCCACCTCGATCGGCGCCAGCGCCCGCGACGCGGCGATGGAGCAGGCGATGATGGCGCCTGCCGACATCTCGCCCTTGATGGTCAGATAGGCGCCGATACCAAGCAGCGCCGACTGCAGCATCATGCGGAACACGCGCGATACCGACGACAGGCCGCCCACCACGTCGCTCAACCGCTCGTTGGCGTCCAGGTGCTGGTTGTTGACCGCCTGGAACCGGCGCAAGAAGCGATGGCCAAAGCCCATGGCGTGCAGGGCATCGGAGTTCTGCTCGCAGGCCTCGGCAATGGCCCAGCGCTGCTTGGAGGCGGATGCCAGCACCTCGCCAGGCGTCTGCATCATGCGCTCGGTCAGGAACGCCACCGACAGCAGGAAGGCGGCGCCGAACATCGTGATCCAGCCGAGCATCGGATGCAGGATGAACACGAAGGCGAGGTAGAGCGGCATCCACGGCATGTCGAGGATCGCCACCGGCCCCTGCCCGGACAGGTAGGTGCGCACCGCATCGACATCGCGGATCGGTTGCAGCGGGCTGCCCTGTGCGCCGACGTAGGCGCGCAAGCGCATGGCAGCCGTCATGGCCTGCTTGGTCAGTTGCCGGTCGAGCCGACCGGCAAGGCGCACCAGGATCTGCGAGCGGATCACTTCCAGGCCGCCCTGAAACAAATAGAGGCCGACGGCCAGTAAGGAGAGGGCAAGCAGGGTCGCCATGCTGCGGCTCGACAGCACCCGGTCGTAGACCTGCAGCATGTAGAAGGAGCCGGTCAGCGCCAGAATGTTAACGACACCCGAGACGACGGCCAGGGTAATAACAACGGAGCCCAACGCCCCTGCGGCGAGCCTTACCTCGCTTTTCTTCTTTTCCGGCCGCCCAGCCACTACGCAATACTCCCCCAAAGTCCGGATCGCGCCGAAAAAGCGCCCCACCTATGATCCGTGCCGGCCCACGAACCTAAACCCAAGCGCCGGGAAACACATCCTTATTCTCAGTGATTCCTTAACGTTATTAGCCACGTACAAGGTTGGCGTGACACGCTAGCCAAACTTGAAGTCCGTGGCATCCAACGTCGACAGGTTGACGGTCTTCAAGGTGATCTTGTCGGACGTGATCGGATCGAGTGGATTGAGCGTGACCACCACGTCGGCATTGACCTGGGCCAAGGCGCCGGCCGCCTGCAGGGCCGCAAACGTCGCATAGCCCGACATCGACAGGTCCAGCACATCCTGATTGTTGGTGCTGTCGCCGAACTCTTTGATGGTGTCGTTGCCGAAGCCGGGCCGGAACACGAACGTATCGTTGTCGACGCCGCCGTTCAGGATGTCGCTGCCGGCCCCACCCTCGAGGATGTCGTTGCCAGCACCGCCCGTCAGAGTGTCGTTGCCGTCACCGCCGTGCAGCGCGTCATGGCCGTCACCGCCGTCCAGCGTGTCGTTGCCGCCGCGGCCGACCAGGGTGTCGTCGCCCCGACCGCCGCGCAGGTTGTCGGCACCCGAGCCGCCCAGGATGGTGTTGGCGTCGTCGTTGCCCGTGCCGGTGAACGACCTGGTGCCGGTGTAGACGAGGTTCTCGACGTCGTCGCCGAGCCCGAAGCTGTCGAGGGAGGTCACGACCGTGTCGGTGCCCTGGTTCCTGTCCTCTTCGACCCGATCGTCCGTCTGATCGACAACGTAGGTGTCGTTGCCGGCGCCTCCGGCCAGGCGGTCTTTGCCGGCGCCGCCATCCAGGATGTCGTCGCCTGCGCCACCCTGCATGCGGTCCTCGCCGCCGAGGCCGTTGATACGGTCGGCACCCGAAGTCCCGTTGATCGCGTTCTTGCCGGCCGTTCCGTTGATGGGGTTGTCGGCGCCACCCACGAGGTTGCCGAGCGTAACCGTGACGGATTGGGTCTTGTATAGGCCGCCCGTGTCGACTGCCTTGACCTCAATGGTGTGCGTGCTGCCGGCTTCGTAGTCGAGCAGCGTCGGATTGGCGACAATAATCGTGTCGCCAATCATTACGAAGCGGCCGCCCACGTCGTTGACGAGATAGAAGCCTGCACGATCGCCGACGTTGGGATCGACAGCCGCGAGGCCGGAAACCGCCGTCGTGCCCAATAGCGCGTTCTCCGCCACCATGGCCGCGTCCGGCGTGATCGAGGTCGGCGCCGCGTTGCCGCCGATCACGTCGATGGTGAAGCTCTGCGACGTGGTAAGGAGGCCAGAATCCGTGGCTGTGACGGTCACGTCGACGGTGTGTGCCGTCGCGAAGTCGAGGCTTACGCCGGACTTGAGCTTGAGGGTCGTGCCGACCACCTCGAAGCGCTGATCCGACACGGTGAAGGTGTGCGTGTCGGGCTGGTCCGGATCGACTGCCGACAGGGTACCGATCACTGCACCGGCGACGTGCTCGTCCACATGAAGATTGGAGAGCGCAACCGCGGTGGGCGCGTCGTTTACGGGCGTTACGTTGACGGTGACGTTGGCCGTCGCAAGAAGGCCCGCCGTATTGGCGATGGTGTAGGCGAATGCCGCCACCCCGCTGAAGTTGAGGTTGGCGGTGAACAGCAGCTGGCCGTCCTCGCGCAATTGCACGAAGCCGCTCGCGATCTGCACCGGCGACTGCGTAGTGATCGTAACGCCATTGATCTGCGCCACACGCAGATCCGCGCCTGTGTCGTTGGCCAGCACATTGATGATCACGCCGCCTTCGGCATCGGACTCGGACGCTGTGACTTCGTTGCCGACGGCGATCGGTGGGGCAGGTGGTTCCTCCGCCACAGCGTCCGGCGCCGCGGCCAGGTCAGCGAACTGCAGCAGCTCGATATTGCGGATAATGTCCTTGCCGTCGCGGTTGGCCAGCAGATCTTCGACCGTGAAGGAGCCATCCGCGTTGCTTGTGACCCTGTACTCGTCGGCAGCACCCGAGAATAGTGCCGTGTCGGTGCCGGCTCCGCCGTCCAGGCTGTCGTTGCCCTTGCCGCCGGTCAGCACGTTGTCGCCGTCGTTGCCGATGATGGTGTCGTTGCCGAGGCCGCCCTCGGCATTCTCGATATCGGCGGCCGACTGGAACTCGAAGATCTCCGCCTCGTGGTCGACCTCGACGATCTGTCCGATCAGATCCTCGAGGTTGGCATCGGTCAGCGCGTCCGCCGGCAGGTTGTTGATGGTCGTGGCCGGATCCGGCAGCACCACCGCATTGTGCGCGGCATCGCTGTGCACGGTGCCGGCGGCCAGGTTGATGGTGACCGCGCGCGCCTCGCCACGGTAGGAGATGGTGTCGGTGCCCGCACCGCCCGAAATGTAATCGCGGCCGTGCCCGCCCATCAGCAAGTCGTTGCCCTCTCCGCCCGCCAGGTTGTCGGTGCCCGTGCCGCCGACCAGCGTGTCCTGGCCGGCGCCGCCGAACAGCGCATCATCGTTGACGCCGCCGATCAGCACGTCGTTGCCGATGCCGCCGTGCAGCTCGTCCTCGCGGTCGCGACCGTCGATGATATCGTCGAACACCGTGCCGACCTCGAAGCCGCGCGGGCCTCCGGCGTCGCGGCCAATATTGGGATCCTCGGCGCTGCGCGTGTCGAACATGCGCGCCTCGACGTCGACCTCGCCGTTGCCGTCGTCCTCCGTGTAGACCACCACGAATCGGCCATCCAGCATGCCGGCCGCCGTCGAGACGTCGCCCGCTACCTGATGCTCGGGGTCGCCCGAGCGGTTGCCGGTCACGTCGAACTCGTTGCCGAGGGTATTGCCGGCCGTGTCGAAGCGCTGGCCGTGCACGTCATCATTGCTGCCGCTGCCGTCCTCGCGCCACGTGACGATCAGCGAGACATCCACCTCGCCCACCACCGAAACCTGGAACTCCTGGGGCTCGGAGTCGAAGTGCTGCAGCGCCACCGGCGCTTCCGGCACCGTCCATGCATCGGCGCCGGCCGCCTTGTAGATGGCGGCCATCACGACGAAGCCGCCGGCTGGATCGGCCTGCAGCCAGCTGACCAGGATGTCGCCCTCACCGGCGCCGGCCAGGATCGGCCGGGTACCTTCCACGATGCCCGCTGCGGGCAGCATGTCGGTCAGATCGATCTGCAGTACCTGGTTGCCGTTGGGTTCGATCACCACGCCCTTGACGGTCTCGCTGCCGGTGTCGCTTAGCTCGACCCAGACCACAGCGAGCTGGCCGTCATGCAGGCCGACGGCCTGCGGGTCGCGGCCGATGGCCGTCTCGAGCCCCGCGCCGGTGTCGACCTCGATCTGTGCGGCAGCGTCGCTGCCGACGTTGGCTGCACCGTCGCGGCCGAGCGCCACCGGCTGCTGGGCGACGTCGTTGGCATCGACGGCCACGCCGTAGCGCTGCAGGACGATGTTGCCGTAGTCCGTGTCGGTGTCGCCGTTGTCCTGCACATAGACGACCGCGAACTGGTCTTCGATCACCGCGCCGTCGACGGCCTGGCCGGCAATGCACACGTCGCTGATGGCGGCCGTGCCCGCATCAACGGTCAGGGTGGCGCCGACAGGCACGCCGTCGACATCAAAGGCCTGCACGACCAGCGAGCCCGCATCTGCCGTCACATAGGCCGCCACCGCCCCGGCGCCGATGCCGCTGATGGCGGGGGCGACGCCGGCGGCGGCATTGTTCGTCACGCTGAACGTCGTGCCGGGGCCGCCATCAACCAGCGTCGGCTGACCGAGGGGGTCGTACATCGACATGCGCACGCCGACCGAACCCGGGGTAGCGCCGGCGGTCTGCCAGGCAACGACGAACGCCTCCTCGGTGGCCTTCACGATCGGCGCGAACTGGTCCTCGGTGTCGGTTGCATCGCCCGCCACCTTGAAGCCGTTGTCGGCGGCGGCCTGCGTCTGTGCCCAGCCGACCGGGGTCAGCACCGTCTCGATGCCGGTTGCCGCGTCCGTGTTGGCGGTGCCGTCGTGATTGACGTTGCCGGTTGTGCGCTCATCCTGCGAGGGCAGGCGATACAGATCTGACGCCTGCAGGAACTGATGCGTGCCCGGCGTGGTCGGCCCGGGCGTCAGGTCCGGATAGGACAGATTGCGGATGTGGTTGAGGTCGCCATTGACGAACTCGAACACCTCGATGCCAGACGCCAGATCGAGGCCATCGCGGTTGAGCGTGCCGTCGTCCAGCTCCTCGACCACGTTGCCGCCATCGTCGAAACGAGCT